>JBPYFB010000507.1:0-5407 GCA_051986465.1 Rugosimonospora sp.
CGGCGGCTTCTACCATATGGTGCAACCCAGCAGCCAGAGCGCGCCTGACAAGGACACCACCCAACGCCGTATCGAGGATGTCGACGGTTCGCGGACCAATGTACGGCCGACTGACGACGCGGCCAGCGCCGCCGCGGCCCTGGCGGAGGCATCGATCTCGTTCAAGAAGGTTGATCCGACCTACGCCGCCACCCTCCTGACGGCGGCCCGCCGTGGCTGGGACTACCTGGTCGCCAACCCCAATGGCGTTGCCCCGGTGCCCGGTCCTTATGGCGTGAGCGACGATCACGCGGATCGCCTGTGGGCCGCCGCGGCGCTCTACCGGGCGACCGGCGACGCACAGTACAACCAGTACTTCATTGACAACTACCAGAATTTCGCGAGCGCCTGGGACGGGTCCAGAGACAACCCGGAGGGCGTCGGCAACATGGCACAGACGGCCTTCCTTGACTACCTGCAAGCTGCTCGACCCGATGCCACCGCCAGAGCCTGGTTTGCGAGCAAGTTCGCGGCCTGGCGCGAGCCCGTGCTGGCGCGCTCGGAGCAGGGCCCGTGGCACAACACGCTCCAGGACAACGATTACTACTGGGGAAGCAACGGCGTGGCGCTCAATATCACGCACGTACTGGCGCTGGGGACCATCGTGCTGGGCGATCGTGATTTGAGCAGCGATGTGCGCGTCATTCGGGCCGTGCAGGCCGCGATGAACTACATCCTGGGGATCAACCCGCTGCATCTGAGCTTTGTCACCGGGGAAGGCGCGGACAGCGTCACGACGATCTTCTCGACGGCCTGGAGCAATGCGGGGCACCCCGGTGTGCCGAAGGGCTATATGCCCGATGGCCCGAACGTCTACAACAACCCCCTGTTGTCATGCACCGCCCCGGCCAAGTGCTACCTGGACAACGATTCGAACTGGACCACCAACGAGAACGCCATCTACTGGAATGCCGATCTGGTTCTGGACGCCACGCTGGTCGCCCAGATTCCATAAACCAGGCCGGATTCCTTAAGACAGGCCAGGTTCCTTGAGCGGGAACGAGGGTTGGGTGCTGGCACCCAATCCTCGTTCCACCGTCGCCGAGCGGTTGTCAGCGCGCCAGGACCGCCGCGAGTTCACGGGCGGCCACCACGAGTTGGCCGCGGCCGGGCTTCGCCGCGACCGCGTCGAGTTCGGGCATCGACGTGGTACGCCCGCTGGCGCGAGCCGCCGTGGTGGCGAGCGTGACGAGGTCGGCCAGTCCCGGTCGGGTACCGGCGGGGAGCAGCGTGGGCAGCGCCGCGACAGCCACCTCCCAGACGGTGTGGTGCGCACCGGCGCGGGACATCTCGGCAAGGGCCTTCACCACTCGCTGCAGCACGATGTGCTCTCCGATGACCAGGGCAGCGACTTCGGTACCCAGGCCGGTACTGGTCCAGTCGGGGCGGGCGCCGAGCGTCAGGAGCGCGTCCACGGCGGCGAACCGTACGTCCTCCCGGGTGGCCGCGAGCGTGTTCGCCAGTACCGACGACATCGCCGGACCGGCCGGCCCGTCCGCCAGCGCCAGCCCTTCCAGGAACCGGGTCGACATGGCTCCCCCGGCGGCGGCGATCGGCTGTACGTGGACGGCGACCAACTCGCGGTGCGACGGCGCGATCGCCGGCCACAGCCCGATCAACAACCGGTCCCAGACATACACGAGCCGCTGGCCTGGGGGACGCGGATCCGCCAGCATGGCGAGGCGCTCGCCCGGCGCGAGCATCGCCAGCCGTCGCACGGACCTGTCCAGGCCGACGCGCACCTCTTCGATCCAGGTTGCCGGCTCACCATCGTTCGGGGCGGCGGCGAGCCAGGAGGCGAACGCCTGGCCGGCCGGTGACACGAGCCGCTGCGTTTGCACCCGTACGCCCGGCTCGATGTCGCGCGGCAGCCGCAGCAGCGCCTGGGTCAGGTCGGCGTGGCCGGGCTGCCAACCGTCCCGCTCGGCCTCGCGCAGCAGGGCGAGCAGCCGGGTGGGATCGACGTGCCCGGCCACGGTGGCCGGTGTCGCGAGCAGCGCCGGTGGCGGGTCGGCCAGCAGGCGGCCCACGAGTTCGGTATGCCTGTTCGAGATGAACACGTTGAGCGGCAAGGGATTGCGCTCATGGTAGGGCGGGTGTGGAAGGGGCGGCGCGACCTCACCGCACGCCGCGTAAATCAACTCGCGCCACGGCTGCCAGGCGTTCACCAGTAGCGGCTTGAGGACGCGGGCGGCCTCGGCCCGGTCGCCCCGCGCGGCGCGGACCAACCCGTCGAGGAGGAGCTCGTGCCGGACCGGATCGTCCCGGTCGCCGCGCAGCACGATGACCAGTTCGCCGGCCAAGGCGGCCAGGTCCAGCGGCGCCGGCATGGCGGGCGGCGGCGTCATGACCGGGGCCGCGACCGGTAGTTGTGGCTCGGGTACCGTGCCGAGCAGAGTGGCCAGCCGCTCGGCGACCGGACCGTCCAACATGGACAGTTCGGTGCGCAGCCGGTCCGTATCGGCGGGCAGGTGGCCGGCGATGAGGTCGAGGGTCTCGGTGGCGAGGTCGGCCATCGGATGGTGCAGGCCGACGACGAGAGCGTCCTGCAGGCGGTCGAACTCGGTGGGATCGGCGGCGAGCCGGTCGCGTACCCAGCCAAGGTGCGCCCGGATCAGCTTCTTCTCCGGCCGGGACAACACGCTGCGGGTGATCTCGTCGAACGCCGTGGCATCCAGCCGGTCGGCCGCGTCGATATCGCGCAGCGCCTGGTACGCGAAGCTCGCCGCCGGTAGGAACGGCGTCGGCAGCAGGCCGATGAGTTCCTGCCTGTGCCCCGCCAACTCGGCAACGGTGGGCGCGGCCGCGGTCAACAGGCCCAGGTACGGCCGGAGCACGCCGACCCGGCCGCCGCCGCGCAGCCGGCGCAGGCAACCGGCGATCGCGGTGGCCCTGGGCAGGCGCCCGGTCTGAACGAGCGTGGCCAGCGCGGGCGGCCAGTCCCGGCCGGCCACCCCAGTGCTCAGCGCGGCCGCGACGACGTCCTCGTCGAAGAGAAACGGTACGACGTGGTCGAACCACGGGTCGCGGGCGAGTTGATCGGCGAGATCCCCGCCGCGCCACATGGCGACGTACTGGACGATCGCGGCCGGCGTGGTGGGCGGGCCGGCATCGGCGGCTCGCAGCAGCGCCTCGGTGAACGGCCAGGTGCCTGTGCTGGTTCTGCGTACCCGGCGTACCAGGCCGCGGGCGAGCGAGGCGCACCACGTGTCGCCGCGCAGCCGGAGCAGGACGGGTACGGCGGTATCGGGATCCGGGCGCAGCGGCCAACCGGTCGTCCAGGACCGATGGATCCGGCGCACGCCGTCGTCGGCCGTACGCACGCAGCACAGCACCGCCAGCGCGAGAGTCTGGTAGCGGCGCTCGGTCAGCTGCCGCGCATCCATCTGCGCCTGCCACTCGAGTTGGTGCCGCTCCCGCTCCCGAGACTGCTCCCGTTGCCGCATCCGCTGCCGCTGCAGGTACTCCCGCAACCCGTCCCGATCCCGTGGCGGCGGCTCGTTGCCCGACCACATGATGGCGATACGACCGCTGTCTGGCAGGTCCGGCAAGGGTTCCGGCTCCAACGGTGGAAGGACCACCGGTTGCGGTTGTGCCGGGGCCGGCCGGTGCTCGTCGAGCAATGGCAGCAGGGCGGCCCGCTCGCCAGCGTCCAACCCGGCGAACAGCTTCTCCAGCGCGTCCGCGTCGGCCGCATCGATCAGCGCACGGGCCTCTGCCCAGGCGTCAGTCACAGCTCCCCCGCTCCATGCCCGACGATCGTAGCGGCGACAACGTGTTTGCACGGCCCCCTGCCGCCCTGGTGCCGCGCCCACCAGGCGCAGGTGCAGGCGTAGCTGTCGCCCTTGCGGTGTACCAGGTACGTGCGCTCGCCCGAGGTCACCTCGAAGCCGTTCGCCGTATGCGTCACCGTGCCCGCGGTGGCCAGTAGCCGGGCCGCCGCCAGCCGGGGGTGCAGGGTGGCAACCAGATCGGCGCGGTAGGGCAGCGGCCGGTGGTAGTGCGCCGCCGCGGCGAGGTCGTACCCGACCTGCCCGGCGGTGGCCAGAGCCGACAGCGCCGAGGCGACCCGGCCGGCGACCCACCCGGTGCGCTCGGCGAGGGTCGCCCGGTCCAACACCGGATCGCCGGCCAGCATCGCCGCCAGCACGTCGCCGTCGGCGACCACCATGTCCGACCCGAGGTCCCGCAGCAGTTGTCCGTCGCCCGCGAAGCCGTGCATGACCGCGTCGGAGAGCAGCATGGTGAACCGGGCCGTACCGAAGTCCAGCATCCATCCGCTGACCTGCGCGGGGGCGCCCGTCGTTGGCGGCGAATAGATGGTGACGGTGCGCGCGAGCGGCAGCAGGGGGCGCAGCACCGACAGCCGGTACCCGTCCGCGACGCAGATCGCACCGGGCACCGCCTGGCCGGTCGAGCGCCAGGTCCGGCCGGTCGGGACGATCCACCGGGTCCGCCGCACGGCAGTCGAGGACAGCTCGGCCAGCAGACCACTGGCCCGGCCGACCGGCAGGTCCATGCGCGGATCGAGCGCCGCGGCCCGCGCCGCCACCTCAGCCAGTCCGCGCAACCAGCGATCCGGCAGCGGTACCCGCTTCTCGACGACCTGACCGTCCACAGTGGTCGCCGCTACCTCGTCCGCGCCGACGGTCAAGCGCAGCGGATCGTCCCCGCCGACCCGGGTGAGTGCCTGGTACAGCGGCGGGTTGACATCGACGTTGGTGGTGCCCCGGCCGGCCGGTACACCGTCCAGACCGGCCGCGTCGACGTCGAGTCGACCGTAGACGCCCCCGCACCGGGACAGCGACTCGAAGCGCAGCCGCTCACCGTCGGATGTCACCACCGGGTCCCGCCCGCCGGCCCGTTCGGTGCGAATCTGCCGGAAATCAGCGGCCGCGATGTCGGCCAGCGCGAGCATCCCGCAGGCGACGACCCGCGGCGAGCGCATGAACCCCCGGAAGTACAGGCGACCGTCCACCTCGTCCGGAGCGGAGGTGGCGAGGGCGAGATGATCACCAGCCAACGCCGAGGGACGCGAGTAGACCCGGGTGTCCATATCGGACGGAATGGCAGTGCCACGCGTCATGGCCCACATGCTAATGGCATGTCAGGGCCGGCGGGGTCCCGTCCTCTGTCGACCTGGCCGGGTGCGTGACGGGCACTAGCTGCGTGACGCGCAGATATTGCGCGTCACGCAGGATCGAGCTACGGTCGAAGCATGGCTACGTCTCTGGATGCCGCATCCCGGCCCTGGCGCCGGGATCAGCAGCGGGACGACACGCGTCGGGATCTCGCGTTGGCCGCATTCCGGCTGGCCACCAGCCAGGGCCTGGCGGACGTGCGGGTGCCGGACATCGCCGCCGCGGCC
>JBPYFB010000508.1:0-5476 GCA_051986465.1 Rugosimonospora sp.
GCGCGCCTACGGATCGGCCTATCCGGGACCGATCGGGGCCATCGTCACCCCGCTGCTGCGCGGCATCGCCGAGCACCCGGTCGACGCGCAGACCGCATCCCTGCCGTTCGCCTCCAGCCTGTGCGGCGCCTGCTTCGACGCCTGCCCGGTGCGTATCGACATCCCTGAAGTCCTCGTCCACCTGCGCGCGAAGGTCGTCGAGCACCAAGGGGGCCACTGGGGGGAGCGGGCGGTGATGGCGGCGGCCGCGGCCACCTTCGCCAAGCCCGGCCGGCTCGCGGCGGCCGAACGCGTCGGCGGCGCGCTGCTCGGCCGCCGCCGGCGACTGCGGCTGCGCGGCCCCGGCTGGGTCAAAGCATGGTTTGGTACCCGGGACATGCCGCCGCCCGCCCGGCAATCGTTCCGCGCCTGGTGGAAGCAGACCCATGGCAGCTAAGGACGACATCCTCGCCCGGATCCGGGCCGCCCTCGCCGACCATCCCGGTCCGGTACCGGTGCCGCGCGAGTACCACCGCGCGGCATCACCCACGGCGTCGCTGGCTTCGCTTGACCGCTCCGACGCGCAGCCGTCCACTGTGGATACCGTGGCTCTGTTCGCGGAGCGGGCCGCCGACTACCGGGCGACGGTCGAACGCACCACCGAGGCCGGGCTGCCCGCCGCGGTCGCCGCCGCGCTGCGCGCACGGGGTGCCCGCCGCCTCGTGGTACCCCCCGGCCTGCCCGAGACCTGGCTCGCCGAGGCCGACATCGAGCCGCTGCCCGACCAGCCGCCGCTGACCCGTGGCCAACTGGACGGGGCGGACGGCGTGATCACGGGGGCGGCCGCCGCGATCGCCCTCACCGGTACCGTCATCCTCGACGCCGGCACCGGGCAGGGCCGCCGTGCGCTGTCCCTACTGCCCGACTACCACCTGTGTGTCATCAGCACCGAACAGATCGCCGGCACCGTGCCCGAGGGCCTCGCCCGGCTGGACCCGCGCCGCCCGCAGACCTGGATCAGCGGGCCCTCCGCCACCAGCGACATCGAACTCAACCGCGTCGAGGGCGTCCACGGACCGCGTACCCTCCATCTGCTGATCTACTGATCAGGGGTCGAGCGAGACCGATCCGCGTCGAGGGAGGGCGTTGCCGTGTGGCGTGACCTGTTCGTGATCCAGATCCCGGTCGTGGAGAAGATCATCCGTACCATCGCCGTGTACTTCCTGCTCGCCTTGTTGTTCCGCGGCATCGGCAAGCGCGGCCTGGCGACGCTCAACACCTTCGACTTCGTGGTGATGTTCGTCCTGTCCAACGTCGTCCAGAACGCGATCATCGGGAGCGACGACAGCCTGCTGGGCGGCGCGATCGGGGCCGTGACCCTGGTCGTGGTGAACTACCTGGTGAACTGGTGGCTGGCGCGCAGCGGGAAGGTCGAGCGCCTCATGGAAGGCACCGACACCACGCTCATCCGGGACGGCCAGCCGCTGCGCCGCGAGCTGCGCCGGCTCGCCATCCGCCAGGACGAGCTGGACCACGCGATACGGACCCAGAACGGCGAGGACATCGCCGACGTGGCGCAGGGCTCGCTCTCCTCCAGCGGGCACCTGATCCTCACCCTCAAGCCGGAGGCGCGCGCCGCCACCCGCGCCGACATCGACCAGGTGATGGCCCGCCTGGAGCAGGTACAGGCGCACCTGGCCGACCTGGATAGGCGCGTGCCGCCTCGCCCGGGCGGCTGACCGGGCGCCCGGCTCTCGAATTGCGGATCTCCAGGCAGTGGGTACGTTCGGGCTTTGGGGGGCTCTGAACACTGGGGAGGGCCGGTGGAGGTACTGGCGGCGGGTGGACTGCGTCTGCGACTTGACGCCGTCGACTACGTGATCCTGGGGCTCTATTTCCTCACCGTGCTCGGCATCGGCCTCCTGGTGCGCCGGGCGGTGCGGACGAGTGCCGACTTCTTCCTCTCCGGCCGGGCGCTGCCCGCCTGGGTGACCGGCCTGGCGTTCGTCTCCGCCAACCTCGGCGCCATCGAGATCCTGGGCATGGCCGCCAACGGAGCCCAGTACGGCATCATGACCGTGCACTACTACTGGGTCGGCGCGGTACCGGCGATGGTGTTCCTCGGTATCGTCATGATGCCCTTCTACTACGGCTCCAAGGTCCGCAGCGTCCCCGAGTACCTGCGCCGGCGCTTCAACGACTCGGCCCACCTGCTCAACGCGATCACCTTCGCGGTCGCCCAGGTGCTCATCGCCGGGATCAACCTGTACGCGCTCGCCCTGGTCATGGAGGCCATGCTGGGCTGGCCGCTGTGGACGTCGATCCTGGTCGCCGCCGCCATCGTGCTCGCCTACATCACGCTCGGCGGTCTCTCCTCGGCCATCTACAACGAGGTGCTGCAGTTCTTCGTCATCGTCGCGGGGCTGGTACCGGTATCGATCCTCGGACTGATCAAGGTGGGCGGGGTCAGCGGCCTGGCGGACAAGGTACGCGCGACCAAGCTGGGCCAGGCCGGGCTGCATACGTGGTCCACCACCGGCGGTACGCACAATCCGCTGGGCGCCAGCTGGGTCGGGATCATCTTCGGGCTGGGGTTCGTCCTGTCGTTCGGGTACTGGACGACCAACTTCGCCGAGGTACAGCGGGCCCTGTCCGCGCGGAACATGAGCGCGGCGCGGCGCACCCCGCTGATCGGCGCGTACCCGAAGCTGTTCATCCCGCTGCTCACCGTGCTGCCCGGGTTGGTCGCGCTGGTCACCGTCAAGGGGCTGGGCGCCAAGACCGGAGACCTGCAGTACAACAACGCCATCCCGCTGCTCATGCGGGACCTGCTGCCCAACGGCGTGCTGGGCCTGGCCGTCACCGGCCTGCTCGCCTCGTTCATGGCCGGCATGGCGGCCAACGTGAGCGGCTTCAACACCGTCTTCACCTACGACATCTGGCAGCCGTACGTGAAGAAGAACCGGCCCGACGACTACTACCTCAAGGTAGGGCGGATCGTCACGGTCATCGGTGTCTGCATCGGCGTCGGCACCGCGTTCATCGCCGCCGGCTACAACAACATCATGAACTACCTGCAGGCGCTGTTCTCCCTGTTCAACGCGCCGCTGTTCGCCACGTTCATCATCGGCCTGTTCTGGAAGCGGATGTCGCCGTGGGCCGGCTTCGTGGGGCTGCTCGCCGGCATGCTCGCCTCGGCCACCATCTACTTCCTGTACCTCGGCAAGGTGCTGAGCTTCAACTCCGACCTCGCCGAGAGCTTCTGGGGTGCGGGCGTCGGGTTCGTGGTCGTCGCGATCGTCTCCGTCATCGTCACCTTCGTCACCACGCCCAAGCCGATGCCGGAGCTCGACGGCCTCGTGTACGGGGTCGGCTCCACCGATGTCACCGGTGACGCGCTGGTCGGCGACCGCGTCTGGTACCGCAACCCGATCCTGCTCGGCGTGGTCGCGCTGGTACTGGCGATCGTCTTGTACATCCCGTTCTGGTGAGCTGAGCGCGGCGCGCCGGGTTAAGGGATCACGGGATCAGCTTCAGCTTGACCGTCGTGGTGACGTGTTCGGTTGGCGTGTCGGCGAAGACTGTCAGGACGTACCGGCCCGGCGCGGTCGTCGGTTCGGTCTGTACCACGAGCGTGGCGGTGTCCTGAGTCGGGTTGGGTACGAAGAAGAAGTTGACGGGGTGAGGCAGGCCATCACTGCCCAGGCTCAATCCCACGTCCTCCGGTCCGGTCGTCGAGCTCACCTCGACCCGATACGTCGCTGTCTGTCCAACGTGGACACTACGGTTGCGCGGCTGGACGGATAGCGTCAGCGTCGAGCCGGTGGGCCTTCCGGCGCCCGCCACGGTGGCCGCGCTGGCCGCATCCGGTAGGGCGACCAGCCCGGCGAGAACCAACAGGGCCGCGCCGATGGAGAGCCACGGCAGGGGTATTCGCGGTCGAAGTGACATAACGCATATCTTGCCGTCTTACCTCGCGTACGCGACCCATACCGCCAAATCAACCCGCCGACTGATACGGGCGGTGTCACCCCGGTGCGAGGTGATACCGGCCGTACAGCTGACGCTCCAGCGTTGGACGCCTGCGCACAATGGCGCCATGTTCATCGAGACGATCCCCGAGGACGCCGCGACCGGGGCCACCGCCGAGTACTACCGGCAGCAGCGTGACGCATGGGGGTTCCTGCCCAACTACACCGGCGCCTTCGGGCACCGGCCGGACGTGGCCCAGGCCTGGAACACGCTCAACCTCGCCATCCGCGGCGGAATGGACCGGCGGCGCTTCGAGCTCGCCACCATCGCGGCGGCGCGGGCCCTGCGCTCGACGTACTGCACCGTCGCCCACTCGAAGATGCTCCGCGACATCTGCGGCGACGAGGCTTCGCTCCACCACATCGCCGAGGCGCCGGCGGGCGAGACCCTCGATGGGCAGGACCGCGCGGTCTACCGGTTCGCCGCGAAGGTCGCGACGGACGCCGCGTCGGTGGAGCAGTGCGACATCGATCAGCTCCATGCCGTGGGGCTGTCGGACGCCGACATCGCCGACGTGGTGTACGCGGCGGCCGCCCGATGCTTCTTCACGCGCGTACTCGACGGCCTCGGCGCGCAGCTCGACGTGCAGATCGCCCAGGCGTTCGACCCGGAACTCTATGCCTCGATGGTGGTCGGCCGGCACGCCGCCGAGGTGCTCCGAGTGGAGTGAGGAGGCCTCCCAAGATCAACGAGCGGGGTCGGGCATCCACCAGTAGCGTTCAAGGGGTGTGAAGATCCGCTGGGGAGGTGGAGATGGCCGACAACGACGACCGCTTGCGCGAGGAAGAGGAACTCGCGGCGCATACCTCCAGGTCAGCGGCGCGCCTGTTCGACGTGCGTAACGTGATCGGCGGGCTGTTCACCGTGTACGGGGTGATCATCACGATCGTCGGACTGCTCGACAAGCACGCACAGATCGAGAAGGCGCAGGGGGTACGGATCAACCTCTGGCTGGGGCTCGCGATGCTCGTACTCGGCCTGCTGTTCCTGCTGTGGCGGTGGCTGTCCCCACCGCAGTCGCCCGCGGACCAGGACCGGGGCGCCACCAGGTAACCTGCCTGTCTGTGCCGCTCGCGCTGGCCGCCGCACTCCTGTCGGCGCTCTGCTATGGCGTGGCGACGGTCCTTCAGGCGCTCGGCGCGCGGGCCACGCCGCGCGGGCATGGCGTGGACCCGCGACTGCTGATGCGGGTGGTACGGCAGGGGCCGTTCGTCGCCGGCATCGCGCTGGACATCGCCGGGTTCCTCGCCCAGTTCTGGGCACTGCGCTCGCTGCCGCTGTTCCTCGTGCAGGCCGCGCAGGCCGCGAACTTTGCGGTGACCGCGGTGGTGGCGGTACCGCTGCTGGGCGCCCGGCTCAGCGCGCGCCAATGGGTCGCGGTCGCCGGGGTCTGCGCCGGGCTGGCCCTGCTCGCGCTCTCCGCCGGCCAGGAGCACCCCGACAACGTCGGGCTGGGTGCGCGCCT
>JBPYFB010000509.1:0-6684 GCA_051986465.1 Rugosimonospora sp.
CATGTACCGGTCCCCCGGCGGGGCGGGCATCCGGCTGGACGGCGGTACCACGCACACCGGCACCACGATCAGCGCGCACTTCGACTCGCTGCTGGTGAAGCTGACCTGCCGCGGCCACGACTTCCCCGCGGCGGTACGCCGGGCCCGGCGCGCGGTCGCCGAGTTCCGGGTGCGCGGCGTCGCCACGAACATCGCGTTCCTCCAGGCGGTCCTCGCCGACCCCGATTTCCAGGCCGGCAACCTCACCACCGCGTTCATCGCCGAACGCCCGCAACTGCTCGCCGCGCGCCCCTCGGCGGACCGGGGCACCCGGATGCTGACCTACCTCGCCGACGTGACCGTGAACCGGCCGTACGGCCCGCCGCTCGGCAAGCCGCGGCCGACCGCGAAGCTGCCCGCCGTCGACCTGGCCACCCCGCCGCCCGCGGGATCCCGGCAGGCGCTGCTCGAGTACGGCCCGCAGGGCTTCGCCGAGCGGCTGCGCGGACAGGCGGCGGTGGGCATCACCGACACCACGTTCCGCGACGCGCACCAGTCCCTGCTCGCCACCCGGCTGCGCAGCCGCGACCTGCTCGACGTCGCGCCCTACCTCGCCAGGCTCACCCCGCAACTGCTGTCGGTGGAGTGCTGGGGCGGCGCCACCTACGACGTCGCGCTGCGCTTCCTCGCCGAGGACCCGTGGGAGCGGCTGGCCGCGCTGCGCGAGGCGATGCCGAACGTGTGCCTGCAGATGCTGCTGCGCGGGCGCAACACCGTCGGGTACACGCCGTACCCGGTGGAGGTGACCCAGGCGTTCGTGGCCGAGGCGGTGGCGAGCGGGTTGGACATCTTCCGGATCTTCGACGCGCTCAACGACGTGGGCCAGATGCGGCCGGCGATCGACGCGGTACGCGAGACGGATTCCGCCGTCGCCGAGGTCGCCATGTGCTACACCGGCGACCTCGCCGACCCGGCCGAGCGACTGTACACATTGGACTATTACCTGCGCCTCGCCGAGCGGATCGCGGCCACCGGCGCGCACATCCTCGCCATCAAGGACATGGCCGGCCTGCTGCGCCCGCCGGCCGCCACCCGTCTCGTCACCGCCCTGCGCCGCCACTTCGACCTGCCGATCCACGTGCACACCCACGACACCCCCGGCGGGCAGCTCGCGACCTACCTCGCGGCGATCGCGGCCGGCGCCGACGCGGTCGACGGTGCCAGCGCCGCGCTGGCCGGGATGACCTCGCAGCCCGCCCTCTCCGCGATCGTCGCCGCCACCGACCACACCGACCGCGCCACCGGGCTGGACCTGCGCGCCGTGTGCGACCTGGAGCCGTACTGGGCCGCGGTGCGCGAGCTGTACGCGCCGTTCGAGGCCGGCCTGGCCTCGCCGACCGGGCGGGTGTACACCCACGAGATCCCCGGCGGGCAACTGTCCAACCTGCGCCAGCAGGCGATCGCGCTGGGCCTCGGCGACCGGTTCGAGGAGGTGGAGCTGATGTACGCGGCCGCCGACCGGATCCTCGGGCGGCTGGTCAAGGTGACCCCGTCCTCGAAGGTCGTCGGCGACCTCGCCCTGCACCTCGTCGGCGCCGACGTGGCCCCCGCCGACTTCGAGGCCGACCCGGGCCGGTACGACATCCCCGACTCGGTCGTCTCGTTCCTGCGCGGCGAGCTGGGCGACCCGCCCGGCGGCTGGCCGGAGCCGTTCCGCACCAAGGCGCTGGCCGGCCGGGTCGCCAAGGCGCGGGAGACGTCGCTCGGCGAGGCCGATCGCGAGGCGCTCGCGAGCGACCGCCGCGCCACCCTCAACCGGCTGCTGTTCCCCGGTCCCGCGAAGGAGTTCGCCGCGCACCGCGAGGCGTACGGCGACACCTCGACGCTGGGTACCACGGAGTTCTTCTACGGCATGCGCCCCGGCGAGGAGCACGAGGTCGACCTGGAGCCGGGGGTACGGCTGCTGTTCGGGTTGGAGGCGATCGGCGAGGCGGACGCGCGCGGCATGCGTACCGTGATGACGACCCTCAACGGCCAGCTGCGACCGGTACGGGTACGCGACCGCTCGGTGGCGGTGGACGTACCGGTGGCCGAGCGCGCCGAACGCGGCAACCCGGACCACGTGGCCGCACCCTTCGCCGGCGTGGTCACGCTCGCCGTCGCCGCCGGTGACAAGGTCGAGGCGGGGCAGAGCGTCGCCACCATCGAGGCGATGAAGATGGAGGCCGCGATCACCAGCCCGCGCCCGGCCGTCGTCAAGCGGCTCGCGATCGGCCGGGTACAGCAGGTCGAGGGTGGTGACCTGCTGATCGAACTGGCGCCGTGAGCCGCCTACCGTCCTGTCGCGACAGTCCGCTGTGGACGTCCGGAAGCGACAGTCCGCTGTGGACTCAGGCCCAGCCGTACCGGGCGCGCAGCACCTGGCCGACCCGGTCGAAGCGGGTACGGTCCAGCGCCGCGCCCTCCCGCCGGATGCTGTCCTCGCGCATGGTGAGCACCCGGTCCAGGCGTACCCAGCTCGGCCGGTGGTCCCGGTCCCACCCGCCCGGCCCGAGCGCGAGCCAGTTCGGCTGCCCGTCGCGCTCGCTCTGGCTGGAGAGCATCAGCCCGAACAGCGTCCGGCTCTGCCGCCCCACCACGAGTACCGGGCGGTCCTTGCCCTGCCGCGGATCGTCCTCGTACGGCACCCAGGTCCACACGATCTCGCCCGGGTCGGCCTGCCCGTCCAGCTGGGGCGCGTAGCTCAGGCTGCGCCGGCGCAGCGCCGCCACCTGCCGCCTGCGGGCCGGCTGGGCCGATCCGGGGGTAACCGGGTGCCTCCGCCCAGTGAGGCGGCTGACCCGCGCCGTCACGCTCCTCAAGATATTCACCACGGCGTGAAGGATACTCAGCCGGTATCCACCGGAAGTCGCGTGAAGCCCTTGATGGTCAGGCTGTCCCGGCGCTCGGGCGTACCGGCGAGAGCCAGCCGCGGAAAGCGCCGCAGCAGCGCGGGCAGCGCCACCTGGGCCTCCAGCCGGGCCAGCGGGGCGCCGAGACAGTAGTGGATGCCGCCGCCGAACGACAGGGGCGCGTTGTCGGCGCGGTCCAGGCGCAGCTCGTCCGGGTCGGCGAAGCGCCGCGGGTCGCGGTTGCCGGCGCCCAGGTACGCCACCACCCGCTCACCCTCGGCCACGCTCACCTCGCCGAGGTCGATCGGGTCGCCGGCGATCCGCGCGACGAGCTGCACCGGACTGTCGAAGCGCAGCAACTCCTCCACGGCGGCCGGCGCCAGCGCGGGGTTCTCGCGCAGCATGGCCAGCGCGGCCGGGTGGGCGAGCAGCGTGGCGAGGCCGTTGCCGAGCAGGTTCGTGGTGGTCTCGAAGCCGGCCCCGAACAGCAGGGCCGCCATCGTGAGCAGTTCGTCGCCGCTGAGCTGGTCACCGGACTCCTCGGCGGCGATCAGCGCGCTGAGCAGGTCGTCACCCGGCTCGCGCCGGCGCTCCTCGACGAGCCCGGCCAGGTAGTCGCGCATCGCCGCGGCCGCCGGATCCGCCACCGCGAGCACCTTCGGGGTCAGGAGGTCCAGGATCGGCGTCCAGTCCTGTACCAGGTGCTGGAACTGGGCGCGGTCCGGCGCCGGTACCCCGAGCAGCTCGCCGATGACGTTCACCGGTAGCGGGAGGGCGAACGCGGCGACGAAGTCCACCTCGCCGGCGACCTGGTCGAGCAGGTCGTCGACGATGCGCTCGATCGCCGGGCGCAGGGCCTGTACCCGCCGCGCGGTGAAGGCGCCGCTGACCAGCCGGCGCAGTCGCGTGTGGTCGGGCGGGTTGAGGGTGAGCAGGCTCGTGAACAGCAGCCGCAGCGCCGGGCGCTCGGCCCAGTCCGGGTAGCCGAGGAAGGCCAGCGCGTCGGCTGGCATGTGGATGAAGCGCGGGTCGCGGGTCACTGCCGAGCACTCGGCGTACCGGGTCGCGACCAGCGCGCCGTCCTCGGCCCGTACCAGCGGGGCGGCCTCGCGCAGCCGGGCGTACCTGGGGTACGGGTCGGCCCGGCCGGCCGGGGTCGTCAACTCCTCGAGCAGCACCGTCACTTCGGGACTGTCCACAATGCCGGCCACACCCGCCCCTCCCGTCAACTGGCCCTCCCGTCAACTGGGATCGAGCCTAGCCGGAGGTTGAGTGGCGTCTGCCTGATGCCCTATGCTCGGGCGGCGACCTCGTAAACCTCAGTTGATGGCCAAGCCGGCGATCCTTCATCGGGGGATGTGCAGGAAACGGGGCGGTGGGACCTCATCACGTCCTCGCCCGACTTCATGCTCATGGATCGCACCAGGCCACGACTGGTACCGAGGAGTGTGCGTGATGCCCGACGACGAGCGTGGCGCCTTCTCCATCGCTGAGAAGCTCGACCGGCTGTTCCGGCAGATCCGCCCCGCCGGGCACGGCGAATACAGTTACATGGCGGTGGCGGAGGCGATCCGCGAGCGGCAGGGCATCGCCATCTCCCACACGTACATCTGGCAGTTGCGCACCGGCCGGCGTACCAACCCGACGGTGGCCCACCTGACCGCGCTCGCCCAGTTCTTCGGCGTACCCGTCGCGTACTTCCTCGACGACGCCGAAGCCCGGCGCATCGACGACCAGCTCAACCTGCTGCGTACCCTGCGGGACGCGCAGGTCACCGAGATCGCGCTGCGCGCGGCGGACGTCTCGGCGAGCAGCCGGGAGGCGATCGGCGAGATCGTCAGGAAGCTGTGGGAGCTGGAGAACCCGGACGAGCGCCGGCGCGATCGCTGAGCCACCACGCGGCGAACTCCGCCGGCTCCGGGCGGCGCAGGCACCGGCCGACCTCGCGCATCCACCGCACCTCATCGGCCAGGTCGGCACCGACCGCCGCCCACCGGCCATCGCCAGGCGACCGCTCCCCCGAGCGCAGCCGGCGCAGGGCCAGCTCGACACAGCACGCCTCGGCGAGCGCGGCACTATCCACAGTGGACACCGGTTCTCTTTCCGCGAGGAAGGCAGTCGCCTCGGCGCCGGCCTGCGCCGGGAGGTAGTCGCGCAGCGCCAGCATGCCGTCGCGGATCTCGATGACCCGCCGGTACAGCCGCAGGTGCACGTCGCCGACGACGAACTGGTCGAACAGGGCGCGTCCCGGCGAGAACAGGATCACCTCGGGGAACGCGCCGCGCATCTCCTGCCACAGTGGACGCAGCGCGCGCAGGGAACGGTGTGCCTCGACGAGCGACCGTACCCAACTGGTGGCGGGTACCAGCGCGCCGGCGAGCGCGGCGATCACGCCCACGGCGCGCAGCGCGTCGAAGACCGGGGCGATCCTCGCCTCGGGTATGCCCGCACCCGCCGCGTGCGCGAGCACGAACACCACGCGCTGCACCGCGTAGAGCGCGACGAGCGCGAGGCCGGCCGCGATCAGCCGCAGCCCGACGCGCAGCAGGCCCCGGGGCGCCCGCCGGCTGAGGCGCCAGAACAGCGCGATGGCCGCCACGAGTACCCCGCCCAGGTACGCCTCCAGCACCACCCAGTACGCGACGACGGCCAGCGGTACGGAGCCGGTGAGCAGTTCCGGGCTGCTGGTACGGATACCGACCGGGGACACCACCGACAGCGCGACGAGCAGCGCGGTGACGATGACCGTGAGCACCGCCTGGTACGTCGCGGCGCGGCTGCGGTTCGCGTACACGTCGGTGATCAGCGAGATGAACCGGAGCAGGAAGAAGACGGCGGCGATGCCGAGCAGGTGCGGGATGATCTGCGCGCTGTCCGTGAGCCGGGTCAGCCGCGCGTTGACGCTCGGCAGCGCGGCGACCTTGCACACCGCGAGCGAGAAGCAGGTCGCCCACAGCGCGCGGCGCCGCGCGTCCCGCGCGAGAGTGGGCAGGCGCACCAGGACGAATCCCCAGAGCAGGACGAGAACCGTGATGGTGAGCGCGGTGTTCACGGCCCGGTCACGTCTCGAAGACGAGGACGTCGGCGAGGCGGCCGAGCGCCTCGCCCCGGGTGCCGGCGGGCGTACCGGCCGGACCCCGCGCCGCGCGGGCCCAGATGACCGACGCGAGCATCTCCGCCTCCTGCTCCTGGGCGTTGGAGTAGCACGCCCGACCCAACACCCGGGCCACGGTCCGGGGGTCGATGTCGGGCAGCAGCCTGGCGATCGTGGAGTTCCGGACGCCGGCGGCGATCGTGTGGCCGCAGAGCATGTGGCCGAGTTCGTGCAGCACGATGTGCTCGGCGTGCAGCCGCGAGGTGTCCGGGTCGTACAGGATGTAGTCGGCGCCTGGCATGGAGATCCACAGGCCGCACGGCGCGGCGGAGTTCAGCGCGGGTACGGCCTGGACGGTGAGGCGCCGGCCGCGCAGGTGCGCGACCCGTGCGCAGAACTCGGTCAGGTCGAACGGGTGCGGGATGGGAACTCCGGAAAGGCGCCGCTCGCAGCGCCGGCGCAGCCGTCTCACTCCCGTCCCCCTTCACGCATATCCCGCCGGAAGCGGCCATTGGAGCAAGGGGACAGTTAAGCACAGCGATGGCCGCACGCGCGTCACCCGAGCGGCCGGCAATGCGTGCGATCCTGGTCTTCTGGCCCGGCGGAGATCGCCTTCCGGGCCGGCGGGGGGCCGCAGAGATCGCGAGGAGGCGGCGTGCGCGAACGGCAGAGAACCGTCGTGGGTATCGACATCGGCGGCACCGGGATCAAGGGCGCCCC
>JBPYFB010000510.1:0-7739 GCA_051986465.1 Rugosimonospora sp.
CCGCGCCGTCGGCCAGGGCGAGGGTCACCGCCCACGCCAGACCGGCCAGGTAACTGGCGCCGAGCAGCACTCCCCAGCGCACCCGGGCGACCCATCCACCGGAGCACGCGGCGAGCACGGCGGCCGCCACGAGTGGGGCGAGCAGGGTGTATCCGGAGAGCTGAAACCGGTACCGGCCAAGGAAAGGAGCCCCCGACGTGCCGAGCCGCGCGCCACTGTGCACGGCCCACGCGGTCAATGCGAGTCCCACTGTCGCGAGCGCGAGCCACCACAGCAGATCCCGGCGTTCCCGCGCGGGTGCCAACGTATTGACCGATGCCACTATCTCTCGGTCACTCGGCGGCGCGCTCCCCACGGCCCATCAGGGTATCGGGTGGGTGACATCGGCATGCGTGTCGGTTGGCGTCAAGATGATATCTAGCGCATGATCGACGAAGGCGGTCTAATAGGTGGGACCGCCAACTCCGCTCAATAGGGACGTGAGGAATCAACATGGCAGCCACCGGCACCACCACCAGTACCGAAAAAGGTCGCCGGATCGTCGGGGCCGAGCGGCAGACGCTCGCCAAGGACCTCGTGAAGCGGTACACCTCGGGGGAGAGCATCCGTGCCCTCGCCTCCTCCACCGGCCGCTCATACGGTTTTGTGCACCGGGTGCTGACCGAGTCTGGAGTACAACTGCGCCAGCGCGGCGGGGCGCGCAGGCGTAAGAAGGCGTGACCCGCCACCTCGGCGGATCGACGCCACCGCATCGGTGTCAGCCGTGACCCAGGCTGCGCCGAACGGTATTCGTCTGGATCGAACCGGGCCGGTGGCGACGATTTCGTTGTGCCGGCCCGCTGTCCTCAATGCACAGACCCCGGCCATGTGGGGCCAGATGCGTGAGTACGGCAGGGAATTGCCAGGCGATGTTCGGGTGGTTGTGGTGCGCGGCGAGGGGCGTGCCTTCTCCGCCGGGCTCGACCGTACGGTGGCGGCGGGCAGCCTCGCGGAGCTGGCCGCCCTGCCCATCGCCGACGCAGAGGCGCGTATCGCGAGCTACCAAGAGGCGTTCGCATGGCTGCGGCGGCCTGATTTGGTGACGATCGCGGCGGTGCAAGGACATGCGATCGGTGCCGGTTTTCAGCTCGCGCTCGCCTGTGACATCCGCGTCCTCGCAAATGATGCGGAATTGTCAATGGCCGAGATAACGCTGGGTCTGGTGCCCGATCTGACGGGTACTGACCGGCTTGTCTCGCTGGTCGGCTACGCCCGGGCTTTGGAGATCTGTCTGAGCGCCCGGCGCCTGGACGCGCCGGAGGCGCAGCGGCTGGGACTGGCCGCGGCGGTGGTGCCCGCCGCCGAGTTGGATCGCGCGGTCGAGGATCTGGCGGGCCGGGTGCTCGCCGCCAACCGCGACGCGGTCGTCGAGATCAAGGCCCTGCTCTCGGGCGCCCAGGGTCGTACCCCGGAACAGCAGTGGGCGGCGGAGCGGGCCGCCCAGGTGCGCCGTATCCGTGACCTTTCCGGCCTCGGCGACTGATTTTCGCCCGTTGACCCACCTCGTCGTGGCGCGCGCGCCAGCCGCTTGGTGGCCGTAAGGGGCTCTCCGGGAACACGGAGGTTACCGCGAGGAGTTGTCGGAGGGGTGGGGCACACTTGTCTGCGCAGGAGGTGAGACGTGGGGCACCCGATGGCTGGCGGTGGCTGGTCGATGCTGCGCGCCATGCGACGCGAGGATGAGGTCCGCAACCGCAAGATCGGTAGAAAGACGGCACTGAGGGTCCTCGCGTTCGCCCGACCATACCGGCGCGACATCACGGTGTTCCTGATCGCCGTCGTCCTCGACGCCATCATCGGGGTGGCCACCCCGGTCCTCGCCGGCAGCGTGGTCAACACGATCACGCGGGGCGGCCCGTCCGCCGCGACGACCGTGGTGCGCCTCGCCGTCTTCATCGCGAGCCTCGCCGTCGCCGACTCGCTGCTGTCGCTGGTCAACCGCTGGTACTCGGCGCGGATCGGCGAGGGCATCATCCTGGACCTGCGCACCAGGGTCTACGACCACGTCCAGCGGATGCCGCTGCAGTTCTTCACGCGCACCCAGACCGGCGCGCTGGTCAGCCGCCTCAACAACGACGTGCTCGGCGCGCAGCAGGCATTCACCTCGACACTGTCCGGCGTGGTCAGCAATGTCATCCAGCTCGTGCTCACCGCGGGCGTGATGTTCACGCTGTCCTGGCAGGTGACCGCGCTGTCCCTGATCCTGCTGCCGGTGTTCATCCTGCCCGCGCGCCGCATCGGCCGGCGGCTGGCCGAGATCACCCGCGAGTCGTACCAGCTCGACGCGCAGATGAACGCGACCATGACCGAGCGGTTCGGGGTGGCCGGCGCGCTGCTCGTCAAGCTGTTCGGGCGCCCCGACGCGGAGGCCGCCCGGTTCGGCGACCGGGCGAAGCGGGTCCGCGACATCGGCATCCAGCAGGCCATGTACAGCCGCACGTTCTTCGTCGCGATGCTGCTCGTCGCGGCGCTCGCGCAGGCCCTCACGTACGGCCTGGGCGGCTGGCTCGCGGTCAACGGGCGGATCTCCGCCGGTACCGTGGTCACGCTGGCGCTCCTGCTGACCCGGCTCTACGGGCCGCTCACCTCGCTGTCCAATGTCCGCGTCGACGTGATGAGCGCGCTGGTCTCGTTCGAGCGCGTCTTCGAGGTGCTCGACCTCGCGCCCGCCATCGACGAGCGCCCCGACGCGCATCCGCTGCGGCCGCACGCCGCCCGCGTCGAGTTCCGTGACGTGCGGTTCCGGTACCCGAGTGCGGCCGAGGTATCGCTCGCCTCACTGGAGGACGTCGCCGCGCTCGATCGTACGGTGACCGACCCGGTACTCAAGGGCGTCTCGTTCACGGTCGAGCCGGGTCAGATGGTCGCGCTCGTCGGACCCTCCGGGGCGGGCAAGTCGACGACCGCGATGCTCGTACCGAGGGTCTACGACGTGACCGACGGCGCGGTGCTCGTCGGTGGCGTGGACGTACGC
Source organism: Rugosimonospora sp. (assembly GCA_051986465.1). Classification (GTDB taxonomy): domain Bacteria; phylum Actinomycetota; class Actinomycetes; order Mycobacteriales; family Micromonosporaceae; genus DATEJJ01. Next base: position 3,014 of record JBPYFB010000510.1, read on the forward strand.
GACGCGACGCTGGACTCGCTGCGCGACACGATCGGCGTGGTGACCCAGGACGCGCACCTGTTCCACGAGACGATCGCGGAGAACCTGCGCTATGCCCGGCCGGACGCGACCGATGAGGACCTGTGGGCCGCGCTCGACGGGGCGCAGGTCGGCGAGCTGGTGCGGTCGCTGCCCGACGGATTGTCCACAGTGGTCGGTGAACGGGGCTACCGGTTCTCCGGCGGCGAGAAGCAGCGCATCGCGATCGCCCGGCTGCTGCTCAAGGCGCCGTCCATCGTGATCCTCGACGAGGCGACCGCGCACCTCGACTCGGAGTCGGAGGCGGCGGTGCAGCGTGCTCTCTCGGTCGCGCTGACCGGGCGCACCGCGCTGGTCATCGCACACCGGCTCTCGACTGTGCGCGACGCCGACCAGATCCTCGTGATCGACGACGGGCGGCTCGTGGAGCAGGGCACCCACGACGAGCTCGTCGCGGCCGGCGGGCTGTACGCGGAGCTGTACCACACGCAGTTCGCGGTCGCCGACTCGCCCACGCCGTACGTGGACGCGGTCGGCCCCGAGCCGGTCCTGCTGGTACCGCCGCGCGAGGACTTCGTCGACTAGCGGGCCGGGCGGCGTACGGCGGCCTCGACGAGGTCGAGTACCGGCCCGAAGTGGTCGGCCGGCCGGCCGGTCGCCAGGTGCAGGACGAGACCGTCGTAGGCGAGCTCGACGAACCGGGCGAGGGTGTCAACGGGTACGTCCTCCCGCAGCACCCCGGCTTCCCGCTGCCGGCGCAGCCGCTCCAGGGTGGCCGTACTGATCGCCTCGGACCGGGCCGCCCAGCGCTTCGCGAACTCCGGGTCGGTACGCAACCGTCGGGACACCTCCAGCTGGGTGCCGAGCCAGCCGGGTACGTCGTCCACGTCGGCGCGCTCGACGAGGTCCCGCATCACCTGGACCAGCCCGTGCTCGGCCACGGTGGCGACCATGGCGGCGGCGTCGTCCTCGGCCACGGCGAGAAAGAGCGAGTCCTTGTCGCGGAAATGGTGGAAGATGGCGCCACGGGACAGGCCGGTCGCCTCCTCCAGCCGGCGGACCGTGGCGCCCTCGTAGCCGAAGCGCGCGAAGCACGAGCGGGCGCCGGAGAGGATCTGCCGGCGCCGCGCGTCGAGCTGGTCCTGGCTTACCCGGGGCACGGATTCGATCGTGTCAGGCGGAAGCCAGGCCCGCAATCCGTACGTACGGATTGCTAGGCGCCCGGCTCGCGCGGGCCGACCAGCAGGGCCTGGGCGCCGGTACCGAACGGGCCGCGCTCGTCCGCCAGCGACGTCACGGCCAGCCCCACGCCCCCGGTGTCCAGGGCGGTACGCGCGTCCAGGTACACCCATTCGCCGGCGGGCTGTCGGTACACGTGCACCGTCAGCTCGGTGTTGATGAACCACCAGCCGTCGAAGTCGAGCAGGTTCGACAGGCCGTTGCCCGAGTCGGCGACCGCGACCGCGCGCTGCAGGCCGGAGGGCGCCTCGCCGGCGACGACCGGTACCCGCAGCCGGGACCAGACCTGCGCCGGCCCGGGCCGGTCGATGTGCCCGGTGACGAAGCGCCACTCCACCGAGCTCACGTACCCCTGCCTCAGCACGTCTGTGTGGATCTCGCTGGTCCCGTCGGGCAGCGCGGGTACCGGCACGGCTGCGCCGGTACCGTTGGGCAGCGCGAGCTCGGTGGTTCGCATGCGCCAGGCCCGGACCCGCACCGCCGTCCGGCCGTCGCTCGACAGGGACGCCTCGACGAGCTCCACCGCCCGGCCGGGGCGGGACACCTCCGCCACCACCCGCACCGGACGCACGGGGACCGGCCCGAGGATCTCGAAGGTCAACCGCGCGATCTGGCTGGGGCCGTCGATCGACGAGGGCAGCCGCTCGACCGCCCTGGTCAGCAGCGCCGCCGGTGGCCCGCCGTGCTGTGCGTCCACGGTCCAGGGGCCCACGGTCAGCTCGGTCGACTCGAAGAGGGCCGGATCGCCGGTACCGACGAAAAAGGCGCGCGACATGGCGCCATTCTGCGCCGCCCAGCCGGCCGCCTGCCGGTATCCTCGCAGGTCATCTGCCCCAGTTGTACTGATCGGTCAGGTAGTTTTACGCTTGGGCGCTAGTAGATCCAAGGCTTCGTCACGTAGGGTGCCGGGCGTGCCGCTGTTGCTCCTTGATCTTGACAACACCCTGCTCGACCGGGCACGGGCGTTCCGGGAGTGTGGCAGTGACCTGCTGCGCCAGGTCGGCGCGCCGCCCGGCGACATCGACTGGCTCGTCTCGGTCGACGCGGACGGGCTCACGTCGCGGTGGGACCTCGCTGAGGCGGTACGCGACCGCTACCTGCTGCGCGTCTCCGTGCTCGACCTGGTGGAGGACCTCCGTGCGGGACTGGTCGCCTACGTCCAGCTGGATCCCCTGGTCGGTGCCGCACTGAAGATCGCCGGTGGGGCTGGCTGGGTGCCGGTCGTCGTGAGCAACGGCGAGACGCGGCAGCAAGAGGAGATGATCCGCAAGACCGGCCTCGACCGGTATGTCGCCGATTGGGTGATATCCGAGGAGGTGGGAGTGAGCAAACCCAACCCCCGCATCTTCTCGATCGCCGCCCAGCGGGCCCGGATGCGCCTGCATGGCGCCTGGGTCATCGGCGACGGTCCGGAGACGGATATCGGCGGCGCCGCGGAGGTGGGGCTGCGCAGCGTCTGGCTGCACCGGGGCAGGTCCTGGAGCGACCGGCGCTACGGGCCGACCTGCATGGCCGACGGCGTGCTGCCCGCGATCGCGACGGTGTTGGACTTCCGTTAGTTTTTCCGGAACTCGAACTGGCGTTTTTTTGGCGGCCGGTAAATCGGTTGCCAGTTTGCCGGGCGCCAGGCATGCTCGGGCACCAAACCGCCGGAGGCCGGGAATTCTCGGGTGCCATCGGCAGAGCGGAAGGGAGGCGATGACTGTGACCGCGATTGTCGCGCGGCCGATGCCGCCTGCCCTCTTTCCGACTCTGCCTAAGGACACTTTCCGTTGCGCGATTTTGACTTTTCCATGGACTCCGGCGACAAGCGCCGGGGCCGATTTGACGACGACGAACCGCGATTTCTGAAGCGCGGCCGGCGTGCCGCCCCAGATCCCTCCACAGTGGACGACAGCGCGCCCGAGACGGGCGATCGATGGTCCACATGGGACCTTTCCGCCGCGGGCCAGCGCGGGCCGCAGCCGTACCCTGACTGGCTCGTGACCGACCTGGCCGCCGTCGATACCGAACTCGGTGTGGTGAAGACCGGCAAGGAAGCGGACGTCATGCTCGTCCGCCGAGGGGTACCCGGTACGGATCGGGAGTGCCTGCTCGCCGCCAAGCGGTACCGCGGCGCCGAGCACCGGATGTTCCACCGCGACGCGGCGTACCTCGAAGGGCGCCGGGTACGCGAGTCGCGCCTGAACCGGGCGATGGCCAAGCGCACCGGCTTCGGCAAGGAGGTGATTTCCGGGCAGTGGGCGGCGGCCGAGTTCGGTGCGCTGGGCAGCCTCTGGCAGGTCGCCGCCGAGCTGGGTGCCTCGCCGATCGTGCCGTACCCGGTGCAGATCGTCGGTACCGAGCTGCTGCTGCAGTTCCTCGGCGACTGGGAGACCGGCGAGGCCGCGCCCCGGCTCGCCCAGCTTCGCCCCGCGCCAGAGGAGCTGGCCGACCTGTGGGATCAGCTCGTCACCGCGCTGCGCATCCTGGCGCGCTGCCAGATCGCGCACGGCGACCTGTCGCCGTACAACATCCTGGTGCACGAGGGGCGGCTGGTACTCATCGACCTGCCGCAGGTCGTGGACGTGGTCGCCAACCCGCACGGCGCCGAGTACCTCGCCCGCGATGTGCGGAACGTGGTGACCTGGTTTGCCGCGCGTGGATTGTCCGATGTGGACGATCGTGAGCTGACGGACGACCTACTCCAGGAGGCAGGCGTGCGCGGTACGTGAAGGGGGGTAGCATGCGGCGGTCCGTCTGAACCCGCATGCGGCGGCCGCCAGCGAGGCCCGGCGTACCGGCCGCGCGGTCAAGCGGCCGGGCATTACCCGTTAGTGAGGACGACCGGGTGGCGCAGCCGTACCAGCTCGTGGTTGACCTGGGTACCTTTCACACCGTCGCGGTGGTGCGGCGGGCCGGCGAGGCACCTCGCCCGCTCCTGTTCGACGGGTCGCCGCTGCTTCCCTCGGGCGTGTACCGCGACCCGGACGGCCGGCTGACCGTCGGCCGGGACGCGGAGCGCCTCGCCGCCGCCGCGCCCAGCCGGTACGAGCCGTACCCGAAGCGGACGGTCGACGACGGGTCGGTGCTGCTCGGCGACGGGCCGGTACCGGTGGTCGAGCTGTTCGCCGCGATCCTGCGGCGGGTGCTCGCGGAGGCTGCACTGCAGGGTGCCGAACCGGCAACGGTCACGCTGACCTGCCCGGCGGACTGGGGCCCGCGCCGGCGGGAGGTGCTGCTCGCCGCCGCGCGGGCCGCCGGCATGCCACCGGTACTGCTGGTCGACGAGCCGATCGCCGCGGCCACCTACTGCGCCGAGGTGCTCCGGCAGCAGATACCCGCCGGATCCTGCCTGCTCGTCTTCGACTTCGGCGGCGGCACGCTGGACGTGACCGTGGTGCGCCGCGATGCGCAAGGGCTACGGGTACTGGCGGTGGGCGGGCTGGACGACCTGGGCGGCGTGGACGTGGACGCCGCGCTCGTCGGG
>JBPYFB010000511.1:0-10152 GCA_051986465.1 Rugosimonospora sp.
CCGGCCGTGCCCCATGGACCTGCCCGGCAACCTGGCGCGCGAGGAGCGTGATGGGTGACGCCCGTCACGGGTGTCACCCCGAAAGGAGGCTCATCGATGAGCATGCCGAGTTGGGTTGCGACGCGACCCGTGCAACCCAGCCTGCGCCCCCGGTCCCGACCGACCGCGCAACCGCGCCACGGCCGGACCCTCGCCCACGCCATGCTGCACACGCATCTGGTACACGGCCTGCTCGACGCGCAGTTCTGCGAGTTGCGGTACACGTCGCCCGCCACCGCGCGGGATGTCAACCTGCTGGTCCGCTACGCGAGAGCGGGCGAGGACCTGGTGGTGCTCGCCCAGACCACGGGCGGCGACCGGTGGTGGCGCACCTTCATCCGACCCTATCCGGTACACGTGCTGCTGCGCGGCGCGTGGCGGCAAGGAGCCGCGCATATGACGGTGCTCGGGCAGCCCGCATGGCGAACGGCCGCCCACGCGTTCGCGGGCCGCTTCCCGCGCATCGCCGTGCGGCCCGGTGACATCTTCATCGTCGTCACCCTGACCGCCGCCGGCCACGCCGGCGATGGGAGATGAGAGCCATGACTGTGAAGCGCTGGCCCGTCGCCATCGTCCATCCCGTCGCGCCAGTATGAGAGGAGTCAGCCGATGACCTCCGCAATCCCGTACCCCGTCCGCGTCGACGCAACTTTGCAACCGGTGTCGCGCTGGCTGTGGCTGGTCAAGTGGCTGCTCGCGATCCCGCACTTCGTCGTCCTGGCGTTCCTGTGGATCGCGTTCGCCGTGCTCAGCGCCGTGGCGTTCGCGAGCATCCTGGTCACCGGCCGGTACCCGCGCGGCATCTTCGACTTCAACGTCGGCGTACTGCGCTGGCACTGGCGGGTGGCGTATTACTCCTACGCCGCGTTCGGCACCGACCGGTACCCGCCGTTCACCCTCGCCGACGTGCCCGACTATCCGGCCCACCTCGATGTCGCCTACCCCGAACACCTCTCCCGCGGCCTGGTACTGGTGAAGTGGTGGCTGCTGGCCATCCCGCACTACATCGTCACAGGCCTGTTCATCGGGGGCGGGTTCTGGCTCGGCTGGCAGGCCGGCCACACCCGAGCCAGCAACCCAGGTCTGGTCGGCATCCTCGCACTCGTCGCCGTCGTCGTCCTGACCTTCACCGGCCGGTACCCGAGGCCGCTGTTCGACTTAATCCTCGGCATGGACCGCTGGGTCCTGCGAGTGGCCGCATACGCCGGGTTGATGACCGACCGGTACCCACCGTTCCGGCTTGACATGGGCGGCGAGGAACCGGGCGACACGCTCACCCTGCCGCGGTCCCCATTACCTACGAAAGACGGCTGGACCGCTGGGCGCGTCGCCTCGGTGGTCGCGGGCGCCGTGTTGGCGGCGGGTTCGCTGGGGTTGTTCGGCACTGGCGGAGTCGGGCTGTGGGCCGATCAGACGCAGCGCCAGGACGGGTACCTGACGACAAGCGTGACGAGCTACCACACCGGCGGGTACGCGATCGTCACCAACCAGCTACGACTGTCGGCCGCCGGCACCTTCCTCGGGAAGGTGCGAATCCGCGCGACCGCGGCCGACCCCCGAGCACCGGTCTTCATCGGCATCGCCCCGGCCGGCGCGGTCGACCAGTACCTCTACGGCGCCGGCTACAGTACCGTCACCGCACCGTCCACTAGGGACGTTCGCTACACCGAACACGCGGGCGGCGCACCGGCTACGCCGCCCGCCGGAGCCGGTATCTGGGCCGCACACGCCAGCGGCACCGGTACCCAGACCGTGACCTGGACGGCACGCGACGGCCAGTGGGTCGTTGTCGTCATGAATGCCGACGCCACGCCGCAGGTAGCCGTGCGCGCCAACGCGGGAGCGACGGTACCCGCACTCGACTGGATCGTCCCGGTCGCGTTCGTGGCCGGGGCCGTGGCCCTGATCGCCGGGGTCGCGCTGATCGCCGTCGCGCTCCAGCGGAGAAGGAGGCCTTCGTGAACGAGAAGCGCAGAAGGTGCGGCAACCGGGGCGGCGGCGGGAACGCCGTCTACGGGCTCGGCCTCATCGGCGCCCTGGTGTACTACATCGGGCACGCGCACGGGTTCTGGCCAGTCATCCTGGGCATCCTGAAGTCCCTGGTGTGGCCGGTCTTCCTCGTCTACTACCTGTTGAAGTCGGTCGGGGCCTAGTGCGTTATGGGTCACCGAGGTCCGGCGCGATTTCACAGAAGCTAGTACCAGCATCACCGTTGCGCTGGCCCCGGCTGCCCGGCGGACAGCGCGCGCAGTGCGTTGAGCACGACCAGCACGTCGATACCCTCTTGCAGGAACGCGCCGGCGACCGGCGGCAGCAGGCCCAGCGCGGCGGCACCCATCGCCACCAGCGCCAGCCCCATGCCGCCCGCCGCGCTCTGCACGGCGATCCGGCGCGAGCGCCGCGCGATCTCCACGGTGTCCGCGAGGCCGTCGAGGCGCCCGGCGGCCAGTACCGCGTCGGCCACCTCCGCGGAGGCGGTGGCACCCGTACCGCCCATGGCGACGCCGACATCGGCCTCAGCCAAGGCGGGCGCGTCGTTGACCCCGTCGCCGACCATCACCGTCACCGCCCGGGCCGACTCGTCGCGTACCCGATCGGCCTTCTGCACCGGGCCGGCCTGGGCGACCACGTCGTCCACGCCCACCGCGCGGGCCACCTCGGCGGCGATCTGGGGACGGTCCCCGGTCAGCATGACCAGCCGGGCGATGCCCGCGGCGCGCAGCCGCCGTACGGTCTCGGCGGCGTCCTCGCGTACCGGATCCTTGAAGAGCAGCGCGCCCGCGGGTACCTCGTCGAGGCTGACCCAGACCACCGCGACGCCCTCGGCCTCGGCACGGCGGCGCTGCCGCTCGGCCCAGTCGGGCAGCCCGTCGCCGAGCTGGCCGACGCGCACCAGCCGCCCGTCGACCCGGCCGGTGACCCCGATGCCCGGCTGCTCCGCCACCTCCGCCGGAATGCTCAACCCAAGCCGCCGCGAAGCCGCCTCGCGCACCACGGCGGCGGCCAGGACGTGCTGCGACAGCTGCTCCACCGACGCCGCCAGGCGCAGCACCTCGGCCACCTCGGTGCCCGGGGCCGTCACCACCTCGGCGGTCACCGGGCGGCCGAGGGTCAGCGTGCCCGTCTTGTCCACGAGCAGGGTACGGGCACGGCCCAACGTCTCCAGCGAGCCACCGTCGCGGACCACCACGCCCCGCCGGGCCGCCCGGGACAACCCCGACACGATCGCCACCGGAGTCGCCAGGATCAGCGGGCACGGCGTCGCCACGACGAGCACGGCAACCGCCCGTACCAGCTGCCCGGAGACGAGCCAGCCGAGCCCGGCGAGCACGAGGGTGAACGGCGTGAACACGGCCGCGTAGCGGTCGGCCAGGCGCACCAAGGGTGCCCGCCGCGCCGTCGCCTCGCGGGCCAGCCGCACGATCCCCGCGTACGTGCTGTGCTCGGCGGTCGCGCTGGCCCGCATACCGAAGGCGGTACCGGTGTTGACCACGCCGCTGGCCACCTCGTCGCCGGCCGCTCGGTTGACCGCGCGCGACTCGCCGGTGACCACCGACTCGTCCAGCGCCGCCGGATCCTCCAGGCGCCCGTCGACCGGCACCACCTCGCCCGGGCTGACGAGCAGCCGGTCGCCCGGCCGCACCGCACCCACGTCGACGACCTCGATGCCGCGCTCGGTGCGGCGGCGTACCGAGCGGGGCGCCCGCTCCAGCAGGGCACGCAGGTCCCGCGTCGCCCGCCGCTCGGCGTACGCCTCCAGGGTCCGCCCGGTGGCGAGCATCAACGCGACGACGGCGCCCGCGAGGTACTGCCGCACCGCCAGCGCACCGGCGAGGGCGAGGACCGCGATCAGGTCGACGCCGAGCTGCCGCCGCCACAGTGACCGCAGCACCCAGGCGACGGCCGGTACCAGGCCGGCGGCGGTACACCCGGCCCACAGCAGGTCCGCCGCGGAGCGCGCGCCGGCAAGCCACAGCACCGCACCCGCGAGCAGGACCGCGGTGACCGCAATCAGCAGCACCGGCTCCCACCGCGGGTGCCGCCCTCTCCCGTCATCACCACTACTCATCGCGCTCACCTCGCCTTTATCCCAAGCGGGATCGACCAAACACACCGTCCGGGTGGCCCGTTCAAAGGGGCCGGTGGACCTGCCCCGAGCCACGTCGTCCAGGCCGCATCAGGCTACGGCGGCGCCGCGCGGAGGGTTGCTGGTTCAGGAAGTCCGCGCGAGCGCGCAACACCGGATCAGAGGGGTTGCCGCAAAGCTGCGACACCGGCTCCGCGGGCACATATCGTTGATTGGTGCCAGTGACTAAGGGTCAGCTGCGTTTCGGCCCGGATGACGGACGGCTCCTGCTACGCACCGGGCGCAGCGGGGTCGGCTCGACCGTCGGACACGATCTGACGATCGAAATGACCGACTGGTGGGTACAGGTCGACATCCCCGAGGCTCGTCTTGAGGACGCCACGGTCACCGCGCGCATCGAGCTGGACTCGCTGGTGGTCCGGGAGGGTACGGGCGGCGTCAAGCCACTGTCCGATAAGGACCGTGCGGATATCGTCGGCAATGCGCGGCGAACTCTGGACAGCCACAGGTACCCCCACGCCACGTTCGAGTCGACGGGGATTGTGCGGGAGGCGCCGGACGCCGACGCGGGTACGATCACCGGAACGTTGACTCTCCACGGTGTGTCGGCCCCGATCGTGATACAGGTCGAGTCGGTGCCTGATGGTTACCGCGCCTCGACCGTCGTGACCCAGACAGCGTATGGGGTCAAGCCATACTCCGCGCTTCTCGGCGCGTTGAAGGTACGCGACGACGTGGCGGTCGAAATCGAAGTCCGAACGCCGGGCTGACGCTACTGCAGCACCGGCTCCGGGTCCACGCCCGCAGGTCGGTGGTGGTCGAGCGTCACCGGCCGCGGTCGAGCGTGCTGAAGCGGGCAGCGCGGCGGTGCGCCCGGCGCGCCAACGCGACCTGCGCGGGCCGGGGCCGGTGGCGTTGCAGGTCGGCGGCGGTGAACAGGGCGCGTTTGCTGACCTCGACGAGGAGCAGGTACGCGCCGGCGAGCCCGGCGACCACGAGCAGGAATCCGGGCGGCAACGGGGTGAAGCCGAGCGTCCGGGCGACCGGCAGGTACGGCAGCAGCCACGCCACCGCGACGCCAGCGAAGACCGCCACCTGCAACGGCATGCTGGGGCGGCTGCGCCAGAACGGGCTGGTGTGGGTACGGATGACGAACACGATCAACGCCTGAGTGGCGATGGACTCGACGAACCAGCCGGTACGGAACTCCACCGGCCCGGCGTGCAGCCCGTTGAGGAGGATCGCGAAGGTGAGGAAGTCGAAGATCGACGACAGTGGGCCGAAGGTGAACATGAACCGCCGGATCTGGCGCAGGTCCCAGTGCGCAGGGCGGGCGAGCTGGTCGGCGTCCACCCGGTCGGTCGGGATGGCGATCTGGGTCAGGTCGTAGATCAGGTTGTTGAGCAGGATCTGCGCGGGCAGCATCGGCAGGAACGAAAGGAACGCCGACGCGCCGGCGGCCGAGAACATGTTGCCGAAGTTGGACGAGGTACCCATCAGCACGTACTTGATGGTGTTGGCGAAGATGCGCCGGCCCTCGGTCACCCCGTCGGCCAGCACGCCGAGGTCCTTCTCCAGCAGCAGCACGTCCGCGGCGTCCTTGGCCACGTCGGTGCCGCTGTCCACGGATACGCCAACGTCGGCGGCGTGCAACGCGAGGGCGTCGTTCACCCCGTCGCCGAGGAAGGCCACATCGGCTCCGGCGGCACGCTGGGCGCGTACCAGCCGGGCCTTGTCCTCCGGGCTGACCCTCGCGAACACCGTGGTCTCATCGATCGCCTTGCCCAGGGCGGCGTCGTCCAGCGCGGCGAGGTCCGCACCGGTGAGCACGCCGGTCACCGGCAACCCGATCTGTTCGCACACGTGCCGCGCCACCATCGGGTGATCGCCGGTGATCACCTTGACGGTCACGTTCAGGCCGGCGAGGCGGCCCAGCGCCTCGCGGGCGTCGGTCTTCGGTGGGTCCGCGAGCACCAGCAGCCCCACCAATACCAGATCCGCCTCGTCCGCGGCGGTGACACCGTCGAGGCCAACCGCGGGCCTGCTGGCCACGGCGACCGCCCGGGCCCCCGCCGCCAGCCGCGCCGAAAGCACGGCGTTGAATGCCTCGGGCACGCCGGTACACGCGGCGAGAAGCTGCTCCGGGGCGCCCTTGACCACAAGAATCCGCCCGTCCGGCCCGTCGACCAGCGCACTGGTACGCCGCCGCTCGTGGTCGAAGGGCAGCAGCGCGACCCGCCGGTACTCGCCGACCGGCGCATCGCTGGCCTGCGGCGCTTGCCACAGCGCCTGGTCGAGCGCGTTCCCACCGGCCACCGCGCCGTCGCCGGACCGGGACGCCTCGTTGGCCAGCAGCCCGAACAGCAGTACCCGCGCGTCCGGCTGCCCGCCGGGGCCGATCGCCTCCTGAAGGCTGACGCTCCCCCGGGTCAGGGTGCCCGTCTTGTCGGTGAACAGCACCTGCACGTTGCCCAGGTCCTCGACACACACCAGGCGCTTGACCAGCACCCGTTTCGCGGCCAGCCGGCGGGTACCGGTGGCCAGGCTGGTAGTGACGATGGCGGGCAGCAGCTGCGGGGTGATACCCACGGCGATCGCGAGGCTGAACAGCACGGCGTCGATGACGGGCCGACCCAACACCAGGTTGATCACGAAGATGACCGTGGTGAGTACGCCCGCCACCCGGGCCAGCAGCAGCGAGAACTTGCCCAGCCCGACCTGGAACTCCGTCGGCGGATGGCGCTCGCCCAGGCCGGCCGCGATGCCGCCGAACACCGAACGCGGGCCGGTGGCGACCACCACGCCAGCACCGGAACCGGCCCGCACCACGGTACCCATGAGCGCGCACGAGGTCAGCTCCGCCAGTACAGTGCCCGGTGCGACCGGCCCGGGTGCCTTGGCCACCGGGGCCGGCTCGCCGGACAGGACCGCCTCCTCGCACGCCAGCTCGGTGCATTCGAGCAGGCGCAGGTCGGCGGGGACGACGCCACCCAACTCGGCGCGCACGATGTCACCGGGCACCAGCTCGGTCACGTCGACCTGCCGGGCCTGCCCGTCGCGCACGACAGTCGCGGTGTGCCGGATCCGGTCGTGCAGGGCGGCGCCGGCCCGTTCCGCGCGGTACTCGTTGACGAACCCCAACCCGACGCTGATGGCGAGGATCACCCCGATCACCACCGCGTCGGTGCGCTGGCCGACGAAGAAGGACACCGCCGCCGCGGCCAGCAGCAAACCCAGCAGCGCCGAACGGAACTGCCGGGCCAACACGCCCAACGCCGACACCCGGTGGGTACGCACAGCGTTCGGCCCCACCACCGCCCGCCGGCGCCGAACCTCCGCCTCGTCCAAACCGCGGGCCGAGCTGCCCATGGCTGCCAGCACCTCGCCGACCGGCATCGCCGCCGCCCGCCCCACCGGCAGCGAGGTGCTCCAGGTGGCAGTCGCGCCCCGCCCGCCGCCCCCCGCCGATCGCGTCACCGCACCTCCTGTCTTCGCGCTCGCGAAGTCACCACCTACCCGATCGCCGTCCACAATGGACCAATGAGACTTCTTCGTCAAACCTTCGTCGTTTCGCACCCAGGTCTTGTGGCGTCCGGCGAGATGAGCGAAGCCCACCAGAGAGGTGCGGGCGATGATGGGTTGGTACGACCACAGCCTGGACTGGGGGCCTGGCTCGGGTCAGGTGCGCCGACGCAGCCGCCCAGATCGCTGCGAGCGCCCCGTTTACCACCGCGTATACAAGAAGATGCGCGCGGAAGTCACGCCGTTTCTTCAGACGCCGGATAGCCAGGTCCCGCGCTGTCTCGTCGTGGCCAGCCACGGGGGCTTCGTTGATCGTCATGAAATCACCCCCTTCTGAACAGAACGCTACGCGACACCTGATACCAGCAAAGGGCCAATGGTCCCGTTGCGGCGCTGCCGCCGGCAGACCGCCGCGGCTGTTACCGGCGACGGCCGCACCGTGGCTGCGGAGAGCCCGCCAGCCGCTGCGACGACAGCGGCCGGCCGGGAAAGCCGAAGTCACCTCCTTGGACCTGCCACCCAGGGCCGTTCGGCCCTACACGTTATCGGTTCGACGCGGGCAGGGTGATGGTTGATACACGTCGATGCCCGTCTCAGCCAAGGGGTCGCGATGAACCATCCTGATGTCTATCTGCACTGGGGCGTCATCCAGATCTCGCTCGCCAACCTGGTGGTGATCGGTCTGATGATCGCCGTCTTCATCATCGCTCTGTTCCTACCGTTCCCAAGGAGGCGGAAGTGAATGCCCAGCCGCAGGAACGGATGTGGACCGCTCGGGTACGCAATCGAGCCGTCGGCGCTCTGCCACCGGAGCAGTTGCTGCCTGACCGGCAGCCGGCCTACGTCAATTCCTGGATCTACGTCTTCGGCGTACTCACCCTGGCCGCCCTACTCATCGTGCTGGCCTCCGGCGCGGTACTGGCGCTGGCGGGCCCGCAGTGGTACCACGGCTCCCCGGTCGGGCACTTCGTCAACAGCCTGCACCTGTGGAGCGTGGAGCTGTTCTTCTTCACGATGGTCATTCACCTGTGGGGCAAGTTCTTCATGGCCGCCTGGCGGGGAAAGCGGGCACTGACCTGGGTCACCGGTGCCGTCGCCTTCCTCGGCTCGATCGCCACTGCCTTCACCGGGTACCTCGTACAGTCCAACTTCGACGCACAGTGGATCTCCACCCAGGCCAAGGACGGGCTGAACTCCGTCGGAGTCGGCGCCTGGTTCAACGTCCTGAACTACGGCCAGATGCTGCTGTTCCACGTGGTGCTGTTCCCACTCGTACTGGGCGTGCTCGTCATCTGGCACGTGCTGCTGGTACGCCGCCGGGGCGTCGTAGCGCCGTTCGCCGATCGTGAGCAGTCCGAACCGGAGCCGGAGCCGGCGGCATCGCAACCGTCCACAGTGGAGGTGGGATCATGACCGCCCGGCAACGCCGCCGCGCCGATGAGGCCCGCTACGCCGCCCCGTGGACCGGCGGATACCGACGCTACGACCTGGTCAAGGAGTTCGTCGTCGCGCTCGGGGTCATGCTGCTACTCACCATCGGCCTGGCGATCGCGTTCAGTTCCCCCGACCGCAAAGCCATCTCCCTACGCGACTGGGCCACCGCGGCACCGAACGACTTCGTCGTCACCGCGGTCGCCGAACTCGACGGCACCAGCGGCACAGCCACCTACGGCGCCCCCTACACCGACGACCCCGGCGCCGGCCAGAAGCTCGGACCGGTACCGCTGCAACGCTACGGCGGAGTCCGTGAGCCGGTCGACACCGCGCACGACTTCGTCCTCGACCCGCTTTCCACCGTCACCGGCGACACGGACCTCACCTCGGCCCTGTCCCACTACAACTCCGCCAGCGCCGACCAGCAACAGACCTGGGCCACCAACTACGGCGACGCCCTCGACAAGGCACCCGACCACGACCCGGCCAAGGTACCTGAAGCCGACTACGGACCAGTACCCGTGCTCACCGCCAAACTGCTCGACCTGGCCCGCAGTGGCGGCCTCGACGGCCAACTGTTGTCCTCCGGCGGCTTTTACCAGACCGACTACACCAAACCCCTGCTGTTCCTCGCCGACGGAAGCTACCTGGAGGACCAGGCCCGCGCCGAACACCTCGGCGGCGACCAGTGGGGCATGATGAACGAAACCGGCAGCTACCCCGGCCAGGCCTGGCTGTGGCTGTACACCTTCTGGTACCAGGTCCCGCCGTTCTCCAGCTCCGACAACGCCGACGCCCTCGTCTGGGCACTGATGATGGTGCTGAGCCTGGCGTTGATCCTGGCCCCGTTCATCCCCGGACTGCGCTCCCTCCCACGCCACCTCGGCGTCCACCGCCTCATCTGGCGCGACCACTACCGCAGCCACCAACCACCGCGACAGTAGACGCCGACACGCCGGTAGGAGCCGGGCCGCACAAGACGCGGCCCGGCTCCACCGGCTCATCGCGAGGTGGCCGAGGACTGCCGCGCAAGCGGCACATGTGCACGCGGGCGTGAGCAAGTGACCTTC
>JBPYFB010000512.1:0-3439 GCA_051986465.1 Rugosimonospora sp.
GGGATAGCGTCGTGCCAACACCGCAACTTCAATGAAGTTGCGGCAGGAGGGCCATGATCACGGCGGCGGCAGGAGGGCCATGATCACGGCGGTGGCAGGGGGCATGATCACGGCAGTGACAGGAGCGCACGGCCACAGGAACACGAGTCTGCACCGAAAAGATGCAGGCTTGACTGTTTGTTTTGGCGGCGGCACGCTGTAGCTCGTGGTCGCCCGTACGCCGCAGCAGGAGCGCAGCCGAGTCACCCGGCAGCGGCTGCTTGAGGCGACACTGGACTGCCTCGTCGAGCACGGCTGGTCCGGTACCACAACAACCGTCATCGCCGAGAAGGCCGGCGTTTCCCGCGGGGCGCAACTGCACCACTACCCCACCAAGGCGGCGCTGGTGCTGGCCGCCGTCGAGCACCTGGCGCAGCGCCGCGCCGAGGATCTGCGCGCGGAGGCCGCCACTCTGCCCGACCGCACCGGCCAGCGGGTGGATCGCGTGATCGACCTGCTCGCCGCCGCCTTCACCGGGCCGCTGTACGTCGCGGCGCTTGAAGTATGGGTGGCCGGCCGCACCGATCCCGACCTGCGCGCCGCCCTCGTCCCCCTGGAGGCCAGGGTGGGGCGGGAGATGCACCGGCTCGCCGTCGACCTGCTGGGCGTGGATACCTCCCGGCCGCAGGCGCGCACCGCGATCCAGGCCACCCTCGATTTGTTGCGCGGGCTCGGCGTCGCCAACCTCCTGACTGACGACTCAGTCAGGCGCCAGGCACTGCTGGCCACCTGGAAGCGCCAACTGAGCCAGATCCTCGAAGAAGGAGGCACCGGATGGTCAGCCTCGCCGAACTCCTTGTCGACCTGAACGACGAGTCCCGCGACCTCGACCGGCTCGTTGCCGGATTGACCGACGACGATTGGAGCCGGGACACGCCGGCGGCCGGCTGGACGGTGGCCCACCAGATCGCGCACCTGTACTCGTCCGACCGGATGGCGACGCTCGCCGCAACCGACCCGGGCGCGTTCGCGGCGGTGGTCGCGGGAGCGGCCGAGGATCCGGGCGGCTTCGTCGACCGGGCCGCGCGGGAGAGCCTCGCTCCCCCCGCCGATCTGCTTGAGCGCTGGCGCGACGGGCGGGCCGCGCTGGCCGCCGCGCTCGCCCAGGCGCCGGCCGATGCCAGGCTGCCGTGGTTCGGCACGGCATTCACGCCGACAACCATGGCCACCACGCGACTGATGGAGACGTGGGCGCACGGCGAGGACGTGGCGGCGGCGCTGTCCGCGTTGCGGATGCCCACGGCGCGGTTGCGGCACGTGGCTTTCTTGGGGGTACGCACGCTCGGGCACGCATTCCAGGTACATGGCCGGCCGGTACCCACCGAGCCGGTCTACGTCGAACTGGCCGCGCCCGACGGCAGCACTTGGGCGTACGGGCCAGCCGACGCGCAGAACCGGCTCACCGGCCCGGCACTGGACTTCTGCCTGCTCGTCACGCAGCGGTCGCACCACGCCGACCTCGCGCTTTCGGCGAGCGGGCCGGTGGCGACCGAGTGGCTGACGGTGGCGCAGGCGTTCGCCGGGCCACCAGGCGGTGGCCGGCCACCCAAGGAGCGCGAGTGATCCGCGTCGGCAACGCCTCCGGCTTCTACGGCGACCGGTTCGCCGCGGTCGAGGAGATGCTCGACGGCGGCCCGCTCGACGTACTGACGGGTGACTATCTCGCCGAACTGACGATGCTGCTGCTGGGGCGCGACCGGCTGCGCGATCCGGCGCTCGGATACGCCCGGACGTTCCTGCGGCAGATGGAGAAGGGCCTGCGTACCGCGCTCGACAAGGGAGTGCGGATCGTGGCGAACGCGGGCGGGCTCAACCCGGCCGGGCTCGCCGCGGCACTGCGCGAACTGGCGCCCGACGCGCGGATCGGGTACGTCACCGGCGACGCGGTACCGCGCCCGGATGCGCTGACCGCCAACGCATACCTGGGCGCCTTCGGGATCGCCGAGTGCCTGCGCGCGGACGCGGACGTGGTGGTTACCGGCCGGGTCAGCGACGCCTCGCTCGTCGTCGCTCCGGCGATCGCCCGGTACGGCTGGTCCCGGGACGACGTGGACGCGCTCGCCGGCGCCACGGTGGCCGGGCACATCTTGGAGTGCGGCGCGCAGGCGACCGGCGGCAACTTCTCGTTCTTTACCGAACTGGCGGACGTGCGCCACCCCGGCTTCCCGATCGCGGAGATCGAGGCGGACGGCTCCTGCGTCATCACCAAGCACCCCGGCACCGGCGGCGCGGTGACCGCCGAGACCGTCACCGCCCAACTCCTGTACGAGATCGGTGGCCCCGCGTACCTCGGGCCGGACGTGGTCGCGCACTTCGACACGATCGCGCTGCGAGAGGAGGCTCCGGACCGGGTACGGGTCAGCCGGGTACGCGGCTCGCCACCTCCGGCGACCCTGAAGGTCGGCGTGAACCGGCTCGGCGGGTACCGCAACGCGATGACGTTCGTCCTCACTGGACTGTCCATAGAGGACAAGGCTCAGCTGGTACGGGAGCAGCTGATCGCGAGCGTCGGCGCCGAGGGGCTCGAATTCGACCTGACGCGCATCGAGAACGGCGCGCTGCTGCACGTACACCTGAAAGACAGCGACGGGCGGCGGGCCGGGCGGGCCTTCTCGCAGGCCGCGGTGGAGCTGGCGCTGGGTTCCTATCCCGGGTGTTTCCTCACCGCGCCACCGTCGGACGCGTCGCCCTTCGGCGTGTTCTCCGCCGAGTTTGTACCGCAGGACAGCGTCGAGCATGTCGCGGTGCTGCCGGACGGCTCGCGGGTACCGATCCCACCGCCCGTGCGCTTTTCCGAACCGGCCAGCGCGTCCCTAGTGGAGCCTGCTGGCGCGTCGAACACCGACGGGGAACCGTGCATCGGGCCGACCCGGCAGGCTCCACTGGGGACAGTCGCGGGCACCCGCTCGGGCGACAAGGGTGGCGACGCCAACGTCGGGCTGTGGGCGCGCACCGAGGCCGGGTACCGGTGGCTGCGCGGGTACCTGACCGCGGAACGGCTGCGGCACCTGCTGCCCGAGGCGCACGCGCTGCCCATCCAGCGGTACGAGCTGCCCAACCTGCGCGCGCTCAACTTCGTCATCAGCGGCCTGCTCGGCGCCGGGGTCGCCGCCTCCACCCGGTTCGACCCGCAGGCCAAGGCCCTCGGCGAGCTGCTGCGCTCGCAGGTCGTCGACATCCCTTCGGAGCTCGGTTAGCCATGCCTGTCTTGAGTACCGCCATCGACCCGCGCACATCGTCCTATGTGGAGAACCGGGACGCGATGCTGGCCCGCCTAGCCGAACTCGACGCGGCGCTTTCCGCGGCCCGGGCCGGCGGTGGCGAAAAGTACGCGACGCGGCACCATACGCGCGGCAAGCTCCTGCCGCGCGAGCGCATCGAGTTGCTCGTCGACCGCGAT
>JBPYFB010000513.1:0-9693 GCA_051986465.1 Rugosimonospora sp.
GACCGGTTCTACGCCGCCGACCTGACCGGAGCGTCAGCGGTCGAGGTCCGCGACGGCCACATGGACGTGACGATCTGGCGGCCGGGGCGGCCGGAGTGGGTGGTCCGCAAGCACTAGACGGTGTACCGCTCCGCGAGCGCGTCCATCACCTTGTCGAAGCGCTCGTCGATGCGCTGCCGCTCGGGATCCGCGGCGTACCAGTCCACGATCTCCCGCGCGCCCTGCTCGAACGGTATCCGCGCCTGGAAGTCCGGCACCAGCCGGCGCAGCTTGGTGTTGTCGAAGACCATCGAGTGGGCCTTGTCGCCGAGCAGGCCGGCGCCCCACTCCGGGTCGGCCGCGGCGATCGCGTCCGAGGGCACGTGCACGAGGTGGGCGCGCACGCCCATCGCCGCGGCCAGGGTCTCGGCGATCTGGTTCCAGGTGAGCACGTCGTCGGAGGTGATGTGGATGGCCTCGCCGATGGTGCGCGGGTGGCCGAGCAGCGGGACGAAGCCGCGCGCGAAGTCGGCGTGGTGGGTGAGTGTCCACAGTGACGTACCGTCGCCGTGCACCACGACCGGCCTGCCCTCGCGCATCCGGGCAAGCGAGGTGTAGCCACCGTCGAGCGGCACGAGTGTCTTGTCGTACGTGTGCGACGGGCGCACGATCGTGGCCGGGAAGGCGGTGTCCCGGTACGCGGTGACGAGCAGGTCCTCACAGGCGATCTTGTCGCGGGAGTACTGCCAGTACGGGTTGCGCAGCGGCGTGGACTCGACGATGGGCAGCCGGGCCGGTGGCGTCTGGTACGCCGACGCGGAGCTGATGAACACGTACTGGGCGGTACGGTCACGGAACAGGTGCAGGTCGGCGTGTACATGCTCGGGCGTGAACGCGACCCAGTCGACGACCGAGTCGAACTCCAGCCCGCCCAGCGCCGCGCGTACCGACTCGGGGTCGCGGATGTCCGCGCGCAGCACGGTGGTGGCCGGCGGCAGTGGCCGGGTGGGTGTCGCGCCGCGATTGAGAACGTACAGGTCGATGCCGGACTCGACGGCGAGCTGCGCGCAGGCGGAGCTGATGATGCCGCTGCCGCCGATGAAGAGGACCTTGAGGCTGCTCATCGTCCCACCCTAGTCATCGCCGTCTCTCAGTCATCCCCGGCTTGGGCGGGTCTTGCACTGGCCTCAATATACTGAGTATTATCCTCAGCATGATACGGGGTTTGATGCGATGAGCGTCCGGCATGCGTTGCTCGCCCTCCTGACCGAGGGCCCGAAGTACGGCCTGCAGTTGCGCGAGGAGTTCGTCGCGCGTACGGGCGAGGTCTGGCCGCTCAATGTCGGACAGGTCTACACGACACTGCAGCGACTCGAACGCGACGGGCTCGTCGAGTCCGACGACGCCGCGGAGCCAGGGCCACAGAAGGGGTTCCGCATCACCACGGAAGGCACGCAGGAGCTGGCCGAGTGGCTGCGCACGCCGCCCGACCTGAGCGCGCCGCCGCGCGACGAGATGGTCATCAAGGTCCTCGTGGCGCTGCGGGTGCCCGGCACCGACGTGCACGAGGTGATCCAGGTGCACCGGCGCTACCTGGTCGAGCTGATGCAGCAGTGGACCCGCCTCAAGGAGGACGAGGCCGAGTTCGACCTGGGTCTGGCGCTGGTCGTCGACGCGGAGGTGTTCCGGCTCGACTCGGTCATCCGATGGCTGGACGCGGCCGACGGACGGCTGCGCCGGGCGGCCACCGACGGTCCGCCGCCGACGCCCGCACCCACCACCCGCCTGCGCCGAGTGGGAGTGCGCAGGTGAGCGGAGCGGGCCGCGGCGGCCTCTGGACTGACAGACGCCGCCTTGCTGATCCAGCCCAAGTGCTGGCTCACGAGGAGCACCGCAGCGAAGCGAGGAGCGCACGAGGGAAGAGGTCGCACTTGCGCGGAGAGCTCGCGGGTCCGCGAGTGAGCGCAAGCGGCCCGCGAAGCGAACGGGATGTTAGAGCGCGAAACGAATCGGGGGAACAGTGAAAACGGAGCGGGCCGTGCTGGAGCTGCGGCGAGTGTCCAGAGTGTACGGTGAGGGCGACGCCGAGGTGCGGGCGTTGCGGGAGGTCGACCTCGCGGTCGAGGCGGGCGCGATGGTGGCGGTCATGGGGCCCAGCGGCTCCGGCAAGAGCACGCTGCTGACCATCGCGGGGAGCCTGGAGGAGCCGACCAGCGGCGAGGTGCTCGTCGCCGGCACCAGCCTGTCAGGCATGTCCCGCAACGCGAAGGCCGCGCTGCGCCGGCGCTTCATCGGCTACGTCTTCCAGGATTTCAACCTGTTGCCGGGGCTGACCGCGGCGGAGAACGTCGCGTTGCCGCTGGAGCTGGACGGGGTACCCGCGCGCAAGGCCCGGACGACCGCCCTGGCGAGCCTCGCCGAGCTCGACATGGCACACCGGGCCGACCGCTTCCCCGAGGTGCTCTCCGGTGGCGAGCGGCAGCGGGTGGCGATCGCCCGCGCGGTCGTCGGGCAGCGCGGGCTGCTGCTCGCCGACGAGCCGTCCGGCGCGCTCGACACCGCCAACGGCGAGGCGGTCATGCGCCTGATGCGCGCCGCGTGCAAGCGGGGTGTGGCGGCGGTCGTGGTGACGCACGACGCGCAGCTCGCGTCGTGGGCCGACCGCGTGGTGTTCCTGCGCGACGGCCGGGTCGCCGACCAGACCAGGCCGGTACCCGGCCCCGAGTCGCTGCTGGGGACGAGCCAATGATCGACGAACTGGTACCCGAGGCGCCGCTGCGTACGGTCGCGAGCGATGGGGGCGACGGGGGCGTCGCAGCCAGGCGGGCGGTCTGGCGCTGGGCATGGCGGCTGTTCCGGCGCGAGTGGCGCCAGCAGTATCTGGTGATGGCGTTGCTGACCGCCGCGGTCGCGGCGACCGTACTGGCCGGACCGATCGGCACCAATACGCCACCGCCGCCCGGTACCGGCTTCGGTACCGCCGACCACCTGGTACAGCTGTCCGGTAGCGACCCGAACCGCGCCGCCGACATCGCGGCAGTGCGGCAGGGCTTCGGCACCGTCGACGTCATCGAGAACCAGCCGATCGCGACCGGCCTCGTGACCGGCGCGCAGCTACGCGCGCAGGATCCGGCCGGGCCGTACGGGCGCCCGATGCTCACGCTGCTCTCCGGCCGGTACCCGACCGGCGCGGGTGAGGTCGCCATGACCCG
Organism: Rugosimonospora sp.; assembly: GCA_051986465.1. Taxonomy (GTDB): domain Bacteria; phylum Actinomycetota; class Actinomycetes; order Mycobacteriales; family Micromonosporaceae; genus DATEJJ01. Next base: position 3,192 of record JBPYFB010000513.1, read on the forward strand.
CGAGCTGGCGTCCACGCTCGGGCTGCGCACCGGCGACGTATGGCAGCAGGCCGGGCAGGCCCGGCGCGTGGTCGGCATGGTGGAGAATCCGCAGAACCTGCTCGACAACTTCGCACTGGTGGCACCGGGGCAGCTCGCCGCACCCGGCCAGGTGACCGTGCTGTTCGACGCGACGGCCCGCAGCCTGGCGACCGTCAGGCTCCCGCGGGGCATCACGCCGGTGGCACCGACGCGGCCGCAGGGGCTCGACCCGGCCTACATCATCTTCTTCCTCGCCCTGTTCGGCTTGGTCTTCGTGGGGCTGGTCGCGGTGGCCGGCTTCTCCGTGCTCGCCCAGCGCCGCACCCGGGCGCTGGGCATGCTGGCGTCGCTCGGCGCCACCGACCGAAACGTGCGCCTGGTCCTCATCGCGAACGGCGCGGTCGTCGGTGGCGTGTCGGCGGTGGCCGGCACCGCGATCGGGCTCGCCGCGTGGTTCGGGTACGAGCCGCGTTTGGAGGTCAGCGCGCACCACCGGATCGACCGGGCCGCGGTGCCATGGTGGTTGGTGGTCGCGACGGTGCTCCTCGCGGTGGCGACCGCCGTGCTCGCGGCGCGCCGCCCCGCCCGCGCCGCCGCCCGGCTCTCCGTGGTGACCTCGCTCTCCGGCCGGGCCGCGGCACCCAAGCCGGTGCACCGCTCGGCGTTGCCGGGCGCCGTGACGCTCGTGGCCGGACTGGTCATGCTCGCGTTCTCCGGCGGCTGGGGCGGCAAGACGCTCCTGCAACTCGGCGGCCTGCTGGCAACCTCGATCGGCCTGCTGCTCCTGGCACCCGTGTGCGTGGCGGCCCTGGGCGCGCTCGCCGGGCGCACGCCGGTCGCGGTTCGCCTGGCACTGCGCGACCTCGCCCGGTACCGGACGCGCTCCGGCGCGGCGCTCGCGGCGGTCAGCTTCGCCGTCCTCATCGCGGTGGTGATCAGCCTGCTCGCCACCGGGCGCTACGCCGACCCGCTGGACTACTTCGGGCCCAACCTGCCGGCCAACCAGATGCTGGTGTACGTGCAGAGTTCGGCGCCGGGGGACCACGCCGGCCCGCAGAAATCCCAAGTCCAGAAACCGGCCACGGATCCCACCGCGACCGCGAACAGCATCGCCACCACACTTGGCAGCGCCGACGTGCTCGCCCTCGAGGTCGTCGACATCGGCCTGGTGGAGCGGTCCGGTCAGAGCATGCGGGGCTACGGCGGCAACGTGTACCTGGCGACGCCGGAGGTGCTGCGCCACTACGGGATCGACCCGGCCTCGATCGACCCGGACACCGTGTTCATCACGTCCCGGCGGGGGCTTCCTACCGCCCCCAACCTGGGCGTGTTGGCCGGCGGCGCCGGACCCGACAGCACCATGGCGCCGAACCCGAAGATCCAGGCGTTCGCCGCACTCCCGACCGGCACCTCGCAGCCGAACCTGCTCGTCACGCAGCACGCCGTGGACACGTTCCACCTGCAGCCAAGGCCGGGCGCCTGGCTCATCCAGGCGCCACGCCCGCTGCTCGCCGCGCAGATCAACGCCGCCCGGCAGGTGGCGCTCGCGGCCGGCCTGACGATCGAGACGAGGAGCCAGAGCCCCTCGCTCGCGCAGGTGCGCAACTTCGCCACGGCCGCGGGGATCGTCCTCGCGCTCGGGGTGCTGGCGATGACGGTCGGCCTCATCCGCAACGAGGCAGCCCGCGACCTGCGCACGCTCGCCGCGACCGGTGCCGGCGGCGGTACCCGGCGGCGCATCACGGGCGCCACCGCCGGCACTCTCGGACTGCTGGGCGCGCTGCTCGGCACCGCCGTCGGGTACCTTGCCACGCTCGCGCTCTTCCACGGCGAGCTGCACGAGCGGATGAGCCAGGTGCCGGTGCTGGACCTGGTACTCATCGTGGTTGGCATGCCGGCCGTCGCGGCAATCGGCAGCTGGCTGCTGGCCGGACGGGAGCCGTCCGGGATCGCGCGGCAGGCGATCGAGTAGGCGGCGGCGGATCGAGTAGGGCGGATCGGGTAACTGGCCCCCCTCCCGGTGCGCTGGAGTGGACGCAAGTGGCACGGGAACGGGCGTGCCGTCGGGTAAAGCATCGCCGGTGGTCGGGCCGGCGATGCTTTGTTGTCAGCCCGAACTTATTTCGCACCTTGGTTTTAGCGCAAGCCCGATCGACAAAGTTTATTTGTTGTTGCCGGTAACAATTCCGTAACGCGACATCCGGGCCCGGGATACCCATCGAGGTATTGACGTACCTTGCGACCGGCTCCTAGCGTCAGCCCGAGGCCGCTGGCGAACGGCGCGGCCCGCACAGGCGACCCGGTCGGTCGGGACCAGAGCGCCCGTCGGCGACGATCGCGTCGCCGTCCGTCCTGAGTGGACGCATCTATCCTCAGTGGAGGGTCTCTCGTCCCCGGAGCCTGGCATGCCGCCGGGCGGATCGGATCACGACGATGCAATCGACGACGAAATCAACGCTGAAATCACGGTATTACCTGTCCGCCGCGGCGGCGGTCGCCGCGCTGGTGGCCGTCACCGCACCCGCCGGCGCCGTACCCAGCGCCAGCCCCCTGTACCTCAACGCCACGGCGCCCGTCGCCGCCCGCGTCGAGGATCTGCTGCACCGCATGACGCTGCCCGAGAAGATCGGGCAGATGGACCAGATCGTGGTCGGCTCGCTGCGCGACAAGACCGATCCGGCCGACGGTACCTGCCACAACTCGGGCGGCAACAACGATCCGCTGCAGCCGTCCTGCCTGAACACGGTGCTCATCCAGAATCTCACCGGCTCGATCCTCGCCGGCGGCAGCGACAACCCGGCGGACGACACCGGCCAGGGCTGGGCCGACTGGCACAACACGATCCAGCACTACGCGATCGACCACTCGCGGCTACACATCCCGGTCGTCTTCGGCGTGGACGCGGTACACGGCTTCGGGCACCCGTACCAGGCGCCGCTGTTCCCGCAGTCGATCGGGATGGGCGCCACCTGGGACCCGGCCGCCGCCCGTACCGGCGGTGAAGTGACCGCGCGCGGCCTCGCGGCGACCGGATGGACCTGGGACTTCGCGCCGGTACAGGACGTGTACCGGGACAACCGGTGGGGACGCGCCTACGAGACGTGGGCCGAGGAGCCGGCACTGGCGGCCGCGATGGGCGGCGCGTTCGTGACCGGGTTGCAGGGCGCGGGTGGCGCCGCGACCGTCAAACACTTCGCCGGGTACTCGGAGTCCATCAACGGGCACGACCGCGTCGAGGCGCAACTGCCCGTCCGGTACCTGCAAGATGTCTTCCTGCCCTCCTACGCCGGCGCCATCAACGCGAACGCCGCCACGGTGATGGCGGATTCGGGCTCCATCAACAACATCCCGGCGACCGCGTCGCACTTCCTGCTCACCACCGAACTGCGCGACCGCCTGGGCTTCCAGGGCGTCGTCATCAGCGACTACGGGGACGTGCCCGCGCTGGCCAACAACTACCACGTCGCGGCCGACTTCCCGGGCGCCATCGCGAAGGCCGTCAACGCCGGCGTGGACGTGTCGATGACGCCCTCGGACTACGCCGGCTGGCAGGCCGGGCTGCTGCAGGACGTGCAGCGCGGCCTGGTGTCGGTGGCGCGCATCGACCAGTCGGTACGCCGGATCCTGCGGCTGAAGTTCTCGCTGGGCCTCTTCGACCACCCGTACGTGGATCCGGCCGGCGCGGACGCGGCGGTGACGGCCGGGCGGGACGCAACCCTGCAGGCGGCTCAGGAGTCCATCACGTTGCTGCGCAACGAGAACAACCTGCTGCCCCTGGCGCCCGGCAAGAAGCTCGTGGTGACCGGGCCCAGCGCGGACTCGATGACCAACCAGCTCGGCGGCTGGAGCGTGGGGTGGCAGGGCGTCTTCGGTGCCGGCCACGTCTGCTGCATGGGGGCGCCCGACCAGATCCCGCCGGGCACGACCGTCCTCAAAGGACTGCAGGCGGCCGACGCCAACGTGACGTACGCGCCGACCCAGCAGGCGGCGGTGGACGCGGCCGGCTCGGCCGACGCCATCGTGGTCGCGGTGGGCGAGAAGGCGTACGCCGAAGGACTGGGCGACAACCCCGCGCCGGCGCTCCCCGCGGACCAGCAGGCGCTCGTCAGCGCGCTGCGGGCCACCGGTAAGCCGGTCATCGTGGTGGTCATCGCCGGCCGGCCGCTGGCCCTCGGGCCCGCGACGGGCGCGCCGGGGCTGTTGATGGCGTACCAGGGCAGCACCGAGGCGGGTACGGCAGTCGCGGACGTGCTGTTCGGCAAGGTGAACCCGAGCGGGCGGCTGCCGGTCAGCTGGCCCTCGGAGGCGAGCGCGCCGGGCGGCGACTTCTGCGGCACCTGCGCGTCGCCACTGGGCGACCAGCCGAAGTTCTTCGACCAGCTGCCCGACACCGGCTCCGGACAGGGACACAGCTACAACCCGTTGTACCCGTTCGGCTACGGCCTGAGCTACACGACGTTCAGTACCAGCGACCTGATGGTCCCGGGTACGGTCGGGCGCGGCGGTACGGTCGCGGTCACGCTGAAGGTGACCAACACCGGCGGCCGGGCCGGTACCGACGTGGTGCCGGTCTACGTCCATCAGCCGGTGAGCGACGTGCTGGTACCACCGCAGCGGCTGGTCACCTTCGCCCGGGTCACCCTCGACCCCGGGCAGTCGAGCGTGGTGCACCTGTCGTTCCCGGTATCCACTCTCGCGGTCACCCCGGGTGACCTCGACTCCACGGCCAAGCCGCAGGTCGAGCCCGGTGGGTACCAGGTGCAGGTCGACTCGATGACGGCGGGCTTCACGATCGGCTGAGCCACCGGCTGAGCGACCGGCCGAGCGATCGGCCGAGCGATCGATCGGCTGACTCGTGCGGACGGCCGGGCGGGACTGCCCGGCCGTCCGCTACGGTACTGCGCATGAATCGGCAGGTCGGTGTCGTGATGTGGCTGGTCGCGGTCGCCGCGGCCGAGGTCTTCGCCTTCATCGTCGTCTGGCACGTCTTCGTGCGTACCGGGCGCGGGCAACTGCTCGACTCGATCCCGTTGAGCGGCAACAGCATCGGGCACGCGCGCGTGTACGACCGGGCGGAGCTCGTCCTGCGTACCATCTCCACGGTGTCGCTGGTCGCCGCGACCGTCGCGATCGGCTTCATCGCACTGGCCCGGCGCCGGGTCGCCCTCGCGTTCGGCGCCGTGCTGCTGGTCGCCGGCGCCAACGTCACCACGCAGGTCGTCAAGCAGATGATCTACCGGCCGGACTTCGGCGTCGACCCGCACCGTACGGCCGCGGGCAACACCCTCCCCAGTGGACACACGACGGTCGCCGCGTCGGTCGCGGTCGCGTTCCTGCTCGTGCTGCCGGCGCGGCTGCGCGGCTTCGGCGGTGTGCTCGGCGCGATCGCGGCGGCGGGCGTGGGGGTGGGTACCCTCGCGACCGGCGCGCACCGCCCCAGCGACGTCATCGCGGCGGTGCTTGTGGTCGGCGGGTGGGCCTGCGCCGCGGCGCTGTTCATCATGCTCGCGCAGCGCGAGGACGGCGACGTCCGGGAGGCCGAGCCGCACGACCTCGCGGTGGTCACGCTCGTCGTCGCCGGCCTCATGCTGCTGGCCGGTGCCGGGCTCGGCCTGGAGCTGACCAACCGGGCGCTGGGTACCGCCTCCCTGCTCGGCCGGGGCCACCAGTTCGCGGCGTACGCGGGCGCCGCCATGGGCATCGCCGGCGTGACCGCGCTCATGCTCGCCGCGGTGCTGGCCAGCGCGCACCGCGTGGTAGCCGAGCCGGACCGAACCTACTGAACCGCGGCGCGCACCGGTTCCACGACCTCGTCGATCAGCCGGGGCAGCGGCGGCGCGGGCGGGATCGGCGCGATGACCAGATGGGTGGCGCCCGCGGCGGCGAAGTCCAGGAGCTGGCGGCGCGCCCCGGGCAGGTCGTCGCCGTGGACGAGGAGCTGGACCGAACGCGTGATCGTCGCCGGGTCGCGGCCGATCGCGGCGGCGTGCGCGTCCAGGACCCGGCTGCGCTCGCGCAGGTCGTCGGCGGTGCGCGCGGGGCAGTTCCAGATGTCCGCGTGCTCGGCGACCACGCGCAGCGCCCGGTCGCCGACGGCGCCGATCATCACCGGGGGCCCGGGCCGCTGTACCGGCTTGGGCTCGCAGACCGCGCCGCGCAGCCGGTACCAGCGCCCGTCGAAGTCGAACGGCTCGGTCTCCGTCCACATGCGACGGACGATGGTGCACGCCTCGCCGAGCGCGCCGAGCGCCTCGGCGGGTGGCACGATGCCGATGCCGTACGCGTCGAACTCCCGGCGGACCATCTCGTACCCGGCCGGATCCGCGACCCGGCTGCCGCCGGCGCCGATACCGAAGATGAGCCGGCCGCCCGCGATCTGGTCGACGGTCGCCGCCATCTTCGCCAGTACCGCCGGCGGGCGCAGCCGGTTGCTGGTCACGATGACGCCCAGCCGCAGCCGCTCGGTCTGCGCGGCCAGCGC
>JBPYFB010000514.1:0-6396 GCA_051986465.1 Rugosimonospora sp.
GCAGCAGGGCGGCACCGGCGATCGCGACGTAGAGCAACCTGAACCAGGCGGCGAATGCGGACAGCTCCCGGCTTGTGCGCTGGAACAAGGCGTACAGCCCCCACGCCACCACCGCATCCGCGATGAGCACGACGATGAACGCGACGATGCCGGTACGGAACAGCACTTCGGAATCGGCGATGTTGCGGACTGTGGCGGCGGCGTCGTCCGGTTTGATAACCCCGAGCACAACGAAGTTGAAGCCGAGGCCCAAGACGATGAGCACGGCGTAGGCGAGCCCGGCGGTTACCGCAGCCAGGCGTTGCGAGATGGCGACTTGGTATCCGTGTTCTGGTGGCACATCGGTGAGGTTGCTGGGCATTGCGACTCACCTCATTTGCGGGGATGCAGCCCTGCCGTCCCAGGGTGTTTCGCGAACCGGTTCCACGGTACGAAGCGGTCGCAAGAGTGGATACGGCCTGACGCCAGCCGTTCCCGACGACGGGACGCCGACTCAGTCTGCCCGTGCCGGCGCGGGGCGAGGCCGGTCCGACGGCACCTCCGCCGCCGTGGTACGCCACCACCGGCGCGATGCCAGCCCGAACAGTACAGCGCCTGCGGCGTTGACCAGCACGTCGTCCACAGAGGACACTCGGTCCAGCCGCAGCACGTACTGTGCGGTTTCGACCAGAGCCGAGCAGCCCGCCCCGAGCGCCAGAATCCGCGGCAGGGAGGCCAGCGCCGCGAAACGCAGCGGAGCGAAGAACCCCAGGGCCGCGAAGATCAGCAGGTTACCGCCGATTCCAACCGGTCCCATCGTGACCAGATCCCGCAGCGGGACCAGGTTCACCCGGCCGGGGACGACGCCGGCCCCCGGCCCCGGCATCATAGTGATCCATACCATCGGCACCGTCCCGTAGACCATGCCCACCTCCGCAAGCGACATACGCCACGCCGATGTGCCGCCGGCGGCGCGGCGAAGGAACGCCAGAGCCGACACCACCAGCGCAGCCATCGGCAGTCCCACCAGCATCATGAGCAGCACACCATTTTCGGTGTCGTAGCAGCCGTGCCACCGTCCGGCCGTGCACGCCGGCGCGGCCATCAGGAGCGGACCCCGTACCGCGAACATCGCGCCCGCCAGGCCGAGGACTGCCAGGCCGACGAGCACGATCCTGCGCGTACGGCGTAGTGGTGCGGACGGGGGTGCGCTGTGGTTCATGCCCCCATTAGATGGGGAGGGCCCGTGCGGTGGCGTATGCGGTTTTGGATACGTCCGCGATACAGCGCCAGGTCTCATCAACCGACTACACCCCCACCGTCGAAGCTTTGGCGGCCTGGGACAGCTACCCAAACGCCGGACGTCGTAGACCATGGTTCCCGGCGGGATAACCCGGACGCCTCCGCCTGGAGTGCCGACCCCCGGTACTCAAGACTCAGCCACTGGGCCGCCGGGCTCAGGCCGTCGACGGTGTCAGACGGCGGAAGCCTCGGTCCGGTGCACGACGCATGTACGACAAAGAATGGGCCGTGCGTACCGTTTCGCGGCCTGTTGGTCGTGAGCCTTGTCGTGGGATGCTCAACAGGCGAAGGGAGCGGGGTGGACCGACCGAAGTTGCGCCGACTCGCCAATAGGCTTCCGTGGTCCGGTCTATTGTTCGGGTTGGGCCAGTACTTCATCGCGCGCCGCCGCCTCCCGTAAGGCTGATCGCGTCCATACGCGCCACAGGGTCGCCGGGGTGGGCTGCCGCCCAGTACTCCATGGGTGTGGCTTGCGACGGAGGGCGATGATGCAGGCATGCGGTGGAAGCGACCGCGACGCGAGTGGCGGGCCATTATCGGCTATCCGATATTGGTGGCGCTTGCAGCGGGCTGGCTGGTGGTTCTTGTGCGGGCCGGGGCACAGCCCTACGACTGGGTCTCCGTTCCAGGGTTCCTGATCTGCTTGGCAATGGTGTGGCACATGATCCGGCTCGGCATCTACGTCAACGACTTCGGTATACGCGTCATCAGAGTCTTGACCTTTCAGGAGACGGTCGCCTGGCATGAGATCGCCGTGATTGATGTCTGTGACTCCCCGCGCCGGGAGCTCGTTATTCGGACCCTAGCCGGCGAAGAGATACGCACGAACATGGTCCGCAGCTACTTCAGTGGCTACGGCGGCCACACATCCGTACCGCCGAAGTCGTTTGACCGCATGGTGATGCGGCTACGCGACCGCCACGACCGGGCAACCGGGCGGGTCTCGTCCATTCCCGACACTCTGAATGGCGGACGGTCCGGCGCCTAGGCGCTCCCCGGGGACGTTCTGCGCATGATCCGCGCAGCGCGCCGGGCCGCCTTGATCCTGTCGCCTTTGACGATCGCACGGGCCGTGGTCGCGGTGTCTTGGGCTGCAAGGTGCCGGATCGCGGGCAGTAGCTTGCCGCTCATCTTCGGGCTGAGTTGCCCCACGCAGGCGCCGTATCCGTTCCCGGCGCGGCCCGTGTCAAACTCCCTGCTGAGGTCGACGATTGCGGGTCATGGTGTCGCGTGCGTACTCCCAGCCTGGTGGTAGCGGCGTGCCGCTGAGCGGCCGAGCACCGTGACCGCCCGGAGGAGTCGGGAGTCCAGCTCGTCGGAGGCTGCTGTGCCGGGCACCGGTGGCGCGTCCGGACCGGTGGAGGGCAGGAGCGCATTGACCACCCCGAGAGTACGGGCGGTAGCGCCCGGGAACAGCCCGTGCACCCGTACGGCCACCTTGGCCGCCGGGGTCAGCGTGAGCTCGGCCCGCCCGCGCAAGCCGGCCCGTACGATGCGCCGCGCTGCCCGCCGGGCGTCCATTGACAGTCCGGGAAGGGAGGCGGCTACGGCGAACCAGGCGAACTCCTTGTGTTGCTGGCCTTTGAACAAGGCCCGTAGATGGGAGCCGGTGCGCATGAGGCCCGGTACCACGGTGGTGACGGCGACGCCGCTGCCGGTCAGTTCGGCACGCAGCCCCTCGGACAGGCCAACGGCGGCGAACTTGGCGCAGTTGTACGGCAGCAGGTGCGGCGCGCTGACCTTCCCGCCGATCGAGGTGATGTTGATGATGCGACCCTGGTGCTCCCGCAGGTGCGGTAGGGACGTCACGGTCGGATACAACGTGCCCCAGAACATGACGTCGTGGGCGGTCCTGAAGTCTTCCACTTTCATCGCGCTAACAGGGGCGACCTCGATGATGCCGGCGTTGTTCACCAAGACGTCCAGGCGGCCGAACCGCTCGACGACGGACCGCACCAGATGGTCGACCTGTCCGGGGTCGGCGACGTCGCAGACCACGGTGAGCACTTCGGCGCCGCGTCGAGTCAGGTCAGCCTCGGCGGCCGCGAGTTCGGCGGGATCGCGTGCGCAGACCGCCAGGCGGAACCCGCGGGTGGCCAGTTCCCGCGCGATCAATAGACCCAGCCCCCGGGACCCACCCGTGACGAGCGCGACCCCGCCGCGCCGCCTCCGCACAGTCGCGACCATCCTCGCCGTACCCAACCGCACGACAGTGACCCCCTGCCGTTTCCGGCGATAACCCGCTACCCGTCCAGCCTCCGGTTGCCCAGCCGACGCGTGGCCAAACGCCGTGAAGGGTGACTCGTTTTCCGCCTTCGCACGCCGGGTAGGCAGCTCACAGGGCGAAGCCAGCCGGGTGACGGTTGGGAGGGAGACGGCGATGAAGGCCGTTGTGTGGCACGGGAAGCGCGACGTACGGGTTGACACGGTGCCGGACCCGGCCATCCAGAAACCCGACGATGTCATTGTCCGGGTTACCTCCAGCGGGATCTGCGGCTCGGACCTGCACCTGTACGAAGTGCTGGGGCCGTTTCTGGAGGAGGGCGACATCCTCGGGCACGAGCCGATCGGAGTCGTCACCGAGGTCGGCGCGTCGATAACGAACCTACGCCCGGGTGACCGGGTGGTGGTGCCGTTCAACGTCGCCTGCGGTACCTGCTACATGTGCCGGCTAGGGCTGTTCAGCCAGTGTGAGATGACGCAGGTGCATGAGCATGGCAAGGGCGCCGCGCTGTTCGGCTACACCAAGCTGTACGGGCGCGTGGCCGGCGGCCAGGCGGAGTACCTGCGGGTTCCCCAGGCCCAGTTCGGCCCCATCCGGGTACCGGAGGGTCCGGCGGACGACCGGTTCGTGTACCTGTCCGACGTGCTGCCCACCGCGTGGCAGGCCGTCGAGTACGCCGCGATCCCGCCCGGCGGCTCGGTCGTGGTACTCGGGCTGGGGCCGATCGGGGACATGTGCAGCAGGGTGGCGTGGTTGCGCGGCGCCGGGCGGGTGATCGGCGTCGACCTGGTACCCGAGCGGCTGGACCGTGCCCGGCACAACCGCGTGGATGTGCTGAATCTGACCGAACACAAGGACATCGCTGCCGTCATCCGGGATATGACCGACGGCCGTGGGCCGGACTCGGTCATCGACGCGGTCGGTATGGAGGCGCACGGCTCCCCGGCCGGAAAAGTAGCCCAGCAGGTGACCGGTCTGCTGCCGGATCCGGTGCAGGCGAAGCTGATGAAGAAGGCGGGCGTGGACCGACTCGCCGCGCTGTACCTGGCGATCGACATCGTCCGGCGCGGCGGCACAATCTCGCTGTCCGGCGTCTACGGCGGCATGACCGACCCGCTGCCGATGATGGTGCTGTTCGACAAGCAGATCCAGTTGCGGATGGGCCAGGCCAACGTGCGCCGCTGGGTGGACGACATCCTGCCGCTGCTGACCGGGGACGGCGACCCACTGGGCGTGGACCATTTCGCCACCCATCGGCTGCCGCTTGACGAGGCGCCACGCGCGTACGCGAACTTCCAACAGAAGCAGGACGGCACCGTGAAGGTACTGCTCCAACCGTGACCATGCTTGGGTAGCACTTCGTCGACGGTATCGGCTGGGGTCGCCGACCATGACCTCCAGTCGGATCCGCTTCGTTGGCCGCACCGGTTCAGGGGACGATCCGGGGGCCGGCCGCGGTTGCCCACTCGATGATCATCAGCGTCGCGTCGTCGTGCAGCTGCCCGTGCTGATGGTCGAGTACGGCATGGGAAAGCCGGCGCAGCACCTCCGGTACGGGTAGGCCGCTGACCGAGTGCCGCTCCGCCAGCCCGATCAGGCGGTCAAGCCCGAAATGTGCGCCACCCGGGCCGCGTGCCTCGGTGATGCCGTCGGTATAGAGCAGCAGCCGGTCACCCGGTTCGAGTTGATACGTGGCCAGGTCGGTTTGCCTGCTGGGCAGCCCCAGCGGCGTGCGGCGGCCCCGGTCCAGCTGGTCGACCGCCTCCCCACCACGCATCAGCACCGGGGCCGGGTGGCCGGCGTTCAGGCAGCGCAGGACGCCGGTACGCAGGTCGAGATCTGCCAGTACCGCCGTCACGTACCGCATGTCGGTGAACTGGTGGGTCAGGGCCTCGTCGGCGGCGCGGGCCATACCGGTGAGGTCCGCACCGCGGCTGCGGGCGGCCCGCACGGCGGCGAGGGTCAGCACGGAGGTCACCGCGGCGCCCAGCCCATGCCCGACCGCGTCGAAGATCTCCAGGTGAGCGTGCTCGGCGTCCAGGGCGTAGTCGAAGGCGTCGCCGCCGACCTCGTAACACGGCTCCAGTACGGCGGAGACGGCGATGTCGTGGGTGGCGAAGGTCAGCGGCGGCAGGTTGCGCCACAGCAGCTCGCCCTCTGTGGACATGGGCCGGGACCGCCGCGCCCGCCTGAGCAGATCGCCATAGACCGACTTGGACACGATCAGATGACCGATCAGGCCGGCGAGTGCCGACAGGCCCTGGTGAATCTGCGGGTCCTCGACCAGTCCAGCGTCCGGCACGACCATCTCGGCCACGCCCAGCCGCTCGGTACCGTCCACAAGCGGTACCCACAGCTGGTCCGACCGCTCCGGCGATTGGAGGATCCGTACTGTCATGAACGCCTCGCCACCGAGGCTGCCCTCGACCGGAACCGGGTCGCCCGCGGTCCTTCCCGACTCGCCGAGCGGGCGCAAGGCGCGCTGCTCAAGGTCGATCAGATAGATCGTCAGTCGCATGCCCAACGGCCGGACGGACTCATTGATCGCGGCGGCGAGATTGCCGGAGTGTACGAGGTGGCTGGCCGTCAACAGATCGGACAGCGCGCGGCCCAGGCCCGGCACCGAGATAGTCAAGGTTCGAATCCCCTCCGCGTAGCGTCCCTTCTCACACGGTAGGCACCGTCCCGTCCGCCCACCCGGCGAATCAGGTGGCATCACGGGTCGGGGCGCCTCGGCGATGGGCCTACCCGGTCGAAACGCATCATGGCGACGGTATTGGCCGACCGGAAGCTTCCCCGGCCGGCCAATGGGGACCTCTATTGCGAATAGTGCACACCGGTAGCCACTCGTCGCGGCCGCGGCGCCCCTCGACTACAAGGGGTCAACGCGC
>JBPYFB010000515.1:0-5489 GCA_051986465.1 Rugosimonospora sp.
CCCAGATGTCTGCCAGGAGTTGGGCTTGTTCGTGGGCGACCTGCCGGGCCCGGGCACACATCACCAGGACCAGGTGGTGTCCATTGAGGACATCGCGATCGATGGCGGCCAGCGCCGTGGCCAGTCCTGGCCCGGGTGCCATGCCCGCCAACTCTTCGATCACGTGTTCCACACTAGACATACCCACTGACATTTCTGTGGCATGAGGCAGCCGCGGTACCCACGCCGCTCACTGATAGATCCTCCCGTTTACTGGATGGCGTCGTGTTGCTCGGCTTGGATCAGCCCGTCGAGGATCTGAATGAGCTCCTCGCGGCGCAGGCCGGCCCGGCGGGCGGCATCCATCGCGGCCTGCAACCCGCTCTCCACCTCGCGCAGCAGTTGCTCCCGTACGAGCGCCGAGTCCAACGGCAGGACGTAGGCGCCCTTGCCGGGCACCGTGGCGATGAAGCCCTCGGCCGCCAGTTCGGTGTATGCGCGGGTGGTGGTGATGACACTGATCCGTAGGTCACGCGCGAGAGCGCGGACCGAGGGCAGAACGCTGCCCTCGGCGAGTTCGCCGGACAGGATGGCCGTCCCCAGCTGCTCCTTGACCTGTTGGTAGAGCGGCACACCAGCGCTGTTGGACAGCACCACCCGCACGACACCCTCCACACTGTCCGGTCCATCAGGACTGTACATGGACACTATATACAGACGGGACGGCAATAACACCAGCGGCGGTGAAGACTTCCCGCACGGACCACCGAACCTGCTAGGCAGTTGAGGCCGGAAGCCTCACCATCATGGTGACGACGAGAGGTGGGAGCGGAGGCGAAGTACGGGCGATGCGAGCCAACCCCTGGCAATCGACCGCCGATCGCGGCGCGGAGAGCGTCATTCCTCCGGGGCGGACGCGGCGTAACACATTGGTAAGGCAGGGCCTCGTGTTGGCGGCGCTGGCCGTCATCGCCTATGCCCCGAGCGTGGGTTACCTCGCGCGCCGCGAGACGCCGGGCGCGGTAGCCGTCTACTTCGCGACCTTCGGCGGGCTCCTTATTTCCATCGTTCCGCTGATCGGCTACGGGGCAACGTGGCCGGCCCGGCGCGGTACCGATACCCAAGTGAATTTCATGACGGCGAAGACGGCGACCGGTTGGCGAACAGTCGACCTCAGCCGGCTCGCCACGATCCGGTACCGCACCGTCAACCGGTACCGGTCCGACTTCGATTTCCTCCTCGTTCGGGACGCCAACCGGGTCTGTCTCGGGGTGCGCCGCAACGACGGGGTCGCGATCGGCTGGCTTCGCGACGCGGTACTGAACTCTCCGCACCCGGTACGGCGCTCCCGCGCGGCCTGCGCCGCATTGGGCGTGCCGGTGCCCCGCGACGGGATTGTCCGGGACGGCTTCTCGACGCTGTACGGCCTTCTGCTGTGGGCCGCGACCCTTGCCGTCTACGGCGCGGTGATCGCGTTGGTGGTACCCAATACGTGAGCCCGCGCCGGCGGATGAAATGCTCCTGAAAGGTACGCGGCGTCCCGGCTCGCCCGCCAGCGGGCTTGTTCGTCGTTATCCAGGGTGCGGGCGTTCGCTGGGAGCAAACTGTGAGGATCATTGGACAGACAGTCGGGGCGTGGCGTGGGTATCTTGACCGACATGTCTGAGGTAGCAGCGCCCCCCGAGCCGGCAGCCACGGAAGAGGCTGCCAAGGACGAGGCGGAAGGTCGATGGGGGGAGTGGCGCCGGTCGCTGCGGGTCGGGTTCTGGACGTGGCTCGCGGGCGTCATCATGTACGCGTTGGTCACGATGGTGACGTGGATGCCGGCCGGGGACGCGCCGCCGTTCAACAAGGCGTACCAGGCGTGGAATCACTGGGACACGGTCTGGTACACGATCATCGCGGACTCGGGGTACGGGTACGACAAGCGCGCCGCGGCGTTCTTTCCCCTGTACCCGCTGCTCGTCCGCGGCGCCAACCACGTGCTGCCCGGCGGTTCCTTCGAGGCCGCGCTGATCCTCTCGCTCCTCACCTGCTTCGCCGCCATGGTCATGGTGCACCGGCTGGCCACGGAGATCGCCGGCCCGGTCATCGCCAAGCGGACCATTTTCTACCTGCTCGCGTTCCCGACCGCGTTCTACCTCGCCGCGGCCTACAACGAATCGCTGTTCATCGCGCTGGCCGCCGGGTCGCTGTATTTCATGCGGCGCGAGCGGTGGTGGCTCGCCGGGCTCCTGGCCGGTTTCGCCAGCGCGACGCGGCTGGCCGGCATCCTGCTGGCCTTCGCGTTCCTCTACGAGTACCTGCGCCAGCGGGGTTTCTCGCCGCTACGGATTCGGTGGAACCTGGCCTGGATCGCGCTCGCGCCCAGCGGTCTGATCCTCTACGCCCTGTACTGCGCGCGGGCGCTGGGCGATCCGCTGTACTTCGAGAAAGCGCAGGTCAACTGGTTTCACACCGGATTCCAGGCGCCATGGACGACGCTGCTCCAAGTCACTGAGATGGTCATCCACGGCCATCCGATACTGGGTCCGGATTCCATCCGCAACATCGTCAACCTGACCTCGGCGGTGGGCGTACTCATTCTGCTGCTCGTCACGCTGGACCGGGAGTGGGGACTCGGCAAGGAGCAGGCGTACCTCATCATCTTCTCGGCGGGCGTGATCCTGATGCCACTGATGAATCCGATCCGGAACATCTACCCGCTGAGTTCGATGTGGCGGTTCGCGCTGGAGTGCCTTCCGGTATTCATCGTCCTTGCGAAGATGGGGCGCAGTGCCCGCTTCGACCGGGTGTACACGATGGCGGCGCTCGCCTTGCAGGGCGTGATGATCGTGACGTTCCTACAGAATCAGTTCGTGGCCTAGCGCAGTTACCGGCCGGCCTCGACCTCGTACTGCTCGACGATGTTGCGCGGAATTCGCCCGCGGCTGGACAGCTCGATCCCCTTGCGCCGGGCCCAGTCGCGGATCGCCTGATTCTGCGCCCGGTCCGAGCGGGTCGGCGCGCCACCGCGGCCGCGACCGGCCGGAACGACGTGGCTGCGGCCGACTCGCCGGGCCGACTTTACGTACTGGTCTAGCACCGAGCGCAGCTTGTCGGCGTGCTTCGACGAGAGGTCGATTTCGTAGTTGGTCCCGTCGAGCGCGAACTTCAACGTCTCATCCGCCTGGCTTCCGTCGATGTCATCGAGGAGGTGAACTTGGACTTTGCGAGCCATGGGGTGTGCCTCCGGAGGTGACAGCAAGTGCTGTGAACATAATGCTCCCGCGGAAAGGCGTTTGCCAGATTTTCGCGTAGGATAACTCTGCGTGATCAGGGCGTACGGATCAAAGGCATCAGCAAATCGGAATGCGTGGTGGGAATCGCATAACGGGCCGGTTCCACCGCCGGACGCGGCGGCGGTGGACATCCGGAGACCTTTCATTGGTCATATCCCGGCCGAAGGGTATCGTCCCGCAAAGACCACAGCGCGCGGCGATCGGCAACGCCGGGTGCGACAAGGAGGCACAGCACGGTGAGTTCCTACACGATCACCATTACCCCCGATGACACGTCGAACGCGAGCGCGACCCTGCGCGTCAGCCTCGGCCCGACCGGGGCACGCATCAAGGAATTGACGGTACGGGCGGGCGACGGCGAGGGCTTCGCTCCGGAGGAGTTGCCCGGATTCGAGCTGAGCCGGCTCATCGGCGCGATTGCTCCGGCAGGTCCGGTGATCGAGGCGGCGGCTCCGGCGATCGCCGCGGGCACGCCCCTGGCCGAGGTCGTGCACGCGCGGGCGGCAGCGCAGCCGCGGCGCCGGGGCCGGCCGGCGAAGGCGGCAAAGGCTACGGCCGCGAAGGCAACCGCGACAAAGTCAACGGCGACAAAGTCGACAGCGGCGAAGGCAGCCGCGGCAAAGACCGCCGGGAAGAAGGCCGGCGCGAAGAAGGAATCCCGGGCGTACCGGCGCATGCCGGATGACGTCGTCGCGGTGTACCGGCAGGCCGGCGGCGCGACCGCGCTCGCGAACCACTACGGAGTGCCGCGGCACACCGCCCAGGGTTGGCTGCGCCGCCTGCGCCAGCAGGGTGACATCCCGTCGTGACTCGCGGTTCGCGGCCTCGGCCTCAATTGGCGGGGGCCGCGACCCAATCCACCGGCGGGGCGCCGTAGGGCGCGAACCGCACGACGACCGGCTTGCCGCTTTCGGGTACCGGAAAGACAACCCATCCGCGTAGGCACTCGCCGGGCTTGAGCCGGTACTGGGTGGTCGGGTACAGCGGCTTGGGGAACTGTGGATAGCTGACCCGGGCCGGATCCACCTCGGTGTTGTCCGAGTAGATCAGCGCCCAGCTCAGCCCGCTGACCGAGGCGCTGAAGATGGACGAGTTGGAGCCGCAGGTCTGCACGTCCGCCGCGGCCCACGTGTAGCCGCCGGAGTTCGGGGCCGGCGCGCCCTTGCCAACCGGTTGCTGGTATGCGTAGACGGTCACCTCGATGAAGCTGTGGTCGGCGTCGACGGTCGTACCCAACGCGTGCGTGACGGGCTGGATGCTCGGTATGCTCGGCGCCGGCGCGGGATGGCTTGCCGGCGCGGCATCGGCGCTGCCCGCACTGACGCAACCCGCGCTGGCGCAGCCGGCGAGCACCAGAGCGCCCACCAAGCCGCAGAGCCGGACTCCACCCACGATCGCATCATGCTCCATGTGGAGGGTCCGTGGCGACCCACGCAATTCGGGCGGTGCTTTCGCGGACCCCCTGGCCATAGGGTGTTTCCCACTGGTAAACACATAGGGCTGAAATCCGTAAGCCCGAAAAGGTGCAGACATGGCAAAGCGCTTGATACCTGGTCGCGTTCCGCTGTTCGCCGCCGTCATGCTGTGCGCCGCCGTGGCGCATCCGCTGGCCGCGGTGGCGGCACCGTCGGGCGGAGCGCCCGGCGCGCCGGGCAGCGAATCGCACTTCGACCTGGCGCGCAAGGACTGTCTGGGTACCTCATCCGGAAACGCGTCGAAGGTCTGGTACACGGTCGCCGGTGGTGTGCTGTCCGATGTGTACAGTCCGACCGTCGACAACACCAACGTGGAGACGATGCAGTTCCTCGTCACCGACGGCAGTACCTTCACCGACCTGCAGACCCGCGACACCACATACACCGCCCGCGCGCTGGACGCGACCGGGATGGCGTGCGAGGTGACCAGCGTGGCGCGCAGCGGCCGGTACCGCATCGTCACGGATTTCATCACGGATCCGGCGCGCGACTCGGTCGTGGTCCAGGTGCGGCTGGTCAGTTCGCAGCCGCTGCAGTTGTACGTCCGGCTGGACCCGACGGTCAACGGCAACGGGGGCGGTGGCGCGGCCAACGGCGGTGCCGATTCGTCCCTTGTGGACGCAACCACCACCGCACTCGTCGCATACGACACGAACACTGTGAGCAACGCGACCAACCGCGACTACGCGGTACCGACCGCGCTGGCGTTGCGCGCCGACCGGCCGTTCCTCGCCGAATCCACCGGCTTCGCCGG
>JBPYFB010000516.1:0-11743 GCA_051986465.1 Rugosimonospora sp.
AGTCCTTCGAGCCCAACGTGCACAACCTGAACCAGCGCATCTTCGACGGATACGCCGCCGAGGTGGCGCGGGTCGACACCAACGGCGACGGCATCGTCGACGCGGTCGAGGGCGACCTCGAAGGTACGTCCGACGGCGGCCAGTCCAACGACCGCCTGTACATTCCGGCGACCCAGTTCAACCGGATCGCGGTTACCCGGGAGCTCAACGACGGCCTGCTGTCGCCGCGGTTCGCGCCCAGTACCCGCGCGTGGGTGTTGAGCGGCAACATCACCAGCCTCCGGCACCCGGTCAACTCGTCGGTACCGCAGGACGCCGACAACCGTTAACGGTCAACGACAAGCACATCGGGCGGGCGCCCGGCACCGTCGGTGCCGGGCGCCTTACCGCTGTAGGGCATCCGCTCGGGTAGGTCGAATGCCGGAAACAGGTGTGGGGTGACGAAACCGGTGATGGCACTGATCCGGTCGCCGTGGACGGTGAGCACCTTGACCGCGAACGGGACCAGGTCGCCGCCGTGAGGCGTGGCGGGGGCGTAGACGGCGAGCGCGGGCTGGTGGTTGGCGGCGGTGGGCCGCAGCCGTAGCTGCCGGCCGAACGGGCTACTGAACAGCTGGCGCAGGTAGACGGCGATGGCGTCGCGGCCGGCGTACCAGGATGGGGTTGGTGGCATGGCCATGTGCGCGTCGTCGCGCAGCAGCGCGATGAGGGCTGGGATGTCGGCCGCGTGCCAGGCGCGCAGGTACCGCTGGACCAGATCGGCGGGGTCGCCGTCGGGCCGGTGCAGGGCGGTAGCGGGCAGGCCGGCGTCGATGGTCGCGCGGGCCCGCTGGAGGGCGCTGTGCACCGCGGCCGGCGTGCTGCCGAGCAGGTCGGCGGTTTCGGCCGCGTTGTAGCCGAGCACGTCGCGCAGCAGCAGGATGGCGCGTTGCCGGGCGGGCAGGTGCTGGATGGCGGCGACGAAGGCCAGCTCGACGTGTTCGCGGCGGACGGCGACAGTCGCGGGGTCGCTGCCGGAGTCGACGGGTTCGAGCAGGGCGTCCGGGTACGGCTGCAGCCATGGCGTGTCGTGGTCGTCGGGTGCGGGTGGTACGTCCGGATCGGCCGGCGCGGCGACGGAGGTGGGCAGCATGCGCCGCCTCTGGTAGTCGCGGGTGTCGAGACAGACGTTGGTGGCGATGCGGTACAGCCACGCGCGCAGCGAGGAGCGGCCGGCGAATGTGGGTAGCCCCCGCCACGCCTTGACCATGGTGTCCTGCACGGCGTCGTCGGCGTCGTCGAGGCTGCCGAGCATCCGGTAGCAGTACACGGTCAGCTCCCGCCGGTACGCGTCGGTGAGGTGTCCAAACGCCTCCCCGTCACCGGCAACGGCAGCGGCCAGCAGCGCCACGGGCTCGGCTGGCCGGGCGATCAGTGTCACCCGTTCAGGCTAGCGACGCGTACCGCGAAATCATCCGGGGCGCGGCGATGAGTTGCCGGCGGCGCCGGGATCAATCGGGGGTAGGCGCCGCCGTCGGCGGCACGGAGCCCGCAAGGAGACCTGAATGAACCCACTGGAGATTGCCGACCGGTACTACGACGCGTGGATCAACCGCGCAGGCGACATGAGCGAGGTGCCCTTGGCGCCGGACTTCACGTTCCGGGGGCCGGTGGCCGATTTCGACGACGCCGCCGGCTACCGGCAGATGGCCGCGCAGGCGGGCGCGGCGGTGCGCAGCTTCCGGGTGCGGCACCAGTTCACCGACGGGGACCTGGTGTGCTCGGTGGTGGATTGGCAGATGGCCGCGGTCGACGGGGTGCTGACCGCGGCCGAGATTCTCGAAATCCACAATGGAGTGATCGTCCGCGGTGAATTGATCTATGACGCGGAGGAGCTGCGCAAGGCGATGCGGGCCACCGGCTGACCTGCCTCGCCGCAAAACCGCCAACTAAGGGCGGCGCGTCAACGCACGGTCGGCAGGCCGAAGACGGGAAACAGCTCGGGATCGGGAAAGCCGGTGATGCCGGCGATCTCGTCGCCGTCGATCGTCAGGACCATGATGCCGTATCCGCGGCAGTCGCCGGTGCTGTTGTCGGGCAGGTAGGCCGCGACGGCGGGGTGGCCGTTGGCGCGGATCTCGACGAGCTGGATGAGGTCGAGGCGGCCCTCCGCGGGCACGGTCGCGAAGAACTCGGCAACCGCGTCGCGACCGACGAACCGCAGCGCCTGCGGCGGCATGGTGAGCGTTGCGTCATCACGCAGCAGCTTGGCCAGGGCGGGGATGTCGCAGTCGTGCCAGGCGCGCAGGAACGCCGCCACGACGCGGCGTTCCCGCTCGCCGTCCGGCCACGTCGCCGTGGCGGTGCCGACCTGGTTGTGGGCGAGGGTGGCGCGGGCGCGCTGCAGCGCGCTGTTGACCGCGGCCACGCTGCTGTCGAGCAGGTCGGCGACGTGTTGGGCCGGCCAGGCCAGCACGTCGCGGAGGATGAGCACCGCCCGCTGCGTGGCGGGCAGCAGTTGCAGCGCGGCGACGAAGGCGAGGGCGACGCTCTCCCGCCGGTCGACGATCGCGGCCGGGTCGCCGTCGGGGTCGGCGAGCTGGTCGAGAAGTGCGTCCGGGTAGGGCTGCAGCCAGGTCACGTCAACGGTCGTCAGCGGATCGCGGGCCCGCCGGTTGATGATTTTGAGGCAGGTGGTGGTCGTGATCCGGTACAGCCAGTGCCGCAGCGGCGCGCGCCCCTCGTACCCGGCCAGCCCCTGCCAGGCCCGCAGCAGTGTCTCCTGCACCGCCTCCTCGGCGTCGTGATAGGAGCCGAGCATCCGGTAGCTGTGCAGGTGCAGGGCGCGCAGGTGCGGCGCGACCAGAGCCTGGAACGCCGGGCCGTCGCCCGCGCGGGCCGCGGCGAGCAGGGTGTCGGTGCTGGCTTCGACACTCACCGGGCCACCCTAGCGCCCAGGTATGACAAGGCTATGCGTCCCAGGGCACCTTCTCCTCCACGTAGCGGCGCAGCGACTCCAGCGACTGCCCGAACGCCCGCCGGATCATCTCGGCCAGGTCGTCGGTTGTGGTCGGGTCGAGCGGGTCGAACGTGGTGAGCAGCGTGACTCTCGCGGTGCCGTCGGGATTGCCGGTGACGGTGAACGTGCCGCCAGAGTGCTGGACCGGCAGCGGTACCCGCAGGTGCTCGTACCGGTAGCCGCGCTGCCCGGCCGAGAGTTCGCTGATCCGCTCGTGGATCGCCATCCCGTCGGCCATGGTGCATACCCGTACGTCGCCGTCGACCCGGGCGGCGACCACCCCGGGCAGCCACCATCGGGTGGCGGGCAGGTCGGCCAGTACGGCCCACACGTCGTCCGGGTCGGCGGCGATGTCCACGATGTTGGTCACGGTGGTCGGCATTGGCGTCACAACTCCTCAGGTAGGGACCTTCAATCGTTGTGACGGCGCCGTGGCCGCAAATTCGTCGCCGGGTACCGGCTCAGGAACCTTTGGCGGGACTCGGCGGGCAGGTGGTACCGGTGAAGATGGGGTGGGTGCCGTCGGTGAACCGGCAACCGAAGGTCGGTTGCGCCACCTCGGCCGCGTCCAGGATGTCGTCGCCGGCCGGGTGCGCCCCGGTGCGTACCCAGCGCACCAGGTCGTCGAAGCCGCCGCGCAACTCGGCCGGGGTGAAGTCGCAGTGCGCCACCGCGCGGATCGCTCGCGATACGAACAGGTTGCGCTGCCCGTGCGCGGCCACCTGCCGGCCGTACGCCTGCTCCATGGACAGCGGGACGGCGAGGTCGTCCACGCCGTGCAGGGACAGCACCGGAATCCCGGGCGTGCCGTGGATGGCAACCAGGCCGCTGAGCGTCAGCGACGGTGTCGCGGTGGGCGCCACCCGCAGTACGTCCGCGTTGAGTTGCCGTTCCTGGGCGGTGAGCGGACCGGAGCCGCGCAGCCGGTACACGGTGTGCTGGTTGCCGGTCAGGTTGCCGCTGGCCACCTCCAGCGTGCCGCCGTCCACGCCCGGATACTCGGCCAGTAGCACCGGAAGGTCCGCCAGTTCCGGGTTGATCGGGGCGCCGCCGATACTGTTCCACCACGCGAACGCCGCGTCGAAGCCGGGCCGGGTACCGCCGCTGCGCTGTTGCACGGCCGCGGCCCACTGCTGTCCGAGCGCGGTCAGCGTCACCGCGCCGCCACCCGCCAAACCGGTACCCAGCATGGGCATCTCGGCCTTGGCCAGCGCGTCGTAGTTGGCCACGAAGTCGGGACCCGGTTGAGCCGGAAAGGTCAGCGGGGTACCGGTCAGCGCGGCGGCCAGCACGCTGGCGTCCAGCGAGAAGTCGAACAGCCGCACACCGCCGAGCACGCCGCAGTACGGCATCGCGCCGGCGAAGGTGCCGGGGAAGTGTTCGATGGCGGTGACCGTGACGGCTCCACCCAGGGACTCCCCCGTGATGTACCGCCGGTGCGGGTGGTGTCCGGTGACAGCGGTGAACAGCTCCAGCATGCGCATCGTGTCGCGGACCATCAGCCCGGTATCGGCGCCGTTGACCTGATAGCTGGACGCGGCCCAGGCGTACCCCTCATCGATGTAGACCTGGCGCAGTTCGGGGTTGTCCACCCACAGGTACGGCACGAACTGCTGGGACGTGCCATGGCTTCCGTGCGCGAAAACCACCAGCTCGCCATTCCACCGCCGGGGTACCTCGATGCGGTACGCGGCACCACCGTCCACCCCCGCGTACGCGTCCGATACGGCACCGCCGGTCGCGTCGGTGAGCGGCCCGAACGGGGTACCGCTGGGTACGTCGCAATGCGGGTCGAGGATGATGTAGCCAGGCTGCGTGGTGCTCGCCCGCGGCGCGCCACAGGGCAATCCGCCAACCGGGATGGGTTCGGCCACGGTAACCGCGGCGCCGGCCGGTAGCGCCAATCCCGTGGTTACCAGCAGCACTCCGCACATCAATGCCACCCACGACCGCACCGAAGCTGTCACGTCACGGGATTGTGCCGTACTCCCAACGGCTCAGCTATCCGGCGCGGGACAGGCACCAGCTCCCGCCTGGCAGCAGGTCCACAATGGCCCACCTGGCGGAGTAAGTTTCCGATAGAGTCGCCGAACTCGTTCCACTAGCCTGCCGTGTCAGTCCACATCGGACTGGCACGGCACCGTTTGCCGGTGGTTCAGAACGCGTACGCGGCCGCGGCGTCCGCCGAATCCTCCGCCGTACCCAGTGGCGTGTAGGCGAACCGCGCGATCGTCGCGCCGCCCGCCCCGGCACCGATGCCGATGACCCGCCCGGTGAACCCGCCGGCGACCTCGGTCGAGAAGTACCGCCCGTCGAGTTCCGCGAGCGACCGGAACCCGCCCGCATCAACGACTCCGAACGCCAGGCGATCTGGGGCGGTGGTGATGCGGCCCGGTACCGACCCGGCGCGGGTCGCCCGGATCGCAAGAGTCACCGGGGTATCCGGGAGCGCGGGTACGTCGGCGACGGTCTGCCGGATGTCGCCGATGGCAACCTCCACCCGGACACCGTCCCCGTGCACGCCCACCCGCGCCCAGTGCCAACTGTCGAGCCACAGGAGCAGGTTCCCGGCGCCCGATCCGACGACGGCCTCGGCAGACCACTCCTCGTCGCGCGCCCGGACCGCCACGAACTCGTGCTCGGCCGAGGCTTCGTCGGGACCGCGCAGGGCGAGCCCGCCCGCGGTCACGGTGGCGAACGCGCGCGGATCCCCGGCGCGGGAAATCCACTCGGGTCGCAGCGGGCCGGCGTCGAACTCGTCGACGAATGTCGTATCCAGCCTCGGTACCGCGTAGTGCGTCTCGTCGAAGACGGGCCAGTCGTCCGCCCAACCGACGGCGGCGAGGAACGTCTCCCGCCCGTTCACGTGGTACTGCGGGGCAAAGCCGCGCGGGCGCACCCCGAGGTACACGGCGGCCCACTCTCCGGACGGCAGTTCCACGAGGTCCGCGTGGCCGACGTTCTGTACCGGGCCGGCCAGGCTGCGGTGGGTGAGGATCGGGTTCGCGGGGTTGCCCTCGTACGGGCCCGCGATCGATCGCGACCGTGCCACGGAAACGGCGTGACCGCGGGCGGTACCGCCCTCGGCGATCAGCAGGTACCACCAGCCGTTGCGCCGGTACAGGTGTGGCGCCTCGGGTGCCGCGAGCCCGGTACCGCTCCAGAGCTGCCGCGGCGCTGACAGCAGGGCGCCGGTGGACGGGTCGCATCGGGCTTGCCGGATAACCGATGCGTCGCCGAACGTGGACCAGGTCAGGTGGCAGCCGCCGGTCTCGTCCCAGGCGAGGTCGGGATCGACGCCGAGCGCGCCCTCGGTGAAGACGGGGTCGCTCCACGGCCCGGCGGGATCCTCGGCCCAGACGATGAGGTGCCCGCGGGCCATCTGCGCCTGATTCGTGGTGACCAGCCAGAAACGGTCGCCGTGGTGCCGCAGTGTCGGGGCGAAGATTCCGCCGCTGCCGACCGCCTTGCGCAGGTCCACCTGGCTCTCGCGATCCAGTACGTTCCCGATCTGGTTCCACGTCACGAGGTCCCGGCTGTGGAAGATCGGCACCCCGGGGAAGTACTCGAAGGACGACATCGCGACGTAGTAGTCCTCGCCCACGCGGCAGATCGTCGGATCGGGGTAGAAGCCGGGCACGATCGGGTTACTGGCCACGGATCTGCTTCCCTTCAGCGTCCAGACTCGGTACCCCGTCAGGCTAGCCGGGACTATGCCTGGCGTTGCGGGGCGGCCTGTCACTCACGGGCGGCCTATCGCTCACGGGCGGCCTGTCGCTCACGGGCGGCCTGGAACGGCGCGCGGTCGAAGATGAACCGGCTGTACGTGATCCTGCCGTTCTCGACCGTGACGGACTCCGCGGCCGGCGCACTCGGCACCGGTACGGTCGCGGTGTCGTACACGACCACCGCGGTCTGTTCGTCGCCGAACGCCGCGATCAGCTTCGCGTCGAGCAGGCTCTGGACGAACGGGCCCATGAACTCGCGGTACGCCACCGCGCCGTCGATCCGGCCGGCCGGCGCGTCGCACACGATGTCCTCGGCGATGTAGGACATGGCCCGGTCCAAATCCTTGCCGGTCCACGCCGCGAAGTAGGCCAAGGCGGTACGCAGGGCGGTGCTGGGCTGCTCGGTCATGATGGTCGTTCCTCTCGTGCGGTTTCTGGTCATTCGTTGTGACACCATGACCGGCCCGAACGGAACGGTGCCGTGGCAGGATTCCGAGGTGAACCAGAGCACGCTCGAACGCGCACAGGCTGGTGATGCTGACGCGTTCCGGGACCTCACCGAGCCGTACCGGGCCGAACTGCGGCTGCACTGCTACCGCATCCTCGGCTCGCTGGCCGACGCCGAGGACATGCTGCAGGAGACGCTGATCGCGGCATGGCGCGGGCTGGCGCGGTTCGAGCACCGGGCATCGGTACGCGGCTGGCTCTACCGGATCGCCACCAACCGCTGCCTCAACGCGCTGCGCGACGCCGGGCGGCGCATCCCGACCGAGCCGGTACCGCCGTTCCGGCCACCCGGACCGAGCCGGCGCGGTGAGGTGACCTGGCTCCAGCCGTACCCGGACGCGCTGCTGGAGCAGGTACCGGAGGCCGCGCCCGGTCCCGAGGCGCGGTACCAGCTGCGCGAGGCGGTCGAACTGGCCTTCGTCGCCGCACTGCAACGGATGCCGCCGCGCCAAGCGGCCATCCTCGTCCTACGCGATGTGCTCGGCTACCCCGCCACTGAGGTCGCGCAGATGCTCGATACCACCGAGACCGCGGTGAAGGGTGCGCTGCAACGCGCCCGGGCGGCGCTTCCCGCGGTACCCGCCGCCGACCGATCGGCACCGCCACCCGGCTCCGCCGCCGAACGCGACGTGGTCCGGCGCTTTGCGGACGCGTTCGTCGCGGCGGACCTCGACCGCCTCCTCGGCCTGCTCACCGACGATGCGTGGCTGCGCATGCCGCCGGCCCCGCACGAGTACCACGGCAAGCCCGCGATCGCCGAGTTTCTGCGGGCGAGCTGGGCCTACCGTGGCAATCACGCGATGCATCTGGTGCCCACGCGCGCCAACTGTCAGCCCGCACTGGCCTGCTACGTCGCCGGTCCGGACCGGACGACCGCGGGCCCGGCCGGGCTGATCGTGCTCACCCTCACCGGCGACCGGATCGGTGCGGTCACCCGGTTCCACACCGACCACCTGTTGCCCCGGTTCGGCCTGCCGGCCACCCTCCCGTGAGCGCCTACCAGCCCGAGGCTCCGCCAAATCCAGTGGTGACAACGAGATGCGGATGGTGGCGCCGCATCTCGGCGAGTACCTCCGTCAGCGGTACCGGAAGGGTTACCGCCGAAATGTTGATCGGGGCGAAGCCGGCCCGTTGATTCGCGCGCATCAGCGTACGGGTGGCCACCGGCGCACCAGCCACATGCGCCTCCGCATCGTGCAGAACCACCTCAATCATGGGCTGGGTCGCGTTGCGCACCCGGACCTCCCTGATCCCGACCGCGCGAACCTGCGACCAGGCCACCCGGCCCCAGGTGCGGTGCGCGAAGCCGCCATCCGTGATAACCAGCTCCGGCCGGCGGCGTACCAGCCGATAAATCAAGACGACGGCGGCCAGGCCGAAGAACAGAACACCCGCCACGCCGGCAATCTCCGCCTTGATGCTCCGGTGGCTCGCCAGCAGCCAGACGCTGCCCGCGACGAAGGCGAGCGAGGCGAGTGCGAGCAGCACGGTGCGTCGAAGCGAAGCCTGGTACACCGTGGGCGGCATAAATACTCCTTGGCTGGTACGAAAGGGTCTGGCAGGACATCATGGCATCCGCTTTGACAGGCGTACAGCCAAAGCCGGCCGCAGGGCACGGGCTCCACGCAACGACGCCGGCCGCCGACGGAGTGTTACCAATACGTCGAAGGTCGACGCGATTTTCGTGCGCGGTGTCGATTCCGGCCGCCTGAATTTGTGTAGGTGGTAGCGGGACCGCAACCGGCGGTCCCGACCAGGACTGGAGCGACAATGACCACCACGTCAGCCACGGCACCGACCGCTGCGACAGCAACCGTCACCACTGCCGGCGTTGGCCCCGCCTCGGGTACCGTCCGCCGCCCACTCGTCAGGCCCGGCCTCCTGGCCAGCGCCGGCGCGGCGGCGGCCACCACCGGCGCGGCCGCCATCGCCACGGCCAGCGGTATCGCCTTCACCGACCGTACCGGCGCAGCTATCCCACTCCTCGGATTCACCCAGCTCACACTGGTGTGCGCTCTCGCCGGAGTCGGCCTGGCCGCACTGCTCGCCCGGCGCGCCAGGCGTCCACGCCGGACCTTCCTCCGGGCAACCACCGCGCTGGTCGCGCTCTCATTCGTCCCCGACCTCGCCTCCGGGTTCAACGGCGCGGCGACCGTCACACTCGTCCTCATCCACCTGCTCGCCGCCGCAATCGTCATTCCCCCGCTCGCGACCCGACTGGCACCACGCCGCCCGCTGAAG
The DNA here is from genome assembly GCA_051986465.1 of Rugosimonospora sp. GTDB lineage: Bacteria > Actinomycetota > Actinomycetes > Mycobacteriales > Micromonosporaceae > DATEJJ01. The sequence continues at coordinate 9,475 of JBPYFB010000516.1, forward strand.
TAGCGCGGTTGAGCGCAGATCAGGCTCGGGATGCCGGTGTGCCGGAGCGGACGGCGCCGCACCGCGGCGCCGTTACGGACGACCACCGCCGGCAGGGTTGGCCAGCCGGCCGTATGAGGTGAGGGTACGCAACGCCTGTAGCGTAACGATTCCCCGCCAGTCCAGTGTGGACGCCTCGCTCGGCGCCTGCCACGTGATCGGCCAGCCGCCGTCCGGCTGCTGTGCCGACGCAAGGTGGTCGAGGTGCGCCGCCAGGTCGCCATCCTCGAACAGGTTCCGCCACGGGGAGTCAGCCGTCCCGGCCACGCTCAGCGGCGACAGCCCGTACTCCCCCGGCTTCGGTACCGCGTGGTACATCGGCGAGCCGACCAGCCGCTCCAGTACCGCCGGTGCGTGCCGCGCGGCCCGCTCCCGGTCCGGTACGTGCGCCAGAAACGCGAGCGCCTCGCCGAGCGCGTGCACCTCGTCCGGCAACGCGCCCGTCTCGATGGCCTGCCAGCAGAAGCCGGTGGCCGCCGCTCGCCACGGGTGGTCGAAGTCGAGCCGGTACAGCAGGCTGGCCAGGCCGGCGGTGGGGTTGACGCCCGGCTCGTAGGTCCAGTCCGACCAGTGCTCCGCGCGCGGGAACGACTCAATGACCGGGAAGGCGAGCGGCACCGCACCGCCGGCATCCACCTGCGCGGCGGTACGGCCGAGAAACTCGCACGCCCGGCGAAGCATCTCCGCGTCGCCGGTACCGGCCGCGGCCATCGCCCCGAACGCGACCTCGACGTCTATCGGGAGGCTGGCCGGGCAGCGCTTGTCCGGTTCAAGTCCGTGGCCGAAACCGCCGTCGGCGTTCTGGTACCCGCGCAGCGCGTCCAGCACGCCCTCGGCCGGCTGGCCGGCGAAGATCGTGTCGAACAGGCGACGCTCCAGCAGCCGGCCCTCGGCGAGTAGAAACCGTTGCGCGGCAAGGAAACCATCGGCGGGGAGAACATCAGTCATGTACCGGAGCCTAGGCGCGCCCGGCCGTACCCGTCTTGTACGAAACGGACGTCCCCGATCGCAAGGTAGGCTTCGGCGTCGTCCCGGGAAAGCCGTACCGGACCAGTGGAGGCTGTCGCGCATGCAGGTGGAGCCGCGGATCCGTGCCTGGATCGAGAACATCGCGTTGCCCGGGCACCGCGTCGTCGCCTCGAAGCCGCTGACCGGGGGATACAGCAACACCAACGTCCATGTCGTCATGGACGATGGCGGCGAATTCGTGCTGCGGCAGTACGTGCGGGCCAACTCCTGCGCCGTCGAGGCGGCGCTCGCCGACCGGCTGACCGGCCTGGTTCCGGTCGCCGAGGCGGTCGCCGCCGACCCGGACGGCGCCGAGGCGGGCGAACCGGTTCTGCTGTCCGTGTTCATGCCGGGTCGCCCGATGGCCGAGATACTCCCCACGCTGGACCGGTCCGACGCCGATGAACTCGGTCGGTCTGTCGGAGCCGCGCTGGCGGCGATCGGCAGCGTCACCTTCGACGCGCCCGGGTTCTTCAGCGGCGGCGACCTGGTACCCGGCCCGCCGGGCATGGAACCTACGGCAGGGCTGGACGAGTTCGTGGACCGCCGGCTGGCCGAGGGCAACGCCAGCGGATACCTAACCGAGGCCGAGCAGGACGGGCTGCGACGGTTCGCCGCGGATTCGGTACCGGCCATGGCCGCGCTGCGGGGCGCGCACCAACTGGTACACGCCGACTTCAACCCGAAGAACATGCTCGCCGACCGGCTCGGCGAAGACTGGCGGCTGACCGCGGTACTCGACTGGGAGTTCGCGTTCAGCAGCTCACCGCTGTACGACATCGGGAACCTGACGCGGGATGAGCGGCCGGCCGGCTTCCTGGACGGCTTCCTCGCCGGTTACATCGGCCACGGCGGCGATCTCCCGGCGGACTGGCGCCGGCTCAGCCAGGCGCTCGACCTGTACTCGCTGGCCGACCTGCTGACCCGACCGGTCGATCACCGGTACTTCCAGCGCGCGGTCACCAGAATCCGCGCACTGGTCACCGGCTGAGCCGACCGACCGCCTGCGACCGCCTCGCGCCGACAGAATTGTCGGGGGGTGTGTCTAGCCTGGAACACGTGATCGAAGAGTTGGCGGAGATGCCACCCGGGCCGGGACTGGCCACGGCGCTGGCCGCCATCGATCGCGATGTCCTCAATGGACACCACCTGGTCCTGGTGATGTGTGCCCGGGCCCGGCAGGTCGCCCACGAACAAGCCCAACTCCTGGCAGACATCTGGG
>JBPYFB010000517.1:0-17054 GCA_051986465.1 Rugosimonospora sp.
GGAACCGCTCCAGCGTGCCATCGACGCCGAAGCGCGGCCCCGGCGCGAGGCGCACGCCGTACGCCTCCGCGACCCTGGCCAGCGCGCTGGAGACCGGCGCGGGAAGCTCCGCCCAGAGCGAGAACCCGCCCGCCGGTACCCGGAACCGCCACTCCGGCAACTGCTCCCGCAGGGCGCCGACGAGGGCGTCCCGCCGCGCCTCGAGCTGCCGCCGGCGGGCCGCCACGATGGCGGTACGCCGGCGCAGCAGGTGGGCGCCGACGAGCTGGTCGAGTACGGGCCCCGCCATGTCCACGCCGACCCGTACCGCCGCCAGCCGCTGCACCAGCGGAGCCGAGGCCCGGATCCAGCCGATCCGCAGCCCACCCCAGTACGGTTTGCTCATCCCGCCGATCGACAGCACCCGGGCGTGCCGGTCGAACGCGGCCACCGGCGGCGGCAGCAGTACCGGGTCGATCGCCAGGTCCACAAAGGACTCATCGATGATCAGGTCGGTACCGGACGAGTGCGCGATCGCGGGCAGGCGCTCCCGCAGCGGTACCGGCATGAGGTGCCCGGTCGGGTTCTGGAACTCGGGCACCAGGTATGCCAGGCGCGGCCGGTTCTGGCGCAGGCCGGACAGGAGCAGCTCGGCGTCCCACCCGGACTCGTCCAGCCCGTACGTGAGCACGCGGGTACGCCGGGCGGTCAGGGCGACCAGCGCGTTCGGGTACGTGGGCGACTCGACCAGTACGGGCTGCGCCGGCGATACGAGCAGGCGCACGGCGAGGTCGAACGCGTGCGATACGCCACTCGTGATCATGATCTGGTCCGAGCTGGTCGGCAGGCCCCGGCGGCCGTACTCGTCGGCGACCGCGGCGCGCAGCTCGATCAGGCCGGACGGGTGGTACCCGGGCTCACCCAGGTACCGCGGCAGGTCCGCCATCGCCTCGGCCGCCGCCTCGGCCAGCTCGGGCGGCGCGGGCAGCGCGGCGACACCGAGGTCGAGCATCTCCGGCTCGCTGCCCGGCGCCCACAGGCCGGTGCTGCCCACCTTGGCGTCCTCCGGCATCGTGGTCCAGCTGCCGGCACCGCGCCGGCTCGCCAGGTGGCCCGTCTCGCGCAGGCGCCGGTACGCCGCGGTGACCGTGGTGCGGCTGATGCCGAGGCAGGTGGCGAGCTCCCGCTCGGCGGGCAGCCGTACGCCCAGCGGGAGGCGGCCGTCGACGAGCAGGCCGCGTACCGCGCCGGCCAGCGACGCGTAGTCCGGCCCGTCCCGGTGGCCGCCGTCCAGGTGCCACTTGCCGAGCAGGCGGGCCAGTTGCGGGCCCTTGAGCACGGTGGTCACGTCCAGACCTCGCTAATTGGCTATTTCCTCGGAGGCGATTGGCCTTCAGAGTGGCATTCGTGACGGAAATTGGCAACGCTCGGTTAACCCGGCGGCTGATCCAGTTGCAGGCCGGGCTGGTCCTGTACGGCGTGAGCATGGCGCTGATGATCGAGGCGCGGCTCGGCCTGGACCCGTGGGACGTCCTGCACCAGGGCCTGTCCCACCGCACCGGGCTGCGCTTCGGCTGGGTCGTCATCGGCGTCGGGGCCCTCGTCCTGCTGGCGTGGGTACCGCTACGCCAGCGCCCTGGCATCGGTACCGTCTGCAACGTCATCGTGATCGGCCTCGCCGTCGATGCCGCGGTCGCGCTGCTGCCCACCCCGCACCCGCTCGCGCTGCGCGTCGGGTACCTGGTCGGCGGCGTCTTCGCGAACGGCGTCGCGACGGGCCTGTACATCGGCGCCCGCCTCGGGCCGGGGCCGCGCGACGGGCTGATGACCGGAATCGTGCGGCGCTACGGCGGCTCGATCCGCGTCGTCCGCACCGCTATCGAGGTCACCGTGCTCGTGACCGGCTGGCTGCTGGGCGGCTCGGTCGGCGCCGGCACGCTGCTGTACGCGGTCGCGATCGGGCCGCTCGCGCACGCGTTCATCCCACTGTTGTCGGTTCGGGTACCGCGTCGACCGGATCCGGTTGCTCCGCCCGCGCCCGAGCCCGCGACGGCGCCAGGCCGGTGAGGATGCCGGCGATCACGATCGCGGCACCGATCGCGTCCAGCGCGTGTACCGGCTGGTGCAGCAGGAGCGCGCCCGACCCGATCGCGCATACCGGCGCGAGCATCGAGAACGGCGCCACGATCGCCGCACCGTACCGGCGCAGCAGCCCGCCCCAGGCACCGAAGCCCAGCAGCGTGGCGACCCAGGCGACGTACCCGATCGCGAAGGCCGCGGCCGGCCCGATCCGCGCCAGCGCCGCCAGGTCGCGGTGCGCCCCCTCGATGAGCAGCGACAGCAGCAGGTCGACCGGGGCGGCGACGGCGCTGACCCAGACGATGAACCGCAGACTGTCCATAGTGGACGGAGGGGCGGGGCGCTTTCCCACGGGTGCCGCGCGGCGCATCGCTACGTTCGCGAGGCCCCACGCGGCGGCCGCACCGAGCACGAGCGCGAACGCGGTGACCGTACCGCTCGCACCGGCGCCGGACCCGACCACCGCGATGCCGCCGGCGGCCACCGCCAACCCCACCACCTGGCGCGCATGCGGGCGCTCGCCGAGCAACGCCGCCGCGAACGCCATCGTGAAGATGGCCTGCCCCTGCAGCACGAGCGAGGACAGGCCGGCGGGCATGCCCGCCGCCATCCCGGCGAACAGCAAGCCGAACTTGACCACGCCCAGCGACAGGCCGACCGCGACCACCCAGCGCCACGCCACCCGGGGCCGGCCCACGATGAAGACCGCGGGCACCGCCGCGACCGCGAAGCGCAGCGCGCAGAACAGCAGCGGCGGCAGGTGCGCGAGGCCGATGTCGATGACGGCGAAGTTGATGCCCCACAGAACATTGATGAGTACGGCGAGAGCCAGGTCGCGCATGCGCATGCCACGAGCTTCGCGGTACGGATTCTTTAGCACCATCGAAAACTTCTGTACAACTGCTTTAGGCTGGCTACATGATTGACGTTGGTCGGCTGCGCGCCCTGCGTGCCGTATCCCGCTACGGGACGGTCACCGCGGCGGCCGATGCCCTGCACTGCACGCCCTCCGCCATTTCGCAGCACCTCTCGAAGCTGGACCGGGAGATCGGCTGCACGGTCGTGGAGAAGGACGGCCGGCGGCTGCGCCTGACCGACGCGGGGCGGGTACTGGTCGACCACGCCGGGCGGATCCTGGCCGCGCTGGAGGAGGCCGAGGCGGCGCTCGCCGCACACCAGGAGACGGTATGCGGCCGGCTGGCCATCGGTTCGTTCCCGACCGCCTGCCGGGGCCTGCTGCCGTACGCGCTGCGCCGGCTCGCCGCCGACCACCCGCTACTCGAACCGGAGTTGCTGGAGTCTGATCCGCGGGTCAGCCTCGACCTGCTGGAGCGGGGCGAGATCGACCTGGCGCTCATTGACGACTGGCCCGAGGCGATGGTGCGCTTCCCGACCGGAGTCGCACACGCCTCGCTCGGGCTGGACGTGGCCGACCTGATCGTGCCGTCCGGCCACCGCCTCGCCCGGCGGGATACCCCGGTCGCCCTCGCCGACCTGGTCGACGAGGCCTGGATCGCCTCGGTACCGGGGACGGTCTGCCACGACTGGCTGACCCGGGTGCTCCCCGGCGTCCGGCCGCGCTTCCTGGTCGGCGAGTTCGAGAGCCAGCTGACGCTGATCGCGGAGGGGCTCGGGCTGGCGCTCGTCCCCCGGCTCGCGCGCGCGTACCTGCCGGACGGGACCGTGGCGCTGCCGGTCGCGCCGGAGCCGGCCCGGCGGGTGACGATGGCCTGGCGCGGCGCGGGTCAGCGCCGTCCCGCGATCGGCGCGGCGATCGAGGCACTCCGCGCCGCCTGGCGCGCCCGCCACCTTGATCTTGGCGCCCGCACCCAAGGCCACCTTGATCTTGGCGCTCGCGCCCAAGATCGCGGCAACTTCATTGAAGTTGCGGTGTCCGGGCCCGCCCAACACCGCAACTTCAATGAAATTGCGACGGTCGGGGGTCAGACCGTCGCGGGTCGGACGGTTGGGGGTCAGACGAGCGGGGGTCAGTCCAGCGGGCGGTAGTGGACGCCGAGCGCGTCGAGGCGGCGCAGGTGGCCGCGCAGCCGCTCGCGGAACTCGTCGAACTCACCCGGCTGCCCGGACCAGCCCACCTCGGCCAGCGCGGCGAGGCGCGGAAACGCGCGCCACTCGACCAGGTCCGGCCGCGGCAGGTACTCGCTCCACAACTGGCCCTGTACCCCGCACACGTCGCCGGGCCGGTACCCGTACACCTGCGACAGCGGGAGCGGACCGTTGATCGCGAGCGGCTCGTCTGGCCCGTCCGACTCCGCCCAGTCCAGGTATGCGTACTCCTGCGGTACCGCGACCACGTCGAAGCCCGCCTTGCGCGCGGCACCCACCCGGCTCTCGTCGCGCCACGCGAACACAACCGCGCCCTCCGGCGGCCCGGACTCCAGCACCTCGTCCCATACGGCCACCCGCCGGCCGTGCCGGGCCAGGTACGCCCCCACCTCCCGCGCCCACCAGCCCAGCAGATCGTCCACACGGGACAGTCCGGCGGCCCGTATCCGCTGCGCCGCGACCGCGCTCGCCGCCCACTCGTCCGGCGGGACCTCGTCTCCACCGATGTGCACCAGCTCGAACGGGAAGACGTCGAGCACCTCGTCGAACACGTCGGTGACGAAGCGCAGGGTCGCGTCGGACACGTTGAGGATGTGGCTGGAGATGCCCCACGAGGTGCGTACCTCGAGCCGCCGGCCGGGTTCGTTGCCCAGCTCCGGGTACGCGGCGATCGCCGCCTGCATGTGCCCCGGTACGTCGATCTCCGGCAGCACCCGGATCCCGCGCCGCGCCGCGTACCCGACCAGGTCGCGCAGTTGCGCCTGGGAGTACCAGCCGCCGTGCGGAGTACCGTCGAAGCGCCGGTGCCGCGCGTGCCCCCGGTTGGACTCCCGCCGGTACCCACCCACCTCGGTCAGCTTCGGGTACCGCCGCACCTCGAACCGCCAGCCCTGGTCGTCGGTCAGGTGCAGGTGCAAGGTGTTGATCTTGTGCATGGCGAGCAGGTCGACGTACCGGTACAGGAAGTCGACCGGGTGGCACCAGCGGGCCACGTCCAGCAGGCTGCCCCGCCAGGGGTACCGGGGCACGTCCACGATCTCCACCGCCGGCAGCGAGCCGGTCGCGGCGCCGGCGGGCAGCAACTGGCGCAGCGTCTGTACCGCCCAGCGCAGCCCGGTCTCGCTGCCCACCGCCCGTACGCCCGCCTCGTCGACGGTCAGCCGGTACCCCTCCGGGCCCAGCTCCTCCTCGTCCCGCTCGGTGAAGGTGAGTCCGGGCCCGGTGGAGGTGAGCCCGGGTGCCCCGCCGGACGCCTCCGGGAACGGGTGCAGCACCTCGCGGACGAGCGCCGCGATCGGCTCGGGTGCGGTGAGCGGGGTGGTCGGGGTCAGCTCGTACCGGCCCGGCAGCGCGCGCAGTTGGGTCGGTGCGGGTATGAGATCCAGATCCGGCACGTCCCCAGCGTACGTGCGGCGCGTCCGCCGGCCCGCGCGGCCGTCCCGCACTGACCTGCGTCGATCGGGCCTGCGCCGATCACGTGAAGGGTATGCTGCCCGGGTGCCCGCGTACCCGCCCGGATCGCAGCGGCGCACCCGCTGGGTCGCGCTCGCCGCGTCGACGGTGGCGGTCGGGCTCCTCCTCCTGCTCGGCGGGCTGTTCATGGTGTCGATGTGGGCGCCGGTGTCCCGTACCGAGTCAATGAACTCGGACACGACCGCGCCGTCCCCCGCCACCTCCGGCACCGCGGCCTCGGCTGCCGGCTCGCCCAGCGCGGCCTCCGCAGCCCCTTCCGCCACTCCTTCGCCGCGCCGCACCAGCCGGCCACCGGCCTCGGCCAAGGCCAGCCCCAGCCCGGTCGACACCGGCATCGCCGGTTACGAGGCCACCGTGCTGACCCTGGTCAACCAGCAGCGGGCAAAGGCCGGATGTCCGGCGCTGACCCGGGACAGCCGGCTCGCCACCGCGGCCCGCGCGCACTCCGCCGACATGGCCGCGCACGGCTACTTCGACCACACCACCCCGTCGGGCGTCAGCGCCGCGCAGCGCATCACGAACGCCGGGTACCGGTGGTCGTCGATGGGCGAGAACATCGCGGAGGGGCAGCGCACGCCCGCCGACGTGATGGCGGCCTGGATGAACAGCGCGGGCCACCGCGCGAACATCCTCAATTGCGGGTACCGGAACATCGGCGTGGGCCTGGCGTACGACTCGCACCACACGCCGTTCTGGACCCAGGACTTCGCGGCCCCGCTGTAGCATGCGATCCCCGTTCGACATGGCGGCGTATGTCCGTCGAGTTCGCGAGGGACCCTGCTTCGTATGCGCGCTCGTCGCCGGTGACCCGGAGTACCGGCACCACGTGGTGTACGAAGACGACAGCACGATCGCGTTCCTGTCCCGGTACCCGACGCTGCTGGGATACACCCTGGTATCGCCCAAGGCGCACCTCGAAAGCTGGCTCGATGACCTGGATGAACAGGAGTTTCTCCGCTTCCAGGCGGTGACCCGCCGGGTGGCCCGCGCGATAGCGGCCTCGGTACCAACAGAGCGGATGTACTCGATGAGCCTCGGCAGCCAGCAGGGCAACGCGCACCTGCACTGGCATCTCGCGCCGCTACCCCCGGATGTACCTTACGAGCGGCAACAGTTTGCCGCGCTGATGGCCGAGAACGGCGTACTGGTGGTCAATGAGCCTGCTCAGGCAGCCCTGGCCCAGCGCATCAGGGACCGCTTGTAGTCCGGGGCTCTTGTCGAGGCGCCGTCGATGTGTACCGTATGGCGTCATGGGTGATGGTGTGACGCGTTATCTGGAGTCGCTCGACCTGTTTGGGTCCATTGTGGACGGCGTGGACGCGGACCGGTGGGACGACCCGTCGCCGTGCGCGGGCTGGAGCGCCGCCGCCGTGGTCGGACACGTCATCAACGGCTCCCGCATGATCCTGGCGAGAGCGGTGAAGGAACCGCCGGTACCACCGGCGACCGATCCGGCCGCGCTTGCCGGTACCGATCCGCGGGCCGCCTGGCACCTGCGCCGAGCCGAGATCGACGCGACCGTGGAGCGCCTCGACGCCGCCGAGACGGTGGATGGCGTACCCGGCGTGGCCACCATCGATGACGGGCTGGGGCGGGCGGTGATCGAGCCACTCGTCCACGCGTGGGACCTGGCCGCGGCGACCGGGCAACACCTCGACCTGCCCGAGCACCTGGTCGCGCCGCTACTCGCCGACCTGGAGCCACTGGCCACGGCACTCAAGACCACCGGCATGTTCGCCGACCGGGTGCCGGTACCGCAGACAGCTCCGGTCGCGGACCGGCTGATCGCCCTCGTCGGCCGCCAGCCGTAGCCGGCACGGACCGCGTCAGCGCACCGGCTCGCCGGACTCGCGCAGTGCCTGCTTGACCTCGCCGATCGACAACTCGCCGAAGTGGAACACGCTGGCCGCGAGCACCGCGTCGGCACCGGCGGCCACGGCGGGCGGAAAGTGCCCGACCTTGCCCGCGCCGCCGGAGGCGATGACCGGGATCGACACCGCGGCCCGCACCGCCCGGATGAGTTCCAGGTCGAATCCGTCCTTGGTGCCGTCGGCATCCATCGAGTTGAGCAGGATCTCACCCGCGCCCAGCTGCGCACCCTGCGCCGCCCAGGCGATCGCGTCGATGCCGGTGCCCCGGCGACCGCCGTGCGTGGTCACCTCGAAGCCGCTGGGCGTGCCGGGGGCACGCCGGGCATCAAGAGAGAGTACGAGCACCTGGCGGCCGAACCGCTCGGCGATCTCCGCCATCAGCTCCGGCCGGACGATCGCCGCCGTGTTCACCCCGACCTTGTCCGCGCCGGACCGCAACAGGACGTCCACATCGGACACGGTACGCACGCCGCCGCCCACCGTGAGCGGGATGAAGACCGACTCGGCGGTGCGCCGTACCACGTCGAGCATGGTGCCGCGATCGTCCGCCGAAGCGGTCACGTCGAGGAAGGTGAGCTCGTCGGCGCCGGCCGCGTCGTAGGCCGCGGCCAACTCGACGGGGTCGCCCGCGTCGCGCAGGTTGAGGAAGTTCACGCCCTTGACCACCCGCCCGGCCGCCACGTCCAGACAGGGGATCACCCGTACCGCGACGCTCACGGCTTGTACGCCTCCACTTCGACCTCCACCAAATGATCCGGGTGCAGCAGGCCGGCGACGATCACCATCGTCGCGGCCGGGCGTACATCCCGGAACACCTCGCCGTGCACGCGCCCAACGGCGTCGGTGTCCTCGCGCCGCACCACGTACATCCGGGTGCGTACCACGTCTTCGACGGTGGCGCCCGCCTTCGCCAGCCCGTCCAGCGCGATCCGGAACGCCTCCCGGGCCTGCGCGCCGGCGTCCCCGACACAGGTCACCGTACCGTCCACAGTGGAGGTACATCCGGCGCTCATGACGAGCGGGCCGGCGGCTACCACGCGGCAGTACCCGAACTGCGCCTCCCACGGCCCGCCGGACCCGTACCGGTCGATGCTCACGACAACTCCCGTTCGCTCCGCAGGCCGCTTGCGCTCACTCGCGGAACCGCGAGCTCTCCGCGCAAGTGCGACCTCTTCCCTCGTCCGCTCCTCGCTTCGCTGCGGTGCTCCTCAGTCCAGAGGCCGCCGCGGCCCGCTCTGCTCACGACGCCGCCCCCTCGCGCAGTACGGCCAGCGCCTGCGCGACCGTGAACGCCCCGGCGTACAGCGCCTTGCCGGCGATGACACCCTCGACGCCCGAGGGCTCCAAAGTGGACAGCGCGCGCAGGTCATCCAGAGTGGACACTCCGCCGCTCGCGATGACCGGCGCGGTGGTACGGGCGCAGACCTCGCGGAGCAGGTCGAGGTTGGGGCCGGTGAGCGTACCGTCGCGGCGGATGTCGGTCACCACGTACCGCGCGCAGCCCGCCTTGTCCAGCCGCTCCAGCACCTCGAACAGGTCGCCGCCCTCGCGCGTCCAGCCCCGCGCGGCGAGGGTGTGCCCGCGTACGTCCAGCCCGATCGCCACCCGGTCGCCGTACTCGCCGACGACCCGGTCGCACCACTGTGGATCCTCCAGCGCCGCGGTGCCGATGTTGACCCGGGCCGCACCGGTCGACAGGGCCGCGCGCAGCGACGCGTCGTCCCGGATGCCACCGGAGAGCTCCACCTTCACGTCCAGCCGGCGGATCACGTCGGCCAGCAGCGGCCCGTTGGAACCCCGGCCGAACGCGGCGTCCAGGTCGACCAGGTGCACCCACTCGGCGCCGTCGGCCTGCCAGCGCAGGGCCGCCTCCACCGGGTCGCCGTACCCGGTCTCGGTGCCGGCCTCGCCGTGGACGAGGCGTACCGCCTGGCCCTCGGTGACGTCGACGGCGGGTAGCAGAGTGAGCACGGCGCCTCCTAGCGGCGGTCGAGGGTTAGCACGATCATGGCGGGCAGCGCCACGAGTACCAGCGCGGTCAACGCGATCCGGGTGGCGAGCCCGTCGAACCAGGTCCAGATCGCGGCGATCGCGATGGCGGCGAACAGCCCGATCGTGATCCGTTGGGTACGGGTACGGCGCGGGAACAGCCGGCCGGTACGGCGATCCGGCAGGCGGGGCGTCACGGCCCGGACGAGAGCCCGGCGCCTGGCCCGGCGCGCGGCCTTGCGCTGCCGAGCGGTACGCGCCGCCTCGGCCTGCGCCTCCCGCGCCGCGCGCAGCTTGGCCCGCTCCCGACTCATAAGAATGCCGCCGCGCTCACAGGCTGGACACCCAGTTGTGTAGGAGGGTGGCTCCGGTGTCGCCGGACTTCTCGGGGTGGAACTGGGTCGCCCACAGTGGTCCCCGCTCCACCGCCGCGACGAACGCTCCACCGTGGACGGTCTGGGTCACCAGTCCCTGTCCCTCGACCGGAGTGGCCGCGTACGAGTGGACGAAGTAGAACCTCGCCCCGTCCGGTACCCCGGCGAACAGCCGGGAGCCATCCGGTATCGATACCGTGTTCCAGCCCATGTGCGGTACCCGCTCGGCGGCGAGCAGCGTCACCGAGCCGGGCAGCAGCCCGAGGCCCTTGGTCACGACGCCGTGCTCCTCGCCGTACTCGAAAAGCACCTGCATCCCGACGCAGATGCCGAGGACCGGACGCTCGTCGGCGATCCGGGCGGCGACCACCGGACCCGCGCGAAGCGCGTCGATCCCGGCCATGCACGCGGCAAAGGCACCGACGCCGGGTACCACCAGACCGTCGGCCTCGGCCGCGGCCGTGAGGTCGGCGGTGACGGTGACCTGGGCGCCGGCCCGCTGCAGAGCGCGCTCCGCGGACCGCAGGTTGCCCGACCCGTAGTCGAGGACGACCACCGTTCTACTCACCCGAAGACCCCCTTGGGCAGCAGCCAGGCCACGCCGCCGGCGAGCGCGATCAGGCCCAGCAGTGCGGTCACGACGACCGCCGCGGTGCGGGCGCCCTGCCCGCGCAGCGACCAGGCGCCGCCGAGCAGGATCCCGCCGAGCGCGCACAGCACCACGGGGAGCATCTACAACACGCCCTTTGTGCTCGGTACGCCCGCCGAACGCGCATCGAACGCTACCGCCTCCCGCAGCGCCCGCGCGAACGCTTTAAACTGCGCCTCCACCACGTGGTGTGCGTCGGGCGCTACGCCGGGGCGGGCCGCGCGCAGAACCGATACGTGCAGCGTGATGCGGGCCGCGTGGCCCAGCGACTCCCACACGTGACGGGTCATGCTCGTCGGATACACCGGTCCGATGGTGGGCGGCAGCGCCGGCTCCTCGTGCACCACGTACGGGCGCCCCGACAGGTCCACGGCCGCCTGCACCAGCACCTCGTCGAGCGGGATCAGCGCGCTGCCGTACCGGCGGATCCCCTTCTTGTCGCCCAGTGCCTCGTGCAGCGCGGCGCCCAGCGCGAGCGCGGTGTCCTCGATGGTGTGGTGCGCGTCCACCTCCAGATCGCCCACAGTGGACACTCGCAGGTCGATCGAGCCGTGCCGCGCGATCTGGCCGAGCATGTGGTCGAAGAAGCCGACACCGGTGCCGATCTCGGCGGCGCCGGTGCCGTCCAGGTCCAGCTCCACGAGAACCTTGGTCTCGCCGGTGCTGCGCTCCACGCGCGCGGTGCGGGCCATCAGAGTAGCTCCCTCATTGCCTCAAGAAACGCGTCGGTCTCGGCGGGCGTGCCGGCGGTGACTCGCAGCCAGCCCGCCACCCCGACGTCGCGCACCAGAACCTGCCGGGTCAGCAGGGCCTGCCAGACCGCCTTCTGGTCGCGGAACCGTCCGAAGAGGACGAAGTTGGCGTCGCTGTCGGCGGCGGTCAGGCCACAGCCGCGCAGCTCGCTGACGATGCGGTCGCGCTGCTGCTTGATGGCGTCGACAACGGCCAGCAGGGTGTCCGCGTGGGCGAGCGCGGCGCGGGCCGCGGCCTGGGTGAGGGCGGAGAGGTGGTACGGCAACCGGACCAGTTGCACGGCGTCCACTATGGATGGATCGGCGGCGAGGTAACCGAGGCGCCCGCCGGCGAACGCGAACGCCTTGCTCATCGTGCGCGTCACGACCAGGCGCGGGTGGCGGGCGAGCAGCGTCAGCGCGGTGGGCGTGCCGGAGCGGCGGAATTCGGCGTACGCCTCGTCCACCACCACGATGCCGGGCGCGACCGAGAGTACCGACTCCACAATGGACAGAGGCAGCGCGGTACCGGTGGGGTTGTTGGGCGAGCAGAGGAACACCACGTCGGGTTGGGCCGCCCGAACCTGTTCCACCACGCTCTCCGCGGACAGCGCGAAGTCCGCGTCGCGACGGCCATCGATCCAGCGGGTACCGGTACCGGCCGCGAGCAGCGGGTGCATCGAGTACGCCGGAGTGAAGCCCATCGCGCTGCGCCCCGCCCCGCCGAACACCTGGAGCAGTTGCTGCTGTACCTCGTTGGAGCCGTTGGCCGCCCAGACGCCCGCCGCGGTCAGGCGGGGCTGCGGCTGTTCCCGGTTGAGGTAGGCCGCGAGGTCCTCGCGCAGCGCGAGCGCGTCCCGATCCGGGTACCGGTTCAGGTCGCGCAGCGTCCCGGCGAGCGCCTTCTCGATGGCGGCGACCACCTCGTCCGGTACCGGATAGGAGTTCTCGTTGGTGTTGAGCCGTACCGCGACGTCGAGCTGCGGCGCGCCGTACGGCTTCAGCCCGCGCAACTCCTCGCGGACGGGCAGGCTCTCGGTCATGCCGGGAACCTCGCCGACACCGCCTGGCCGTGCGCGGGCAGGTCCTCGGCTTGCGCCAGCGCGACCACGTGCGGGGCCACCTCGCGCAGCGCCGCCTCGTCGTACTCGATCAGCTGCACGCCGCGCAGGAACGTCTGTACCGACAGCCCGGACGAGTGCCGGGCACAGCCGCCCGTCGGCAGTACGTGGTTGGATCCGGCGCAGTAGTCGCCGAGTGACACCGGCGACCAGGGGCCGACGAAGATCGCGCCGGCGTTGCGTACCCGCTCGGCAACCGCGCGCGCGTCGCGGGTCTGTACCTCCAGGTGCTCGGCCGCGTACGCGTCGACCACCCGCAGCCCGTCCTCGACCGTATCCACGAGCACGACGGCGGACTGGGTACCGGCCAGGGCCGTGCCGATCCGCTCCACGTGCCTGGTCGCCGCGACCTGCCGCGCCAGTTCGCGCTCGACCGCGTCGAGCAGCGAGGTCGAGGTGGTGACCAGCACGCTGGCCGCGAGCGGGTCGTGCTCGGCCTGGCTGATCAGGTCGGCGGCGACGTGTACCGGGTCGGCGGTCTCGTCGGCGAGGATCGCGATCTCGGTGGGCCCGGCTTCGGCATCGATGCCCACGATGCCGCGCACCAGCCGCTTCGCCGCGGTCACGTAGACGTTGCCCGGACCGGTGATCATGTCGACCGGCTCCGACTCCTCGGTGCCGTACGCGAACATCGCGACCGCCTGCGACCCGCCGACGGCGTACACCTCGTCGACCCCGAGCAGCGCGCAAGCCGCCATGATGGTGGGGTGCGGCAGGCCGGTGTCGCGCTGCGGCGGGCTGCTGACCGCGATCGACTCGACGCCCGCGACCTGCGCCGGTACCACGTTCATCACGACGCTGGACTGCAGCGGGGCGAGGCCACCGGGTACGTACAACCCGACCCGGCCGACCGGGCGCCAGCGCTGCGTCACGCTGCCGCCGGGTACCACCTGGGTGCGTACCTCCTCGCGGCGCTGTGCGGTGTGTACCAGCCGGGCCCGCTCGATCGCCACGCCGAGCGCGGCCCGTACCGCGGGGTCGAGGTCGTGCTCGGCCGCCTTCAGCGCGTCGCCCGGCACCCGCAGTGCGTCCAGCGCCACGCTGTCGAAGCGGAGCGTCGCCTCGCGTACGGCCGCGGCACCATGCTCCCGAACCGCCTCGACGACGGGGCGTACCCGCTCTGTCGCGGTCGTCACGTCGAGCCCCGCGCGGGGCAGCAGGCCCCGCAGCGCGGCGCGGTCCGGGAGGGCGCCGCCAGCGGTGACGCGCAGGTCGATCCGGTTCAACACGACCAAAATTGTAGTGCGGCCGAAGGCCGCTCCTCCCAGCGGAGGGCCGCGTGAGACAAGCGCGGCCGAAGGCCGCTCCTCCCGTGAGGATCAGAGGATCAGGTGCGGCCGAAGGCCGCTCCTCCCAGCGGAGGATCAGCGGAGGATCAGAGGCGCCCTGAGCAAGCCAATCGCGGTGTGCGGGCTGTCCGCCAGGAGCCGGCGCTGCCCCGCTAGGCTCGGAAGATGGCATCCGGCGGCTTACCGCTTTTCCCCCTCGGAACCGTGCTGTTTCCCGGATTGGTAATGCCGCTGACGGTGTTCGAGGAGCGCTACCGCGCGCTCGTGCGGCACCTGCTGGCGCTGCCCGACGGCGCGTCGCGCGAGTTCGGGGTCATCGCCATCCAGCGCGGCTGGGAGGTCGACCACCACGCCGGCGACACGGCGACGCTGACCCTGCACGAGGTGGGGTGCAGCGCCGAGATCCGGCAGGTGACCGAGCACCCCGACGGTCGCTTCGACCTGGTGACCGTGGGGCGGCGGCGATTCACGATCAAGAGCATCGATCCGGGAACCGCCCCGTACCTCGTCGCCGACGTGAACTGGCTCGACGAGCCGGAGGGCGGGCAGGGCGAGGCGGACGCGCTTACCCCGGGCCTACTCGACCTTTTCCAGCGGTACCTGCGGCTGGTCCGGCCGGATGAGGCGGGCGAACAGGTCCCGGACGATCCGGTCGTGCTGTCGCACCTGATCGCGGCGACGGCTGCGCTCCCGCTTGCCGAGCGGCAGGCGCTGCTCGCCGCACCGGATGCGGCGACCCGGCTACGGGCCGAGCGACGCATGCTCGGCCGGGAGGTCGGCCTGCTGCGACAGGTACGCGCGGTGCCGGTCCCCCTGCCCGAGCTCGCCGTGACCAGCAGCCCGAATTAGGCGGCCACCTGGGATTGAACGGCTACCAGCCGGTATTGACGGGCGAGACCGGCTCGTCAGTGCTGTCCTCGCCGCTGGCGGGTAGCAGCGTCGGTGACGACGAGAACCCGGCGAACAGCAGGTAGGTGACGGCCGAGGCGATCGCCATCGCGAGCACGTCGCCCTTGGCGTAGGGCAGCCAGCCGTGCCAGAGCCCGATGTGCTGGGCGCGCAGGTTGGGCGGGATCGAGAACGCGGTGCCGACCGGGGCGTGGTCGGCGAGGTACCGGGCGTGGGACAGGCCGATGTGGTGGCCCAGCCAGTACGCGAGGATCCCGGCCGCGACGCTGCCGACCACCACGCCCGCGAGTACCGCCACCCCGCGGTACCTGCGCAGTACCACCCACGCGAGTACCGAGACCGCGACGCCGGCGAGGACCGTGATGATCAGGTACCAGCCCTCTCCCGCGATCATCTGCTCCTGTTCCGGCTGCGCCAGGATCGCCCCGTCGGCTGCGCGCACGGCAGGCACCCACGGCGCGACCGTCGACCAGAGCGCACCGAGCCCGAGCCCCAGCAGGGCAATCACGGCGGCCGTCGCGACAGCGAACCTCAGGTCAGGGCCGAGTGGCCGGCGCTCCGCTCGCGCGAGGGGCGCGGGCGGCTGCTGATAGCTGGGCGGATAGACCGACGCGGGCGGATAGGCCGGCCCGGGCGGGTACTGCTGCGCGGGCGGGTACTGCTGCGCAGACGGGTACTCCGGCGCGGGCGGATAGTCCGGCGCGGGCGGGTACTGCGTCGGGTGCCATTGCCCGTCGGGCTCAGGGAAGCTGGGGGTGGACACGTGACGATCCTCGCACGCGCGCCGGTCAGCCTGTCACCGCGCTCGGACCCAGCAGCGCTTTGAGGTCGGCCATCAGGGCGGTTGTCGGGGCAACACGCTGTGTCACCCTCATCACGTGACTGTTGACCCGCAGGTGCACCTCGGCCCCGCCCGGGTGGCTGGAAAGCACCTCGGCGAGGCGCTCGACCAGCGGTGGCGTGCAGCGCGCCGGCGGTATCGACAGGATCACCGGCTTCAGGTCGTCAGGCTGGGAGATGTCCGGTATCGACAGGTCCATCGCCATCAGGCGGGGCTGGTCGTCTCGACGGTCCACGCGACCGCGTACGACCACGATCGCGTCCTCCGCGATGTACTGCCCGATCAGCTCGTACGTGTTGGGGAAGAACAGCACCTCGACCGCGCCGCCAAGGTCCTCCAGCGTGGCGCTCGCCCAGGAGCGGCCCTGCTTGGTGATGCGCCGCTGTACCCCGGACAGGATGCCGGCCAGGTTGACCACCTGCCCGTCGGCGACCGTACCCTCCTCGGCGAGCGTGGAGATCGACATGTCGGCCGCGCTGCTCAGCACGTGCTCGATGCCGAGCAGCGGATGGTCGGAGACGTACAGGCCGAGCATCTCCCGCTCGAAGGCGAGCAGGTCGGCCTTGTCCCACTCCATGCTCGGGATCGGCGGCGTGACCACCAGCCCCCCGTCGCCACCCGAGTCTCCGGATGGCTCATCGAACAGACCGGAGAACAGGTCGTACTGGCCGACCGCCTCGTTGCGCTTGACCTCCAGGAACGCGTCGATCGCGTCGGCGTGCACGGCGAGCAGCCCCCGGCGGGTATGCCCGAGCGAGTCGTACGCGCCCGCCTTGATCAGGGATTCCACCGTCTTCTTGTTGCAGGCGACCGCGTCGACCTTGCGCAGGTAGTCGTAGAAGTCGGTGTAGGCGCCCTTCTCCCGGCGGCACCGCATGATCGCTTCGACCACGTTGGTGCCGACGTTGCGCACGGCGGCGAGGCCGAACCGGATGTCCTCACCGACGGCGGAGAAGCGCGCCGCGGAGGCGTTGACGTCGGGGGGCAGCACCTTGATGCCCATCCGCCGGCACTCGGCCAGGTAGACGGCTGACTTGTCCTTGTCGTCGCCGACGCTGGTCAGCAGCGCCGCCATGTACTCGGCGGGGTAGTTGGCCTTGAGGTACGCGGTCCAGTACGAGACGACGCCGTATGCGGCACTGTGCGCCTTGTTGAACGCGTAGTCGGAGAACGGTACGAGGATGTCCCAGATCGTCTTGATCGCCGCGTCGCTGTACCCGTTGGCCCGCATGCCGGCCGCGAACGGCTCGAACTCCTTGTCGAGGATCTCCTTCTTCTTCTTGCCCATCGCGCGGCGCAGCAGGTCTGCTTTGCCGAGCGAGTACCCGGCCAGCTTCTGCGCGATCGCCATGACCTGTTCCTGGTAGACGATCAGGCCGTAGGTGTCGGACAGGATCTCCGCCAGCGGCTCGGCCAGCTCCGGGTGGATCGGGACCACCGGCTTGCGGCCGTTCTTCCGGTCGGCGTAGTCGTTGTGCGCGTTGGCACCCATCGGACCGGGCCGGTACAGCGCGATGACCGCGGAGATGTCCTCGAAGTTGTCCGGGATCATCGAGCGCAGCAGCGCGCGCATCGGGCCGCCGTCGAGCTGGAACACGCCGAGCGTGTCGCCACGGGAGAGCAGCTCATAGGTGGGCCGGTCGTCCAGCGGGAGCTCCTCCAGGACCAGCTTCTCGTCCCGG
>JBPYFB010000518.1:0-5373 GCA_051986465.1 Rugosimonospora sp.
ACCAGATCGGTACCCACGAGGTCGTTGGCGCGCAGCGACGGGTAGAGCGCGAGCAGCACGACGATGATGAGCGAGCCCGAGCCCACCGAGGTGAGCCCGACCACGAGCCCGCCGGCCGCGCCGAGCAGCGCGGTGGGCAGGGGGCGCACGACGATCGAGCGCGCGTCACTGTCCGGGCGTCCGGCGGCCGCGCGCCGCCTGCCGACGTAGGCCTTGATCACCAGGCCGACGGCGGCGACCACCAGCGCGACGGCCAGCGCGTACTGCACGGCCTGCTGCACCTCGTGGGCCTGGCCGAGCAGCCGGGTCAGCAGCACGCCCAGGAACGCGGCCGGCACGCTGCCCACGCACAGCCAGCGCACGAGTGACCAGTTGACCGTCCCGCGCCGGGCGTGGACGAAGCCGCCGAACGGCTTCATCACGGCGCTGGCGGCCAGGTCGCTGGAGACGGCGGCCAACGGCGGCACGCCGAACGCGAGCACGAGGATCGGGGTCATCAGGGCGCCCCCGCCCATGCCGGTCAATCCGACCACAACGCCCACACCGAATCCGGCGAGGGCCAGCACTGGATCCATCAGGCAAGTCTACTTTCCCCACTGACTTTGTCGACATCATCCTTCCATGTGGTACCCGGGCGGACGCGCGCCCGGTACCGCGCGAGCGCCCACCAGGTCAGCGCGGTGCCGACCGCGGCGGGGATGAACCAGTAGGCGAGGTGCGGCAGCCGGTCCCACAGCGGCAGCCGGGGCCCGTTGTCGACGTAGAAGCCGGTGAAGAGCAGGACGTAGGAGCCGGCCAGCGTGCCGCCGTGCCACAGCGTGCCCCGGGTGTCCCGGGCGCGGCGTCGTGCCCGGCGACCCGCGACGGCGAGCCCGAGGGCGACGGCGGCGATGACGAACAGGTGCCAGTCGCGGTCCCAGCGCAGCGCCGCCATTATCGTCACTGAGACGAAAACCGCGGCGAGCGCGTACAGGTAGACGGTGCCGGCGCGCGGATGGCGGCCGGGGCCCTTGCGCGCGGCGGCGGCCAGGGCCCCGGACACGACGGCCGTCAGGGCCGCGACGACATGCAGGGCCAGTGCGATCGGGAACATGGGGACCACCCCTTCGCCCATGAGTAGGTTTACTACCTATCATCGGGAGAGTAGCATACCTACCTATGGAGTCGGGTCGCTCGTTGAAGCCCCAGGCGCAGGCCCTCAAGGGCCACCTGGACGTGCTGTTGCTCGCCGCGCTGGCCGACGGTCCCAGGCATGGGTACGCGGTGAAGGAGGCGCTGCGCGAGGGCAGCGGCGGCCGGTTCGACCTGCCGACCGGCACCGTCTATCCGGCGCTGCACCGGCTCGAGGACGCCGGGCTGATCGCCGGCACCTGGTCGGTGATCGACGGGCGGCGCCGCCGGACCTACCGGCTGACCGCGGCCGGACGCCGACGGCTGGCCGACGACCGGGCCAACTGGCGGGACTTCGCCGACGCGGTCACCATGTTGCTGGAGGGGACCCGATGGCCGGCAACCACCTGATCGACGGTTACCTCGCGGAGCTGGCGCGGCGGCTGCCCGCCGACGCGGTCGAGGAACTCGCCGACGGCCTGACCGAGACCTACCTGCGGTACCGGTCCGACGGCCTCGACTCCGACCCGGCCGCGCGGGCCGCCATCGCCGAGTTCGGCGAGGCCGAGCTGGTGCTGGCCGCGTTCGTACGGCAGGCACCCGGGCGCCGTACCGCCTGGGCGTTGCTGTTCGGCGGCCCGGTCGTCGGCGTGTGGTGGGCCGCCACGCTGATCGTCGGCCGCGCGTGGACCTGGCCGGTACCCGGCTGGGTGGGTCCCGCGATCGGCGTGACGCTGCTGGTCGCCATCGCCATGCTGGTGCTCGCGGCCACCGGCCGGCGCAGCTACCGGCGCACCCGGTTGGCCGCCGGCGCCGGGCTTGTGGTGATCGGCCTCGACGGCGCGATCCTCGCCACGATGGCGTTGGTCGCGCCGCCGTTCGTGTGGCCGCTGGCCCTGGCCGTGCCGGCGAGCCTGACCCGGGTCACGCTGACCGCCCGGGCCATGCCCCGGCTGCTGCGGAACTGACCTGCCGTCTGGCACCCTGGACACGTGTCGAGACAGGACCTGACCGTACTGGTCGATGACGGGTCGTGCTGCGCGCCGATCGTCACCGAGGCGTTGACCGAGGACTCGGCCGCCGACTTCGCGCACGGGTTCAAGGCACTCGGCGATCCGGTACGGCTGCGGTTGCTGTCGCTGATCGCCGCGCGGGCGGGCGACGAGGTGTGCGTGTGCGAGCTGACCGACGCGTTCACGCTGACCGGGCCGACCATCTCGCACCACCTGCGGGTGCTGCGCGAGGCCGGGCTGGTGGACTGCGAGCGGCGCGGGACGTGGGTCTACTACTCGGTGGTACCGGCGAGGCTCGCCACGCTCTCCCAACTCCTCGACGTGTCGACCGTCATCGACGGTGGGGTCAGCCGGGCGGCGCCTCGAGCCATGCGCTGATCTCCCGATGCAGTCTGGTCCTGGTCGGCTCGGGGGCGAAGGACGCGTCCACGCCGGTGCGCGCGAGGTCGGCCACCGCGTCGTCACCGAATCCGAACGTGTCGCGTACGTGCTGGTACTCCCGGGTCAGGGAGGTCGCGACAATGGCGGGGATGTCGGTGTTGACGGTGACCACCAGTCCGGCGTCGCGCAACGCGGGCAGCGGATGCGCCGCGAGCGACCAGACCAGACCCAGCGCGACGTTGGACGACGGACACACCTCCAGCGGGATGGCGCGTTCACGGAGTTCCGCGACGAGGTCGGCGTCATCGAGGGCGCGGAATCCGTGTCCCAGGCGCTCGGCGCGGCCCAGGGTGACGGCCTCCCGGATGCTCGGTGGCCCGCAGCACTCGCCCGCGTGGTGCACCAGGTGCAGGCCGGCGTCCGCGGCCGCGTCGCACACCCGCGCGAACGGCCGCAGCGGGTAGGTCTCGTCGCCGGCCAGGCCGATGCCGACCACGCCGTCCGCGGCGTACCGGGTTGCCAGGTCGAGTGTCTGCCAGGCCCGGTCGACGCTGCGTCGGCGGGAGTGGTCCAGCAGCAGCCGGCACTCGATGTCGTGGGTGGCCTGACCCTGGGCGAGCCCCTCCAGCACGGCCCGCAGGGGCATGTCGGGTTGACCGAGCCGCTCGCCGTGCGCCGCGGCGGTGAAGGTGACCTCGACGTACCGGGTGCCTTGCGCGGCCTCGTCCTGGCAGAACTCCATGGCGATCCGGGCGAAGTCCTCGGGGCTTCGCAGGCAGTCGCGGACCATGGTGTTGTAGTCGGCGAAGGCCTGAAAGCCGGAGAATCCCGTGGTACCCGCCGCCGGCTGCGGCGGCACTGTCACGCCGTTGGCCGCGCCGATCTCTTGTAGCGTCGCCCACCTGATCGCGCTCTCCAGGTGAACGTGGAGCTGAGCCTTTGGCAACGCGTTGAGGTCACGGACCGCGTCTCCGCTCACTGGCCGATGCGTCCATCGATACGCTCGCGCAGCAGGTCGGCGTGGCCCATGTGGCGGGCGTACTCCTCGATCGTGCCAACGAGGACCTCGCGCAGCGATATCGACCCACCACCGCTACCGTGCTGGTTCAAGGGATCGTTACTGGTGATGTCCAGACTGGGTGCCTCGGCCACGAACCGCGTGGCGAAGTCCACCTCCGCGCGCCACGCGTCCCATGCCTCCGCGACGACCTGGGGATCGGGTACGGCACCGTCGAAATCACCGTCGCGGTCGGTGGGGGAGCAGAACAGCCGGGGAGCGTCCTGTCCGGCCATCAGCACCCGGAAGGCCCCACGCTCCATCTCGGCCAGGTGTCGCACCAGCCCGAGGAGCGACATGGTCGACGGCTCGACGGAACGCCGTGCCATCGCCTCCGCGTCAAGACCCGAGCACTTCAACTCCAACGTGAGGCGTTGACAGCGCAGGGATTCGACCAGCGTGCCACGCTCGTCGCCCAACCGTTGCCGGTCCTCGCGCGGGTCGTCGGCGGACGGCTTCCCGTCCTCGGTGAACATGTCTGCGCGCCGGGTCGTGGCCATGGCCGCCATCATCGGCGATCTACCCGGCCGCCACAACGGATTAAGGAGACCCGGAGCCGGTACCGCTACGGCTGCTCGAAGAACTCCCAGGCGATGTTGTCGGGGTCGCGGAAGCACACCAGGCCCGGGCCCAACGCGTCCGACTGGACGCCCCGGGTCGCCACGCCCGCCGCCCGCAGGACATCGACCAACCGTTCAAGCTCCGCACGGGACTTCACGCCGAGCGACACGTGGTCGAGCCCGACGCGCAGCTCGCTGAACCGGTCGCCGACGGGGGTACCGGGGACCGGCGGCACCAGTACCAGGCGCGTGTACGGTCCGATCCGGTACCGCAGCTTCTCGCCCGGGAAGTCCTGATCCGGCACGAACCCGAGCACACCGGTGTAGAACGCCCGCGATCTCTCGAGGTCGCTCACGTTGAGCGTCAGATGATGGATCCCGTCGACCTCGAAGCTCATCCGAACATCTTGACAGACGTCGATTGTTGGCGGCACTCTCCTCCCAGGGTTTAATTTACCCCCTTAATTTAAGGAGAGGGTGCATGAGCTTCCGTCCCAGCTTCGCACTCAGAAACAGCCGAGCACGACGTAGACCGCTGGTCGCCATCGCGGCGGCAGCGGTACTCGTCGCGGGCATCGCTGTCGTCGCCTCGACGGTACCGGCCGGTGCCGCCACCACCCTGTTGTCACAGGGCAGACCGGCGACCGCCTCGTCGACCGAGGGCGCCGGCACGCCGGCGAGCGCCGCGGTCGACGGCAACACCGGTACGCGTTGGTCGAGCGCGTTCAGCGATCCACAGTGGATCTACGTCGACCTCGGCGCGCACGCGACCATCAGCCAGGTCGTCCTCAACTGGGAGACGGCCTACGCGACCGCGTTCCAGCTCCAGGTGTCCGACGACGCGGCGACGTGGACGAGCATCTACTCGACCACGACCGGTACCGGCGGCACGCAGACCCTCAACGTGAGCGGGGCCGGCCGGTACGTGCGGCTGTACGGCACGGCACGGGCGACCGGGTACGGGTACTCGCTGTGGGAGTTCCAGGTGTTCGGGTCCTTCGACTCGACCGGCGGCTGCGGCACGACCAACGCCGCGCAGGGTCGACCGGCGACCGCCTCGTCGACGGAGAACGCCGGTACCCCGGCGAGCGCGGCGGTCGACGGCAACGCCGGTACCCGTTGGTCCAGCACGTTCAGCGATCCGCAGTGGATCTACGTGGACCTTGGCGCGCACGCGACGATCACCCAGGTGGTCCTCAACTGGGAGACGGCCTACGCGACGGCGTTCCAGCTCCAGGTGTCCGACGACGCG
>JBPYFB010000519.1:0-34283 GCA_051986465.1 Rugosimonospora sp.
GTATCCAGGTTGAGGATCAACGCGGCCAGGCACAGGGTAGCCAGCACCACCCCCCTACCCCTCACCACAGATTCCCCGGCTTCGATGTCTGCCACACCCGTCTCCGTCCCCCCAAGTCGCCTGAAATGATTGGTTCGGCCGGCGCGTCCGGCGGTCAAGCGTCATGGTTGCCGGGCCGGTACCGGCGGGGCCAGTGCCTGTGGCACGAGGCTAGCGTGCCTTTCCCACCGACTGGTGTGTGCATTTTGCATCGGTACGCATCGCGGGCGCGCCATTCGGCGCCGGTGGCTCGATACTTGAGCGGCGAGCGTGCCGGGAGGTGTGGTGATCCGGGTTCTGGTGGCGGAGGACATGCCGATCCTGCGGGACACGCTGGCGGCGTTGCTGAACCTCGAAGACGACATCGAGGTGATCGCCGAGGTGACGCAGGGGGACGCGATCGTCTCCACCGCGGTGGCACAGCGGCCCAATGTGGCGATTGTCGATATCGATCTGCCGCGTCTGGACGGGTTGACCGCCGCGGCCCGGCTGCGCGAGGAGTGTCCACAGTGCGGTGTGCTCATCCTGACCGCGTTCGGCAAGCCAGGAAACCTGCGGCGGGCGCTGGCGGCCGGGGTGGCCGGGTTCCTGCCCAAGGACACCCGGGCCACCGACCTGATCGCCGCGGTACGGCGGGTCGCCAACGGGGACCGGGTCATCGACCAGAACCTGGCCCTGACCGCGCTGGCGGTACCGGAGAGCCCGTTGTCGGCGCGTGAGGTGGAGGTGTTGCGGAGATGGTCGGCGGGGGCCGGCCCGGAGCAGATCGCGACGGAGTTGTTCCTGTCCTACGGCACGGTACGCAACTACCTGGCGTCGGCGGTGACCAAGCTCGGTGCGCGCAACCGGGTGGACGCGGTCCGGATCGCCGACGAGGCCGGCTGGTTGTAGCCGTCGCGGTCGGTCTACCGCGCCACGGCCCGCAACGGGATCTCCGCTATTAGGTCGAACCAGCCGTCGACCCGGCGGCTGTTCAGCTGCCCGCCCGCGGCCTGTACCCGTACCGTCAAATTGGCCAGGCCGGAGCCCACCCGCGCGTCTTCTGTGGCGCGGTCCGCGCCGCCGGCATCTGACCGGCCGCTCAGGCCGTCGTTGCTGACTCTGAGCCGCAGCATGCCGTCATATTCAATGACTTCGATGGTACCGACCGTCGCGCTGCTGTGCCGCAGGATGTTGGTGACCGCCTCGCGCAGCACCGGTGCCAGTACCCCATCGGCCGTGGCCGGCAGCACCCGCTCGGTGAAGCTGACCCGCGTATCAATTCCGGCGGAGGCGAGGATCTGCCGGGCCGCGGCGAGTTCGGCGGCGAGCGTCAGCCGCTGGCTCTCCGCGGTCACCAACCGGAGGTCGGCGCGGGCCGCGGCGCAGATCCGGGTCATCTCCGCGATCTCAGCGCCCGCGCGCTCGTCGTCGCGGCCGATCAGCCGCGTGATCAAGTCGGTCTTCAGAGCGATCGCCGACAGCCCCAGCCCGAGCAGATCGTGTACATCCCGGGCGATCCGCAGCCGCTCACGCATCACCGCCAGCAGAGCCAGCTCGCCCCGTAACGCCTCCAGTTGCACCGTCAGGCGAGCCAGCCACGTCAGCCCGACCACCATCAGTGCGAAGCCCGACGCCGCGGCCACGCTGTAGACCAGGTCCAGGATGATCTGCTGCACCGACTGGTTGAACCCAGGGTCGCCGACCTGGGTCGCCTCAACCAGCAAAGACCAACTGGCCACGGCTGCCCCGAACCAGACCCATCGGGGCCAGCCGGGCACCACCAGCAGCACCGAACTGGCCAGGAACGCGCCGAGCGCGCCGATGTACATGTGCAGGGGTGGCAGCAGGGACGCGTGCACCAACAGCGCCTCCGCGGCCAATATCAGCGGCCACGCCCGCTGCGGTCGCGTCGGTCGCGCGGGCCGGGACTGGTAGAGCACCAGTGTCACGACCACGACGACGACGGCGATCGCCGCCGTGGTCCGCCACGCCCCGCGATCGAGCAGGATGACGTAGGAGATGGAGTAAACCACCAGCCCGGACAGGACTGTTACCAGCACCGCCCGGGCCAGCCTCGGCGCGATCACCGCTGCGGCGGCGGGCTCCGCGGATGCCACCGGCTCGGGCAGCGCCGGTGCGCGCCAACCCGCCGTCACGGCCCGTACCTGGGCGACCGCCTCCCGGGCGATAACACCCACCGCGGTCACCTTCGCCCGGGCCTGCTCCGCCCCGGACGGCAACGCCCCGCGCGCCGCCGCGGCCTGCGCCGCGACCCTGGCAAGACGCTCACCCACGGCCGCGTGCAAGGCCTCGGCCGCCTGCAGCCGCTCGCGGGCGACCGCCAGCCGGGCAGTCTGTACTCGGGCCTGCTGAACGTTGCCGACGATCTGCGCCAGCCGGACCAGCCCGAAAAGCACCAGCGCGTCGTCGGTGTAGAAGATGACCACGTTCATGAACCCGAACCACCCCGCGGGCGCGGGCAGGCCCATCACGGCGCTGCGCAGCACGACCTCGAGTACCAGCAGCCCGCCTGCGAGTAGCCACGACCGCCGACCCGGCACCATCAGCAGCACCAGCGCGGCCAACAACCCGTCGACGCCGATGCTCCAGTAGTGGCCGAAGAGCGCGAACGGCACCCAGGTCAGTACCGCCTGCGCCGCCAGCACCGGCCATCGGTAGCGGTCCAAAAGCCCTCTGGTATTGGGAAACGCGTAAAGCATGGGCAGGGCAAACAGCGCCACAATGAACGGCACCTGGCGGAACTGGTTGCCGTACCACGTATCGGCGATCCTCGCCGCGCAGACCGTCGACAACGCGACGACGGCGTACCAGCTGGACCGCCAAGCCCCATCGCCGGCACCCCCCGACGGCGCATCACGCATGCCCTCACTATCGACAGTCGCGGCATCCCGGGCAATAACACGAGCGGTCGGTATGTCTCGCTGGTGGGACAACGCAACGGGTGTCGGTTTCGCAACAAGCAGCGCCCACCGCAGCGCGGCGAGTGACTCATCAGTCGGCCGGCGCGATCCTCCGCGGAAGCAGTATGGCCGCGGACAGGCCTGCCGCCGCAACGACGACGAGTACCAGCATCGCGAGACCGTATGCGCGAGAGGGCGTCGCGGTGATCCCGGCGACGATGACGGTTCCGGCGATGGCCGTACCGAGCGAGGATCCGAGGTTGGACACGCTGCGGGACAGCCCGGATATCTCGCCTTGTAGGTTCTCCCCGACGCTGGACTGCACGACGTTGACCGATGGGGTCAACCCCAGGCCGAGTCCGAGTCCGATGAGCAGCAGGCCGGGTGCGAAGGCCCACACGTTCGGGAACCCGATGACGAGGCTGAGCAGGGCGCCGATACCGACGATCGTCACGGCGAAGCCGGTCAGGATGAGCGAGCGTTGGGTGTGTCGCTTGGCGAGGCGTTCGGCGGTCAGGGACGAGATGAGCAGGCCGGCGGTGGCGGCGGTGAAGATGACACCGGTCTGGATGGCGTCGTATCCGCGGACCACTTGAAGGTAGGCCGCGACGACGAAGGACGTGCCCAGCAGCAGTTGCCATTGGGCGTTCTGGGTGATGAGCCCCAGGTTGGATGTCCGGTTGCGGAACAGCGCGGTGGACAGCAGGGGTTGCTGGCCTTTGCGTTCCTTGCGCCGTACGGACTTGAAGAACAGGGCGAGGACGATGCACCCGGCGACGATGAGGATGAGCGTCAGCCAGCCATTGTCGTCGGCGGCCAGGATGCCGGTGACTATGAGGATGAGACCGATGGCGGAGAGGATCGCGCCGCGGATGTCGAAGGCCTTGCCGGGGTCGGGGGGCAGCGGGTCGCGCAGTCCACGGCTGAGCCAGACAATTGTCGCGACGACGAGGGCCTGGAACACGAACGCCCAGCGCCACCCGAGCGCCGAGGTGATCAGGCCACCGATGAGCGGTCCAGCGGCGGCACCGACGCCGCCCAGCGCGCTGATCGTGCCGAACGCGCGGGCCCGATCGGCGACGCCAGCGAACAGCAGCGTGGCGAGGATGTAGACCGGCGGGATGAGCAGGGCAGTGCCGATACCTTCGAGGATCGAGTTTCCGATGATGAGGGTACCCAGGCCGGGCGCGACGGCACTGAGCAACGCACCGATGCCGTACAGGACGAGTCCGAGAATGAAGCAACGCTTGCGGCCGTACCGGTCGGTGAGCTTGCCACCGGGAATCATCAGGGCCGCCATGACGAGGAGAAAGATGGTGATGGTGATCTGTACACCGTGGACGGTGGTCTTCAGGTCGCGGCTGATGTCGTTGATCATCACGTTCAGGTTGGAACCGGCGAAGCTGCAGATGAACTGGGCCAGCGCCAACGGTGCAAGGTTCTGACGGGACTTAGGCAACAGGTACACCGGAGCGCGGTACCGAGTCGAGCGAACCCGTTACCTGATTGAGTTGGTGGTCGAGGTTCACCGCCGCGGTGATGAGCGAGAGATGGCTGAACGCCTGCGGGAAGTTGCCGATCTGCCGGCCGGCCGGTGAGATCTCCTCCGAGTACAGGCCGAGGTGGTTGCTGTAGGTCAGCATCTTCTCGAAGGTGAGCCGGGCGTCCTCCAGCCGACCCGACCGGGCCAGCGCGTCGACGTACCAGAACGTACAGATCGTGAACGTACCCTCGGAGCCGCGCAGGCCGTCGGGCGAGGCGGCGGGGTCGTATCGGTACACCAGGCTGTCGGATACGAGTTCGTCGTCCATCGCCCGCAATGTGGATGTCCACAGTGGATCGTCAGGGGCGATGAAGTCGACGAGTGGCATGTACAGCAGCGACGCGTCGAGGACGTCGGTGGCGTAATGCTGCACAAAGGCTTCCCGCTTCGGGTGGTAGCCGCGGTCCATGATTTGCCGGTACGCCGCGTCGCGCATCGCGCTCCACCGGGCAAGGTTGGCCGGCCGGCTGCGCTCCTGGGCAAGGCGGATGGCACGATCGAAGGCGACCCACGACATCAGCCGGCCGTACACGAAATCCTGCCGGCCACCGCGGGTCTCCCAGATCCCGTCGTCAGGTTCATCCCAGTGCTCACACAGCCAGTCGACGAGCGAGACAATGTTGATCCAGCCTTCGTGCGGCACGCGCAGGCCTTGACTATCGGCCCGGTGTATCGAATCCAACGCCTCGCCGTAGATGTCGAGCTGTAGCTGGCCGGCCGCGCCGTTGCCGATCCGGACCGGCCGGGATTCGCAGTAGCCCTCGAGGTGGTCGAGCGTCTCCTCGGCCAGGTCGGGAGAGCCGTCGACCCGGTACATGATCTGCAGTGGCGTATCCCGGTCGGCGGCGTCCTTGAAGCGGTCGCTGAGCCATCGCCCGAAGGACAGGGCCTCCTCGGTGAAGCCGAGCCCGAGCAGCGCGTGCACCGAGAACGACGCGTCCCGTACCCACGTGAAGCGGTAATCCCAGTTGCGTTCGCCACCGATCTGCTCCGGCAGTCCGGCGGTGGGTGCCGCGACGAGCGCGCCCGTGGGCGCATACGTCATAAGCTTGAGCATCATCGCGGACCGCTCGACCATCTCCCGCCAGCGCCCCTGATAGCGCGAACGCCCGATCCAGGAGCGCCAGAAGTCGCGGGTCTGCTCGAAGAGTTCGATGATCTGGCCCGAGGTGACCGCTCTCGCCGGGCCCTTGGGAGCGGTCTCGATGACCAGGCCGGCGACGTCGCCGCAGCCGAGCGTCGCGACGGCCCGCATCCCCCGGTCGGTGCGCTGGATGCCGCCGTCCAGGACGAACCGGCCGTTGTGGCGGGCCGCGCTGACGTTCAGCCTCATCGCCGGAGTGCGGAAGGTGGCCCCGTCGTCGCCGACCTCGATCTCGGCACGATCGCGCCCGTAGTTGAACCGGGGTTCGCAGTCGAGCCGGAAGCGCATCTGGCCACGGACAACCGCAATCATGCGGACGATCCGGTGCCGGTCGGTCGGTTGGTCGCCGGCGATGGGCATGAAGTCCGTCACCTCGCCCACGCCGTCCGCACTCATGAACCGGGTGACGAGGATCGCCGTTCCCGGCAGGTACAGCTGCTTCGTCACGTAGTCGACACCCTCCGGGGCGACCCGGAGGTAGCCGCCGACCTGCTGGTCGAGCAGAGACGCGAAGATACTCGGCGAATCGAACCTCGGTGCGCAGAACCAGTCGATCGTACCGTCGGTCGCGACGAGCGCCGCGGTCTGCAGATCGCCGATCAGCCCGTGGTCTTCAATCGCAGGATACGTGTTCATGACAGCCCCCTCGGTCGCACACGAGTGCGCGTACCCGGAGCACCGCCCGATAGAACATCCAACTAGTCCCCGAAAGGCCTGGGACCATTGCGCTTCCTGGGACCCGCGTTGCCCACGGGGGCTATGTTAAACCCTCCGTCTATTGTGGAGGGTCACCGGCGCCGTCGCGCCAGCAGCGGCACGAGCAGCGCGACCGCGCCGAGCAAGACAAACCCACCGCCGGCGGCGAGCACCGGGATCAGCCGCATACCGGTGACGGCCAGGCCGACCCAGGTCATCGTCGCGGTCGCGGTCGCCTCGCCCAGATCGCACCGCCGGTTCTCGTTGGTGTCCTGGCAGGCGGTGATGGTATCGGTGCCAGCCGTGCGGCCGGTGTAGGTGAACGTGGCGGTACCCGACGCGCTCGTGGTGGTCTCGCCGCCGGCCGTGTTGGCGCCAGTCACCGAGAAGACGATGAGCCCCGCGGCGACCGGCGGCCCGGACGGCGACACGACCAGCGTGGCGGTAACGGTATGGCTGGCGCCCACCGTATTGGTCCCGGTGGCCGGTACGAGGCTCAGAGCCGTCGCCTCCCACGTCTTAGTGGCGGTCACGGTCGCCTCGCCCGGATCGCATACGTCATTGAAGTTGGCGTCGAAGCACGCGGTAATCGTGTCGCTTCCCGGGTTGGTACCGACGTACCCGAACCGCGCCCCGCCGTCGGCGGCGCTGCGTCCCAAACCGGTGTTCGGGTTGGCCCCGGTGACGGTGAAGACGATGGTCGCGCTCTCCACCGGGGTGCCGCCGCTGGTCAGGGTGGCGGTCACGGTGTGCTGGGTGCCGACCGGGTTGGCGGCCGCGGTCGGCGCGACGGTCAGTACCGGCTCGGGAGCCAGCCAGGTCTTCGTGGCCGTCGCGGTCACCTCGTCGAAGCCGCACGTGTCGCTGTGGTTGGCGTCGAAGCAGGCGGTGATGGTGTCGGTACCGACGCCGTCGCCGTGGTAGCTGAAGACCGCATCGCCACCGCTGTTGGTCGTCGCCGTACCGGTCACCTCGTTGGCCTCGCGCACCTCGAACCGGATGCGACCGTTCGGGATGGCGGTTCCGCCCGCGTCGGTGAGGTGCGCCGTCACCGAGTGCGTCGCGCCGACGTTGTTGGTCGCGCTGGGCGGTGTGAGCGCCAGCAGCGGCGGCGGTGTCGCCTCCCACAGCTTGATTACCGAGGCAAACGCTTCATCGGGGTCACATACGCCATTGCGATTGGCGTCGTCGCAGGCCGTGACGACGTCCTCGCCCGGGTTGACACCGGTGTAGGAGAAGGTGGCGTGGCCGGCCGCGTCGGTGAACACAGTGGTGGGCGACGCCGGGTTGACGCCGTCCACCCGGAATATGACCGGGGCGCTGCCGGTGGGCGTGCCGCTGCTCGCGCCGCGCAGCGCGGCGGTGACTGCGTGGGTACCACCGATCTGATCGATCGCATGCGGCGGGCTCAGGCTCAGGTCGGACTGCAGTACGGCGGCGGCACACTCGTCCGGTGTGGCGGCGAAGGACATCGCGAGGTTGTCCACCAGCGCCGCCGAGTCCTCACGCTGATCGCTCATGTCGAAGATGGACAGGAACAGCGAGTGCGGGCCGGGCGTGATGTGTGTGGCCTGCCGCAACAGCGGCGTGCCGAAGCGGTACCCGGTGGTCGGGTCGAATCCCGGCGTCAGTGACTGGGCGGCGCTGGCGACGTTGATCGGGTTGCCGAACTGGTCGACCGCGAAGTTGTTCGGCGCGTCGATCACATTGGGGCTTGCCGTCGTCCACGTGGACTCGTCCAGCTCGGCGATGAACGCGTCGTCGACGACGCTCTCGGGGTCGGGGATCTCGTTGGTGAGGAAGCGGAGGTCGAAGCTGACACAGTTGAGGCCGGGCGGCACGGCGAAGTCGACGCGCAGGATGCTCACGTCGCGATCACGGGCGCCGCGCACCGAACCACCCCCGTTTTCGACCGAGGCACGGGCGAACGGCTGGTCCGCGAGGTTGGCGTCGCCGGTGGTGAGGACGGTGTAGGTCGGGCCGTCGGTGGGGAACCCCACCAGCGGCGAGTCGCCGATCCCCAGCGGGGTCCCCTCGGCGGTCGTGGCGACCAGCGCCGCCCCGCTCAGTTCCGTACCGGGCGCGGTCATCGCCTCGGCCAGGGCGACCGGATTTGCCGTGGTGATCACCGCGGCGGCCACGGGAGCCGCGGCAACAGCCACCAGCACCCCGCTGGTCGC
Source organism: Rugosimonospora sp. (assembly GCA_051986465.1). Classification (GTDB taxonomy): domain Bacteria; phylum Actinomycetota; class Actinomycetes; order Mycobacteriales; family Micromonosporaceae; genus DATEJJ01. The sequence goes on from JBPYFB010000519.1 coordinate 8,506, forward strand.
CGCCACGCACAGCGCGCGCAGGTGACGGCGCGACCACAGGCCCCGAGCAGGGCGACCACCGGCAGTCCACATCGCGACGAGGCTCCTCCCGGGCCGGGGGTTCCAGCCCCATCCCGGTAACGACGGGAAGAGTCAAACGTTGCGCCAGCGAAATCGTGATCCGGCTGGTCATGGGCCGATGGCATTGGGTGGCGCCAAATCTGGCGCCACCCAACCTGATGCCTACAGGTCAGCTCACCGGGGCGCGTTTGCCGGCGTTCGCCTGCTTCGGTACCGCCCGCGGGCTGGCCGAGTGGCCACCCGAGGCGCTACCGGACATCACCGTCGTGTCGAAGGCCATCTGGATCACCATGTTGGCGAAGCCCCTCGACATGAATGTGAGTACGTTGGGATCGTTGTTGGCGAGGTTGTCGCACCACCGGAACGGGTTGTCGACGCAGCCGCCGTCGGTACTCGGCACGTTCCCCTCGAAGTTCCCCAGGGTCCCGCCGAACAGATTGACATCGTCCTGCGTCTTGCAGCAGTCCTGTCCAGTCAGTACGCCGCTCGCCGGAATGCCGACAATGTTGAAGTTGATCGCGTCCGTACCGACCGGCGAGAACAGCTCGTGATTGAGCCCGAGGGAGTTGAAGTACTGGATCCCTTGGTCACGGGCGACGGTCGACGGCTGGTAGATCTGCGGCGGGAACTGCCGCGACACGGTCCGACCGAACAGGTCGACGCCGGCCGGGTCGAGGACGCCGACGACGTAGTTCGGTGTCGCGGTCACGTCCGCGTCGAGGTCGTACCCGATCTTGCTGAGCTCGGTCGGGCTCAGATTGTTGACGTAGTACTGGGAGCCCAACAGGCCCAGTTCCTCACCGCCGAACCAGATGAACCGCAACTTGTTGCGCGGGTTGACCTTCCTCATCATCTGCGCGATGTCGAGGATCGTCGCGGAACCGGATGCGTTGTCGAGTATGCCGGCGCCGTAGATGGCGTCGAGGTGCGCGTCGACTACCAGGACGTGGTTGGGGTCGCCGCCCTTGGAGTCGGCGATGACGTTGTAGTCGTCCCGGTTCGGGTCGACGGTCGCGTTGATGGTTTGGTTGACGACCGGCAGCGCCGTGCCGGCGGTGACCGCCTGCTGGTACTGGCTGAGGAGGGCGTCGCCCAAGGCGAAGGAGGTGAAGGCGACCGGGATCGTCGGGACGATCCGGTTGCCCGCGCCGTCCACCAAGCTGCCGGAGAGCACAGCGGTGCGGCCCGGGTTGCCTTCGTTGAAGATGATCACGCCCGCAGCGCCGGCGGCCTGCGCGTTGACGACCTTCAAGCCGAAGTTGCAGCCTCCGCGCTGGATCACCGCGATCCGACCCGGTACGAAGCCACTGAAGTCAGCCGCGGTGCAACCGCTGGTCGAGCTGGATGTCGGCGTCGGCGGGTTGACGATGCCGCCGGCCGGCTGAATGCTCGCGTTCGCGGTTCCGTAACTCTGCCCCGGATTCCATTCGGTCAGCACCTGATAATTGTGCGAAGTTGGCGATACTTCGCTGAAGGCGGGAACGCCATTGTAGGCGAAGTAGAAGAACTTGTATGTCTGGATGGTAACGTTATAGCCGGCTTCCTTCATAAGCTTGGCTACATAGTCCACTGATGCCTTGTAACCCGGCTCGCCCGAGTTCCGGGACGGATGACCGTCTGGGCCTGGATTGGCATCTGCAATGGCCTGAAATGCCTGCAGATGTCGCCAAAGATCCTCGGTCCTGATGCACGGCAACAGCTTGCTGGCGGTGTCGTTGACCCGCGCGGCGCACCCGGTCGCACTTGGTGTCTCATCGGTTGAGCTCGGCCCCGTCGCGCTTAGCGCGGCGCCGGCCGGCGTGATTGCAATAGCGACAGCGAATGCCGCAACCCCTATGGGTACCAGCCATGGAATCGGAAAACGCCTTGACCGTCGTAACATTGGACCACTCCCATCCCGGGTCTTGACCGCGACTGGAATTCGGTGCCAAATCGACCGATGACCAACACCCTGCCACATCACCCGAGGCGTGACCAGCAGCAGTTAACCAAGCATTGACTCAGGGTCGAGGCGGTACCAGGTTCTCCGCCCAGATAATCGCCTCGCCCAGGCCAAGTACCTGCAGGCTGCGTTCCGGCTTGCCGTTCATAATGAGAGTCGCCACGTACCGGTGCCGCACGGTTTGCTGAGCCAGCCTCCGCAGCCGGACCTCGCGCTCCGAGCCGGGCGGGCAGTAGACAGCGGACGCCTCGCCGGCACGGACCCAGTACTCCCGGCCGCGGATCGCCCGGGCCAGCTCCAGGTCGATGATCTCCGGGGCGTGCATCAGCCCAGCTTACGGGCGCGGCAGGGTTGAGGGTGTAACCGGCACCCCGGAGGCGGAGATTCACTGGGCATGGAAGCAGACGACGCGGCGGCCAGGCGCCGGCTGGAGGAGCTGTTCGAGGCCCACTACGGGGAGCTGACCCGCTTCGCGACCCGTCGAGTCGGCGCCGACGCGGCCGCGGACGTGGTCTCGAACACCTTTCTCGCCGCATACCGCCGGCTGCCCGAGGTGCCGGCCGGGCATGAGCGTGGCTGGCTGTACGCGACCGCCCGGCACGTCATCGCCAACGAACTGCGCTCGCGTGCCCGCCAGGGCCGGCTCGTGGACCGGCTGGGCGTGGCCGCCGACGCGCGCGTCGAGGACCACGCCGACCAGGTCAGCGACGAGTTGCGGGTACGCGCCGTGCTCGCCCGGCTGTCCCCGGCCGACCAGGAAGTGTTGCGGCTGACCGAATGGGAGGGGCTGGACCCGGCCGAGGTGGCCGCGGTCCTCGGGTGCAGCCGTACCGCGGTCAAGGTACGCCTGCACCGCGCCCGGCGCCGCTTCGCCGCCCGGCTACTCGCCAACGAGCAGGGCGATACCCGTCCGGTACGGGCCATGCCGCTGCCATCCGCGCTCACCGAAGGGAGTACCCAGTCATGAATCCTGGTACCGATACCGCCCTGCGCCGGCTGCGCGCCGCCGACCCGGCGACCGACTCACCCGACCCGCACGACCCGTACGCCCGCGCCATGCTCGCCCGCGTCCTTGCGTGCGATACCGACCGCCCCGGCGAGGTCGCGGTCGCCGCGCCGGCGCCACCTCGCCCGGTTCGGCGCAGGCTGGCCATTGCCGCGACCGGAGTGGTCGCGACCGCTACCGCCACGGCCTTGGCCATCAGCACGCCGTGGGCCCGCGGGCCGCAGGCGTCGGCGTACACAGTGGACAGACACAGGGACGGGTCGGTGGCCGTGACGGTCCACATCAACCAGTTCAAGGACCCCGCGAAACTCAACGCGGAACTGCGCCGGGCCGGCGCGCGGACTGCGCTGGTACCCATGCTGGCGGGCAACCTGTGCACCACCCGGCCCGCTATCGACCAGGGTTTCCAGGCGAAGGTCGCCCCGACGGAGGACGGCGTGACCACGATCCGTACAGACGGGCCGATGCTTCTGATGGGAACGCCCGACGCCGAGCCGTATTATGCCCGGTTTACCGCGGCATACCTGATCATGGGTACAGACGCCTCCTTTGTCGTCCGCCCCTGGAAGATCCCGGCCCGGGACACCTTGGTAATCGGCTTCACGCTGCGCGATGTGCAACAGCGGTCCGCTAAACCCAAGGCGATGTGGATAGTACGACCACTCGGCGTCACGGTGGTGCCGCGCTGCGTTCCCGGCCCGACCGCTGCCGGCCCGCTCCCGCCAACGCGGTAGACCGATGACCCGCGCGCCATGGCCGCGGGGTCAGAGAACCGTGTTACCGATTGGTGACACGGCTCTCTGCTTGCTGCCACCACATTGCCGAGTTTTCGCGAGATGAATGGCAGGTCATCGCAGAGATCCGTTGTCTCCACCGTGGACAGCGATGGAATCGGCCGGTTTCGTGCGCGCGCCGTTCGGGAAGGATCGGAGGTAACGACGCTTCCTCTGACGTATTGAGCCTTCGGACCTCGCTGCGACGTGCGAGCCGATATCGAGAATGGACGGATCATGGGATCCCGACGGTCGTGTGGACAATGTCCTGGTCAGGCGAGAGCCCGGCGGGGTTCCTAGGGGATGCGGCCATGGGGAGGAAGCAAGACGTCGGGCGGTCCAGCGACCCACCGGCGGCGGTAGGACGGGTCCACCTCGAGGCGGTAGGACGCGCCCAGGTCGAGCAGCCCTCGATCAAGGAGAGGCTGCCGGAGCACGAGTCGACGCAAATGATCAAGCTCGGCCAGCTCCCACCACAGCCGGTATTCGTCGACCCGAGCGGTACCCGGCGGCGCCGGCTGCTCGTGTGGGCCTACGTACTCGTCGCCGGGATGGTGCTCGTACTCGCGGCGATCTGGTTCAGCCAGCTCGGTGCCCCGGTACTGCCACCGGGTAGCTCGTCCTGCCCGACCAGCAGCAGCGCCGGAATGCCCGACCGCGCGCACCCGGTCGCGATCGTCACGGCCAGCGGAGGGGAGTGTCGCCAATGACGCTCTACCAGAGCGGCCAATCGTCGGCTGGCCCGGTGACCCCGCGACAGCCGCCGGTGCGCCGCCAGCGGCGGAGCTTTGGGCGGCTGGTACTGGTTACGGGGCTGTTCGCGTTGCTGGCCAACGTGTTGCTGGCGGAGGCGTACACGCACCCCGGTTTCGGCCCGGACAGCCTGGGCGATCAGGACGACGCCGACAAGGCGGTACCGGTCGCCGTGCACGAGGGCGGACCCGTCATCGACACCTCGGGGGGCCGTACCCAGTCCTTCAGGTTGCCTGCGCGTACCATCGCGCTCACCTTCGACGACGGGCCCGATCCCAGGTGGACGCCGCAGGTTCTGGCGGTACTGCGCCGCTACCACGTGCACGCGACCTTCTTTCTGGTCGGCTCGCAGGTGTCGAAGTATCCGAAGCTGGCCCGCCAACTGGTGGCCGACGGCAACGAGATCGGCTCGCACACGTTCACCCATCCGCAGCTCGCGACCCTGCCCAAGTGGCGCCGGGATCTGGAGTACGCACAGACGCAAAGCGCGATCGGATACGCCACCGGTGTATCGACGTCCCTGCTGCGCCCGCCGTACTCGTCGCTGCCTGACGCGGTGGACGATCAGAGTTGGTCGACGATGCGGTCAGCGGGTCGGCAGGGCTACCTCACGGTGCTCAATGACGCCGACAGCCGGGACTGGGCGCGGCCCGGCGTCCCCGCGATCGTACGCAACGCGACGCCGCCGGGGGACGCGGGCGCGATCGTGTTGATGCACGACGCCGGCGGGGACCGGTCGGAGACCGTCGCGGCGCTCGATCGGTTCATCCCGGCGATGCAGCAACGGGGGTACGAGTTCACCACCGTGAGCGAGGGCATCGGCCAGTCGGTGGCGGCCGCGAATCCCCCCGCGCCGTCCGGGGTCCGCTGGCGGGGCGGGGCTCTGGTGTGGTCGATCCAGCTCGCGGACGGTACCTGGCACATCCTGTGGGCACTGCTGCTCGCCGTCGGCGCGCTCACGCTGATCCGTACCCTGTTCGTGTTCATCGTCGCGGTGCGCCACGCCCGCCGCCGCAACCAGGGTGCCTGGTCCTGGGGCTCGCCCGTCACCGAGCCGGTCTCGATAATCGTGCCGGCCTTCAACGAAAGCAAGACGATCGCGGCGGCGGTACGCTCGCTCGCCCTCTCCGCGCACCCGGGCGTCGAAGTGATTGTCGTCGATGACGGGTCGACCGACGGTACGGCGGACGCGGTGGAGGCGGTCGGCCTGGGCAACATCCGGGTGGTACGGGTGCCGAACGGTGGCAAGGCGACCGCGTTGAACGTCGGCGTCGCGCTGGCCCGCCACGATCTGCTGGTGATGGTGGACGCCGATACCGTGGTTGACACGGACTCCATCCACCGGCTTGTCCAACCGTTCGCCGATCCCGCGGTGGGCGCGATCGCGGGCAACGTGAAGGTGGGCAACCGGCGCGGCCTCGTCGGCAGGTGGCAGCACATCGAGTATGTGATCGGATTCAACCTGGATCGCCGGCTGTACGACACGCTCGACTGCATACCCACCATCCCCGGCGCGCTCGGCGCCTTCCGCCGCCAGGCCGTCGCCGACGCCGGCGGCGTGAGCATCCAGACCATCGCGGAGGACACCGACCTCACCATGGCCATCCACCGGGCCGGTTGGCGGGTGGTCTTCGAACCGTCCGCCGTCGCGCACACCGAGGCGCCGGCCACCCTGCGCCAGCTCTGGAAGCAGCGGTACCGCTGGAGTTACGGCACGATGCAGGCGATGTGGAAGCACCGGCGGTCGGTCGTGGAGTCCGGCTCCTCCGGGCGGTTCGGCCGCCGGGGCCTACCGATGATCGCCCTGTTCACCGTGTTCCTGCCGCTGTTTGCGCCGCTGCTGGACGTGATGGCGGTCTACGGAATGCTCTTCCTCGACCAGTGGCAGACGGTACTCGGCTGGGTGGTCATGCTCATCGTGCACGTCATCACCGCGGTACTCGCCTTCCGGCTGGACCGGGAACGGCTCCGTCCACTATGGACTCTGCCGTTGCAACAGCTGCTGTACCGGCAGATCATGTACATCCTGCTGATCGAGTCCACCCTGTCCGCACTGAGCGGGCGGCGGCTGGGCTGGCAGAAGCTCAGCCGTACCGGCGAGGTCGCGGTCGCCGCCACGCAACGCGCCTGAGCGATCGAACACATAGAGCGGTCGAGCCCGCGCCACAGTTGGCGCGGGCTCGACCAGCGGTGGCGGAGGATTAGCCGAACGGCTCTGCCAGTGTGAAGACGACCTGCCCGTCCGGGTCGGTACGCGCATCGAGGGTCCGGTCGTTGAGCATCGCGGCAGCGTTGTTGTCAAGGAACAGCCGGGCGCCGCCCGACTCCACTACTGCGTCGCCCGCGGCGGGCGTTGGAGCCAGGCTCAGCTGCAGCGATCCCCGGGTGTCGTCGGTGGCGATGCGTAGCCCGCCGCCCTCCGGAGCGTCGGGCCGCTCGGTGAGGTTCTGGATCGCGTCGATCGCGTGATCGGTCAACGTGACCATGGGGTTTCCCCTTTCCGTCTCTCGTCGACGTCGCACCGGCATAAGTTCGCCGCGGCGTGCGGGCGGCGTTGAGGATTCCACGCCGGGGTGTGCGCGCTGGCTTCGACCGCCCTCCGGCCTACCCTTGCCGGCCTCGGCGACCGCGTCAAACGGAGTGCGCGGCTGACCGTATGCGGTGTGAAATGTCCAACAGAAGCCCCGCGAATTAGCGGTCCATAGCGGACAAATAGCTCAACGAGATCGATACATCGACCCGAATACGGGGTCGAATAGAAGTGGCCTCGACGGGGTACCCCTTTTGATCGACAGTACCAGATTTAATGGAGGAATCGATCATGGGTATCGGCGTCAGCGTGTTCCTGATCGCAGTGGGCGCAATCCTCACGTTCGCGTTGAACGTTCACGTCGGTGGCGTCAATCTGGACGTCGTCGGCTGGATCCTGATGGCCGTGGGCGTCATCGGCCTGGTGGTCACCATGTACATCTGGGGCGGCCGGCGCCGTACCGTGGTCACCGATGAGCGGGCCGGCTATCCCCCGACGAGGACCGGATACCGGCGCGTCGAGGAGCGCTCCGACATCGACGCCGGCGACCCGCTGTAGGCCAGCGTGGTGGCGTCGGACAGCAGAGCCGGGTGGTGCCGCCCGCGGGTAGCCAGCCCGCCCGCGGCACCACCGTGGCATGCTGGTCGGGTGACGCCCGAGGATCTGGCCCACCTGCGTAGGGCTCGTGACCTGATCGACCGGGAGTACCCGCGGCCGCTGGACGTACCTGCGATGGCACAGGCCGCGCTGATGTCCCCCGGCCACTTCTCCCGCCAGTTCCGGGCGGCGTACGGCGAGACGCCCTACAGCTACCTGATGACCCGCCGGATCGAACGCGCCAAGGCGCTCCTGCGGCGCGGTGACCTGAGCGTCACCGACGTGTGCATGGCGGTCGGGTGTACCTCGCTCGGCTCCTTCAGCGCCCGCTTCACCGAACTGGTCGGCGAAAGCCCGAGCGCGTACCGGGCCCGCGACCATGCCGCGCTCGCCGAGGTACCGGCCTGTGCCGCGAAGCTGCTCACCAGACCGATCAGGACCAGAGAAGCGCAGGTCGACGGCGCCGCGTAGCGTTCGGTGCATGACCGTCACGCTGCAGTTCACCTTTCTGGAAGTCGACGACCACGATGCCGCGCTGGCCTTCTACTGCGACGTCCTCGGCCTCGAGGTCCGCAACGACGTCAACACGGAGTTCGGTCGCTGGCTGACCGTCGGCCCCAAGGACCAGCCGGAGTTGGGCATCGTCCTGCAGTCCGTCGGGGTGGGCCGGTCGCCCACCGACGCGGATGTCCTCCGCTCACTGCTCGCCAAGGGCGCGCTCAGCGGGCTGGTCCTGTCCACCACCAACGTGGACGAGCTCTTCGAGACCGTACGCGCGTCCGGCGCCGAGGTGATGCAGGAACCGATGGACATGCCGTACGGCGTCCGCGACTGCGCCTTCCGCGACCCGGCCGGCAACATGGTCCGCTTCTCCCAGGCCAAGTCCTAACGCGCCGCTGGACGAAGGAAGCCGGGCTGCAGGTGCCAGCCTAAGAAGCACTTCCGCATTGTAGGTGCGACCCGATACGGTGGGTCGGTGACGCAATTCCGAATCGGTGAGGCGGCCGAGTTGCTGGGCGTCAGCCCCGATACGGTGCGCCGCTGGGTGGATGCCGGGCGGCTGGTCGCGGTCCGCGACGAGCACGGCCACCGAGCGATCAACGGGGTGGATCTGGCCGCGTTCGCCCGGGGTCAGGGCGCCGAACCGGACGAGCGGGGCGAGAGCTCCTCGGCCCGCAACCGGCTGCGCGGCATCGTGACCGCCGTCGTCAAGGACACGGTCATGGCTCAGGTGGACATCCAGGCCGGTCCGTTCCGGATCGTCTCCCTGATGAGCCGGGAGGCCGTCGACGACCTGGATCTGCAGGTGGGTTCGGTGGCGATCGCTGTGATCAAGTCGACCACCGTCGTGGTGGAGAGGAGTCGCTCGTGAGAGCAGCATTCATACGCCGCGGCGTGGTCGGCCTCGCCGCCGCCGCGTTGCTGGCGCTGTCCGCGTGTGGCGGCAGTTCAGGGGGTACCGGCGCCAGCGGCGCCAGTCCCGCGGCGCCGAAGGGCGTCGCCGGGTCGCTGAACGTGTTCGCGGCGGCATCGCTGACCGAGTCCTTCACCCAGATCGGCAAGGACTTCGAGGCCGCCAACCCGGGCACCACGGTGAAGTTCAACTTCGCCGGCAGCTCGGCACTCGCCACCCAGATCAACCAGGGCGCCCCGGCCGACGTGTTCGCCTCCGCCGCGCCGACCAACATGAAGACCGTCACCGACGCCGGCAACGCCGACGGCACGCCCACCACGTTCGTGAAGAACCAACTCGTCATCGCGGTACCGAAGGGCAACCCCAAGCACATCGCCGGGCTGGCCGACCTGACCAAGCCGGGCGTCAAGGTCGCCGAGTGCGCGGCGGCGGTACCGTGCGGCGCGGCGGCCACCAAGGCGCTCGCGGCAGCGAAGGTGAAGCTGACCCCGGTAACCCTGGAACAGGACGTGAAATCCGCGCTCGCCAAGGTGAAGCTGGGTGAGGTGGACGCGGCGCTGGTGTACCGCACCGATGCCAAGGCAGCAGCGTCCGATGTGGACGGTATCGAGTTCGCCGAGTCCGCGGGAGCCATCAACTCGTACCCGATCGTGGTGTTGAAGAACAGCAAGAACAAGACGGCGGCCCAGGCGTTCGTCAGCTACGTCTTGTCCGACAAGGGCATGGCCGTACTGACCGCCGCCGGATTCCAGGCCCCGTAACCTCTTCTCGTGTCCGTTACCGACAAGGTGGAGGCGGGGCGACCCGCGGCCGTGCCCCGCCGCCGCCCCGGTACCGCGCGAGCGCCGGTCGCGCTGCTGCTTCCCGCAGCGGCCGGCCTGGCCTTTCTGGTACTCCCGCTGCTCGGCCTCATGGTTCGTACGCCGTGGCGTACGCTGCCGAGCCGGTTGACCGCCCCCGGGATACTCACCGCCCTGCGGCTGTCCCTGGAAACCGCCACCCTGGCCACCGTCGCCTGCGTGGTCCTGGGCGTACCGCTGGCCTGGCTGCTGGCCCGCATCGAGTTCCCCGGCCGCCGCGTGGTACGCGCCCTGGTCACCGTCCCGCTGGTGCTGCCGCCGGTGGTGGGCGGGGTGGCGCTGCTACTCGTGTTCGGCCGCAACGGTCTGGTCGGCGCCTGGCTCAACAGCGCGTTCCACGTGAGCCTGCCGTTCACCACGCCCGCCGTCGTGGTCGCCGAGTCCTTCGTCGCCATGCCGTTCCTCGTCATCGCGGTGGAGGGCGCGCTGCGCGGCGCGGACACCCGGTACGAGGAGGCGGCGGCCACCCTGGGTGCGGGCCGGTGGACCACGTTCCGCCGGGTCACCCTCCCGCTGGTGGCACCCGGTATCGCCGCCGGCGCGGTACTGTGCTGGGCGCGGGCGCTCGGCGAGTTCGGCGCGACCATCACCTTCGCCGGCAACTACCCCGGCACCACCCAGACCATGCCGCTCGCCGTCTACCTCAGCCTCGAACAGGGCGACCTGGACGCCGCCATGGTACTGAGCCTCATCCTGCTCATCGTCTCGGTGACGATCCTGGCCAGCCTCCGCGACCGGTGGATCAGCAGCCCATGACCACAGTGGACGCTCACCTCGTCGTGGCGCGCGGCGAGTTCCGGCTCGACGTCAACCTGTCCATCGCCGCCGGTGAAGTCGTCGCGCTGCTGGGCCCCAACGGTGCCGGCAAGACGACCGCGCTGCGTACCCTCGCCGGGCTGCTGCCGCTTACCGGCGGATACGTCCGGCTCGGCGGCGATACCCTCGACGACCCGTACCGTCGCATGTGGACACCCCCGGAGCGCCGCCACATCGGCGTGGTCTTCCAGGACTACCTGCTCTTCCCGCACCTGACCGCGCTCGAAAACGTGGCGTTCGGGCCGCGCAGCCACGGCCTGTCCCGGCCGGCCGCGCGCGAGCAGGCGGCCGGCTGGCTGGCCCGGGTCGGGCTGGCCGAGCAGGCCCGGGCCAAGCCCCGCCAACTCTCCGGCGGCCAGGCCCAACGCGTGGCCCTGGCCCGCGCGCTCGCCGTCGAGCCGGCGCTGCTGCTGCTCGACGAACCCCTTGCCGCGCTTGACGCCCGTACCCGCCTGGACACCCGGGCCGAACTCCAGCGCCACCTCGCCGACCACCCCGGCGCCACCCTGCTGGTCACGCACGACCCGCTCGACGCTCTCGTCCTGGCGGACCGGCTGGTCATCGTGGAGGACGGGCACATCGTCCAGGAAGGCGACGCGGCCACCATCACCGCCCAGCCCCGTACCGACTATGTCGCCCGCCTCGTCGGCCTCAACCTCTACCGCGGCCGGGCGGACGGGCATGTTGTCCACATTGGAGAGACGTTCGCCCTCGCGGTCGCCGATCCGGCCGACGGCGAGGTGTTCGTGGCGTTCCCGCCCGCCGCCGTGGCGCTGCACGCCGACCGCCCGGACGGCAGCCCGCGCAATACCTGGCCGGCGACGATCACCGACATCCAGCGGCACGGCGACAACCTCCGGGTGCAGCTCGCCGGGCCCATCACGGCCGCCGCCGACATCACCCCCGCCGCCGCGAGCCATCTGCGACTCGCCCCGGGACAGCCGGTATGGGCGGCGCTCAAGGCGGTCGAGACCCGCACCTACCCGGCCCATACCAACCCGCGGCGCTAGGCAGATGCGCCTTCCTTGGCGGCCGCGACGAGTCCGTCGAGGCGACCACGAATCCGCGCGCTGGTCACGTGGTCGAGGTAGTCGCGGGAGCTGACGATCTCACCGTCGCGCACGCGCAGCACGAGGATGCCGGGCTGTACAAAGGGTTCGCCGGTGGCGGCGGCGATTCCGTGGTACTCGAACTCGGCGACGACGACTTCCGGGTCGGCCGTCTCGTGGATGGTGATATTGGCCGCCTTGCACCGCAGCCATGGGCTCGCGCCGTCCGGACTGAAATGCTCGCGAAGCTCGTCGCGGCTGCGCATCGCGGGCGCGCGACGCGGGTCGAACGGATGCACGACGTTGGTCTGTTCCGCGTACAGGTCGGGCAGTTCGTCCCACCGCCCCTCCGCAACGCCGTTCACCAGGGCGAGGAAGACCTCTCCCGGGGTACGAGGCTGTGTCACGGGATCACTCCTGTCCATAGTGGACACCCGGAGTCTGCTATCCGGAGTCGCCACTTCGACTATACGAAGTCGCGACTTCGGAAGTCAACGATGGGTCGGCCGGCGGCTCGGAACCCGGACGCTCGGGCGTCCGGTCGTGCCGGTACGCGAAAGCGTGCACCAGCGCCACGACCGCGGCCACCCCGCCACCGATCGCGACGATCACGAACGACAGGACGTACCCGTGCAGGCTCGGGATGGCGGTGCCCTTCAGGACATTGCTGCTGAGTACGGAGGCGGTCACCGCGCCGGCGACGCTGCCGCCGACCGTACGCACGAGGGTGTTGATACCGCTGGCGATTCCGCTCTGGCTCATCGGTACGTGCTGCACGGCGAGCGTACCGAGCGCGGCGTAGCCGATGCCGATACCGACGCCCATGATGCCGCTGTAGACGAGCACGTCGTACACATGGCTGTGGGATACCGCGAGCCACAGGAAGCTGGCCGCCACGAATACCGAGCCGATGCCGAGCGTGTACGCGGCGCCGAGGTGCTTTTCGAACCGACCGGCCAGCGCCGAGAACAGCATCATCGCGAACGTGCTCGGTAGCAGGTACAGGCCGACGTCGAGCACCGAGCCGCTCAGGCCGTACCCGATCTGCGCCTTGGGCGACTGCACGAAGTTGGAGATGAGCGTGAAGCCACCGAACATGGCGAAGCCGAGCAGGACCGAGGCGAGGTTGGCGGTCAGGGACCTGCGGCCGACGAGCAGGTTCATCCGTACGAGTGGGTCGCGCACGCGCAGCTCGACGAGTACCCACACCGCGCACACCACGACCGCGGCGACGAACAGGCCGACGACGCGGCCGGAGTGCCAGCCCCACGCGTCGCCCTCGCTGATCGCCAGCAGCAGGCAGACCAGCCACGCACCGAGCACCACGGCGCCGAGCACATCGGGGCGCCCGCCGGCCCGGGTGCCGACCTTGGGGGCGAAGATCGCGACCAGGAGCAGGCCGATGAGGCCGGAACCGGTGGCGATCCAGAAGATCGGGCGGTAGCTCTGGGTGTGCTGGGCGATGACGCCGGTGACGAGCATGCCGACCGTGCCGCCAACGCCCATGGTGGCGCTGACGATGCCGATCGCGGTCATCACCCGCTCACGCGGGAAGGTGTCCCGGATCGTACCGATGGCCAGCGGGATCAGCGCCGCGGAGACGCCCTGCAAGGCGCGACCGGCGACCAGCACGCCCAGCGAGTTGGAGACGGCACAGACCACGGAGCCGGCGACCAGAGTCACCATGGCGACCAGGATCATCCTCTTCTTGCCGTACATGTCGCCAAAGCGCGACAGCAGCGGGGTGGCGACCGCGCCGGCCAGCAGCGTGGCGGTGAATACCCAGGTCACCGACGAGACCGAGGCGTGGAAGTCCTGCATCAGCCGGGGCAGCAGCGGCAGCACCAGCGTCTGTTGCAGCGATGCGACCAGGCCGGCGACGGCCAGTGCCAGCAGCGTGAGGCCGCCGGAGGCGCCCGGCGCGCGCGCCGCCGCGACCTCGGAACTTCCTGGACTGGTGGTATGCGCCACGACAACTCCTCCGGTACGCGATCGTGGTGACCGCTCGTCGTGACACAGCATACTTACCTAAGTTAAGTAATGACGTGTAGGGTCGATCACATGCCCGCGCCATCGCACCCCACCACCTCGGTCCCGCCCGACGTCATCGAGGTCGAGCGGGCCCTCGCGCGCATCACGCACCTGCTCAACCGGGCCAGGCAGCACGACCGGATCTGCGCCGAGGCGGGGGTACCGGTGGACCGCGCCGCGGTGCCGATCCTGCGCCTGCTCGCCGATTCGCAGCCGCTGCGCCCCGGTGACCTGGCCGCGCAGCTCGCCGTGGAGGCGCCGCACATCACTCGCCAACTGCACCGGCTGGAGGCGATCGGCTACGTGGAGCGGGTACCCGATCCGAACGACCGGCGGGCGCACCGGGTACGGCTCACGGCCCGCGGACGCAAGGCCATCGACCGCATCCTCGAGGCGGGCCGCCAGTACATCTACGAAGCCTTGGCGGAATGGTCGCCGCGCGACCGGGAGCGCCTCGCCACCTTGTTCCACCGCATGGTCGACGACTTCGTCAGCCAGGCCACCAGGCGCGGCATCCTCGACCCCACAGCGTGATCGTGGCCTGCCGGAGCGCCGGCAGGCCATAACCGTCCACTGTGCTCAGTAGACCTGCAGGAAGGTCTCCCGCTGGAAGTAGATGTTTCCGGTGTTGCCTGACTGGTAGTAGCCCTTGGCGACGTAGTGGCCCGCGGGCAGGTTGATGGTGATCTCGTGCTCGTTGGCCACGCAGCCGCCATTGGCGCTGTGCGAGGCACCCGAGCCCCGCTGGTTTCCGCTGTCGTCGTAGAAGTAGAAGAAGACCTGCTGCCCGGGCTTGATGCCGTTGCCGCCCAGCGTCACGTGCTGGCCGTGCTGGATGTACAGGGTCGGCACCCCGAGGCTCTCGCTGCCCTCGTACCCGGAGAAGTAGGCCTGGCCGCTGCGCACCACGTAGGCGACCGCGTCCGACCCGCACGGCTGGGTCTGCGTGGCGTAATTCACCATGAGCTCGTAGTAGATGCCGTCGAACTCGCAGGAGTAGGAGACCCACGAGCCCGTCTGCACGCCGTAGTCGCCGGCGCTGACGCACTGGTCGTAGGTGTCGAAGTTTCCCGCGTTGCTCGACAACGCCATCGCAGACGGCGTCGCCGCCGACGCGGTACCGGCTGTGGCCGCCACCCCCGGCACCACAAGCGCCACCATCAACGCGGCAGCGGTGAGAATCTTGCGTATCACAGAGCCCCCCTCTCATGGACAACCAGCTCTTCGCTCACGCTAGGGACGGGCGATGAGCCGGCCCTGAGCCGGCGCTGAGTCGGGCGGTCAACCGGCGAGAATCGACCGGTGCAGCTCGCGCAGCTGGGTACCCGGTTCCACGCCGAGCTCGGCCACGAGTACCGCTCGGCCGCGCCGGTACGCGTCCAGCGCCTCGGCCCGGCGGCCGCAGCGGTGCAGAGCCACCATCAGATGCGCCCACAACTGTTCGTGCAGTGGATGCTCCTGTACCAGGCTGCACAGGTCGTCCACGACGTCCGCATGCCGGTCGCGGTCTAGCTCCGCGCCAAGCATCTGTTCCAGTACCGTCAAGCGGCGTTGCTCCAGTCGCCCGGCCGCGGCCGCCACGGTCGGCGTCGGCGGTACGTCCACCAGCGCAGGACCCCGCCACAGCGACAGGGCCTTGCCCAGGTGGGTGACGGCGGTGTCGAGCTGCCCCTCGACCAGGCTGCGCCGGCCACACCTGGCCAGCCGCTCGAACACGGCCGCGTCCAGCTCGCCGTCCTCGACGAGGAGCTCGTACCCCCGGCCGCGGGTCACCAGCGGGCGCGCCGGACCGGCGGAGATGAGCCGGCGCAGCCGCATCACATACCCCTGCACGGTACTGACCGCGGCGCGCGGCGGCCGTTGCCCCCACAGCTCGTCCACCAGCCGATCGACCGAGACCACCCGGCCAGCCTCCAGCAGGAGCACCGCGAGTACCGCGCGCTGCTGGTCGGCGCGCACGGCCGCCCAGCCCGTACCCGTCCATACGCGCAAGGACCCGAGCACCTGGTACCGCATCGAAACGCTCCCGTCCCCCCGGACTTCAATGGGATGTCCCGATGGCTATTCGGAGCTCGCGAGCCGCCGGACGGGTCGGCACAAAGCCGCCAGCTCGTGGGCGGGCACCGTAGGCTGGATCGGTGATCCGCAAGAGAGTCCTGGTCTCCGGCGAGGTGCAGGGCGTCTTCTTCCGCGACACCTGCCGGCGGGTGGCCGGGCAGCAGGGCGTCACCGGCTGGGTGCGCAACCTGCCGGACGGCCGCGTCGAGGCGGTCTTCGAGGGTGCCGCGGACAGCGTCGAGCACCTGGTGACGTGGGCCCGGCGCGGTCCGGCCCGGGCCAGGGTCAGCGATGTGGCCGTACAGGACGAGGCGGTGGAGGGGCTGCGCGCCTTCGAGATCCGCTAACTCGCCGGCGACCGGGCGCCCTCGGTCAGCTGCCGGTCCAGCAGCCCATGACGACGACCGCGACCCGGTACGCCGCGTCGGCACGGGAGACCGCCGGCGAACCCAGTTGCGGGGGCAGGCCGCTGATGTCGACCCAGAGCACCTTGAAGTCCTTGCGTACCAGTACCGAGCCGATCGGCGCGATGTATGCGGCCTCCCCGATCCCGGGCACCTCGCCGCCGCCCGGGTACTTGGCCCGCATACCGTCGTAGTACGCACTCGTGGCCGCGGCGCTGGCGAGTTCCTTGACGGACAGCACCAGCACGCCGGTCGGGTACACGTACCGGCACGAGTACAGATGATCCACCCAGGTGGGTACGAGCGGCTGCTTCGGCCGTACCCCCAAAGCCGCCTGGATGTCGCCCTGCGCCTCGGTCGCGCAGATCATCTTGGCCGACTCCGACGGCGTGTTGCCGGCGGCGGCCGGCGAAGCGGCTGAGGGCGAGGTGGCGGCGGGCGAAACGACGGCCGGGCTGGACGCGGCGCGCGCCGCGCCTTCCTGGCGGCCACAGCCCACCACGGCGGCGATCAACACGAACGCAGCTAAGCCCGCCGTGACCACCCGTGATGCCGACCGACCCGACACGACGCCAGCCTAGTGCCGCCCCGCAACCCCGGGAACTTCTCCGCCGCCGCCGACGACTACCGCTGTGGACAACAACCGACATCACGGAGAGGGCAGGGATCGATGGGGCGCATCACGCGTGCCGCGGCGCTGATCGGTGCCGTATCGCTGGTCAGCGTGTTCACGTTCGCCGCCGCCGCGTCGGCGCACGTAACCGTCAACTCGGCCGACGCCAGCCAGGGCGGGTACGCCCGGGTGGCGTTCCGGGTCCCCGACGAGAGCGACACGCTGTCCACGACGAAGCTGGAGGTCAACCTGCCCACCGACCAGCCTCTCGCATCCGTATCGGTGATGCCGGTACCCGGCTGGACGTTCACCGTCAAGACCACCAAGCTGGCCAAGGCGATCACGACCGACGACGGGGACTCGGTGACCGAGGCGGTCAGCCAGATCACCTGGACCGCCAGCTCGCCGGCGACCGCGATCAAGCCGGGTGAGTTCCAGGAGTTCCCGGTCTCGCTCGGTCCGCTGCCGAAGGCCGACTCGATGGTCTTCAAGACGCTGCAGACCTACTCCGACGGCAGCATCGTGCGGTGGATCGATCTGAGCCAGCCCGGCCAGCCCGAGCCGGACCACCCGGCCCCGGTGCTGAAGCTCGCCGCCGCGGCGGCGGACGGCACCGCCGCGGCCAGCGCCCCCACGGTGGCGGCCGCGAAGAGTAGCGGCACGGACAGCGGAGCGATGACGGTGGGGATCATCGGACTCGTCGTTGGTGTGATCGGCATCGCACTCGCCGGCCTCGCCCTTACCCGTACCCGCAGGTCAGCGCCTGGAGGCCAAGGCTGACGTTGGTGGATTCACAGGCAGCCATGGCACGGTAGACCGGGAACGGCGCGGGTAGATCGGGACTAATCGGTACTGACCTGGGGAAGAGGACAAACAGTGTCGAAGAGGGACAGGCGCCTGTCACAGGAGCGGGCCCGGCGGATCGTCGCCGAGCAGCGCCGCGCCGAGGCCAGACGCCGGCGGCTGCTGATCGCCGGAGCGGCGGTGGCGGTCGTGCTGGTCGCGCTCGGCCTGCTGATCGTGGTGAAGCTGACCAGCAGCCACGCGAAACACTCGGCGGCACCCGCGGCGACCTCCACGCCGGCCGACCCCACGGTCGTCAGCGCCGTGACCGGGGTCCCGGCCGCGACACTCGACAAGATCGGCACCGGGAAGGTGACCGCCCTGCCCACCGCCGTCAGCGGGCAGCCGGTACTCAAGGACGGCGGCAAGCCGCTCGTCGTGTACATGGGCGCGGAGTACTGCCCGTACTGCGCGACCGAGCGCTGGGCGATGGTGGTGGCGCTGGCCCGGTTCGGCAC
Organism: Rugosimonospora sp.; assembly: GCA_051986465.1. Taxonomy (GTDB): domain Bacteria; phylum Actinomycetota; class Actinomycetes; order Mycobacteriales; family Micromonosporaceae; genus DATEJJ01. The sequence continues at coordinate 26,713 of JBPYFB010000519.1, forward strand.
CTTCCACGACCTCGGGCAGACCCACTCGTCCAGCACCGACGTGTACCCGAACACCGCGACGCTCTCCTTCCACGGCTCCTCGTTCACCAGCCAGTACCTGTCCTTCCAGGGCGTGGAGATGCAGTCCAACGTGCCGCAGGGCAACGGGTACGCCGCCCTGGACACGCCGACCGCGCAGCAGCAGCAACTGATCGCGAAGTACGACGCCGCCCCGTACGTGCCGGCGAACGCGGCCGGCTCGATCCCGTTCATCGACTTCGCCAACCAGTCGGTGGTCTCCGGCGCCTCGTACAGCCCGGACCTGCTCACTGGCAAGAGCGCCACGGACATCGCCGCGGCCCTCGCCGACCCGAACTCCGCGATCGCCCAGGCCGTGGGCGGCACGGCCAACGCGTTCACCGCGCAGATGTGCGCGCTGACCAACAACCAGCCCGCGGCGGTATGCACGAGCCAGGCGGCCGCGGCGTATCAGGGCAAGTTCCATGCCGCGAGCTGACCGGGTCCCCATCTGGGTACCGGTGGCCAGCCTGGTTCTTGTCGTGGCTGGACTGGCGGTGGCCGCGTACCTGACCGTGGAGCACTACACCGCGTCGACCACCTTGGCCTGCCCGGAGACCGGCGTCGTCAACTGCCAGAAGGTCACCACCAGCGCGCAGTCGGCCGTCCTCGGTATCCCCGTCGCACTGCTCGGCCTGCTGTTCTTCGTCGCGATGCTGCCGCTCAGCCTGCCCCTCGCGTGGCGCTCCGGGTACCCGGCGCTGCGCTGGGCGCGGCTGGCCTTCGCGGTGGTGGGCGTCGGGTTCGTGTTCTACCTCGTGTACACGGAGCTGTTCACGCTCAACGCGATCTGCCTGTGGTGTACCGCCGTGCACGTCCTCACGATCGCGCTGTTCGCCGTGATCGCCCTGGGTACCGCCGGCGCCGACCCGGCAACGTGATCAGGTAGCGGTGTCCCGCCGCTGCGGTACCGCCGGCTCGTGCTGGTACGCCGCGACCAGATCGGCGCGGGCCCGGGCGACCCGGGAGCGGATGGTACCCACCGGGCAGCCGCACACCACGGCCGCTTCCTCGTAGCTGAGCCCGAGGACCTGGGTGGCGACGAACGCTTCCCGCCGCTCGGCCCGCAGCGCGTCCAGCAGGTGCTGGAGCAGAACGTCGTTCTCGAAGCCGGTCGGCTGCCGCCGCGCCTCCCCCACCACTGCCTCCGCGCTGTCCAGCGAGGTCGTACGGGGGCTGCGAGCCGCGTGTCGCAGGTGGTCGGCGGCGGTATGCCGGGCGATCGCGAGCAACCAGGTACGGGCGGTCGAGCGGGCCGCGAACCGGCGCAGCGAGCGCATCGCCCGCAGGTACGTCTCCTGGGTCAGGTCCTCCACGTCCCGGGGGTGGCACAGGTGGCCCAGGAACCGCTGTACCTGCTGGTACGTCAGCGCCACGAACGCGCTGGCGGCCTCCCGGTCGCCCGCCTTGGCGGCCAGCGCCAACCGCGTCACCTCATCCTCGTCATCGGCCACAAAGCGACATTAGCGCTCCAATGTTGGCGCCGACCCCAGAGCCGCCGGTCCCGGAGCCGCCGCCTTCTGGACTGAGGAGCGCCGGAGCGAAGCGAACGGCGGCGACGAGGGAAGAAGGCGGGCTGAGGCTCCGGGACACGCGCGAGCGAAGCGAGCGCCAACTAGCACGGAACTTTCTGAGCGTGCGGGGCGACCATACAGAGCATGGGGTGTGAACAGATCCGCGAAGTCCTCTCCGCCGGGTTGGATGGCGAGGCCGAACCCGCGGAGGAGGCGGTGGCCGAGGCCCACCTGCGGGGCTGCGCCGGCTGCCGGCGGTGGCTGGACGATGCGGCGGCCGTGACCCGGCTGGCCCGTGTCGGCGTGGCGCTGCCGGCGCGCGGAGTGCCAGAGACCGTACTGGACGCGGCACCCGGCGGGGGGCGCCGTCGCCTGGTGACGCTGCTGCGCGTACTGCTGGGCCTGCTCGGCGGCGTGCAGATCCTGGTAGCGGTCGCCCAGGTGACCCTGCCGGCCATGGCTGGCATGGACATGACCGGCCACGCCGAGGGCGCCACTCTCGACCACCTCATCCACGAGACCGCCGCGTGGAACCTGGCGGTCGGTGCTGCGTTCGTGTTCATCGCGGCCCGGCGTACCCGCCCCGCCGGAGTGCTGCCGATCCTCACCGCGTTCGTCGTGGCGCTGACCCTGCTCAGCCTCGACGACATGCTCTCCGGTGCCGTGTCGTGGAGCCGGCTGGCCAGCCACACCTTGCTCCTCGCCGGCTACGCCATCCTGGTCGCGCTGTCCTGGCCGGCGATGCGCCTGGACAGCCCGCCCTCGGGCAACAAGCGCCCACGGACGCCCGGGTGGCGGCTCGGGTCGGTCCAGAGCAACGTCGTCGAGCTGCCGCGCGGGCTGCACGGGCGGCCCACCGCCCACTCCGAGCACCGGGCGGCGTGATCAGCTCTCGGCGGCCGGCGATTCGCTGCCGCTGAGGCCCAGGCAGAACGGGTGGCCGGCCGGGTCGGCGAAGACCCGCAGCCGCTCGCTGCCGCCTTCCAGCCGTGACGCGCCCAGTTCCACGGCGCGCGCTTCGCCAGCGTCGAGGTCCTCGACCAGGATGTCGAGGTGCCCCTGTTGCGGGTGTGCCGGATCCGGCCACTTCGGCGGGGTGTACTCGCCCACCTGCTGGAACATCACGCTCTTGCCGTAGCCGGCGATGAGCGCGCCCTCGGGGCCTTCATAGCTGACGCCCATGCCCAGCAGGTCGGCGTAGAACCGGGCCAGTGTCGCCGCGTCGGGCGCGTCGAACGTCGGCGCGAACAGCCGGATGCCCGGGCCGAGATCTTCCTTCTGGCACAGGTCGAAGGGGTGGCCCGCCGGATCGGCGAGGGTGGTCCAGGACTCCCCGCCGCCCAGCTTGGTGGCGCCGAGGGCGACCGCCCGCTCGGCCGCCGCCTCGCGCTCCTCGACGAACAGGTCGAGGTGGACCTGCTGCGGGTGCTCCTGCCCCGGCCACTGCGGCGCGACGTGCTCCGGAACCCGCTGGAACGCGACCTCCTGGCCGTCCCCGCTGCGCAGCGTGATCCAGTCGGCCGTCTTGCGGACGACGTCCCAGCCGGTGAGCTCGGCATAGAACGACGCGAGCCGCTCAATGTCGCGCGCGTCGAGCGCGACCGCTTCCAGACGCCCTGTCACTGTCATGCTCCACAGAATGCTCCCGCCCTGCGACAAAATCAGCCACATGGGCCCAACGCGCCCTGCGACTGACCCGATTTTCCGCAGGTGAGCCCACATTTACCGCAGACCGGCGGCGCACGCCTGGCCCCTACCGGGGCACGGGTCAGCGGATCAGCCGCCCGAGGTGTGGCGCAGAATCGCGGGGACCACGACCGGCCAATGCTGTGGCGGCGCCACCTGGTGTCCCGCGCCGGGCAGCGGCAGCAGTTCGGCGCCGCGGATCGCGCCCGCCAGCGCCTCGCCGTGCGGGTACGGGAACAGCGGGTCGGCCGTACCGTGGATCACGAGGGTCGGCGCGGCGATCTCCGCCATCCCGCCCCGGGGCGGTTCGCCCTCCTCGGCGCTCCAGTGGTTGGTCAGGCTCGCGGCGAGGTTCCGGCCACGGCCGGCGCTGCGCTCCACCAGGCGCCGCACCGCCGGCTCGTCGAAGTACTCCGGCGCCTCGAGCTGGCGTTCGAACTCGACGACGTACTCGATGACAGCATCGCGGTCGGTCGGGTCGGGCGATGCCGGGAACGCGACCCGCGACGCCGGTAGCTCCGGCCGGCCGGGCCCGCCGTCCAGTGCGAGCGTCGTCGACATGAGCACCAGCGACGCGACCCGATCGGGGTAGTCGACCGCGATGCGCTGGGCCATCCCCGCCCCCGCCGACATGCCGACGAGGTGTGCGGTACCGATACCGAGCGCGTCGAGTACGCCGATCGCGTCGGCGGCCAGATCCGCCCCGGTGTATCCGGGCGCGCCGAGCGGGTACGACGTGGACTGTCCGGTGTCGCGGTGGTCGTACCGGATGACGTACCGGCCGCCCGCCGCGAGCTGGGCGCAGAACTCGTCGGGCCACCAGTCGAGGGAGCTGCCGGCGCCGGCGATGAGCAGGATCGCCGGATCCCCGCAGGCGCCAGCGGTCTCCACCCACAGCGACACGCCGTCCGCGATCGTGAACGAGGGCATCAGCGGTCCACGGCGAGGCGCCCACCGAGCGCGATCAGCAGCGCCGCCATCACCCGGTCGATCCAGCGGCGGGCGCGGCGGTACACGCGGGCGACGGGTGCCAGGCCGAACAGCGTCGCCACGAGCGTGTACCAGCCGGCTGCCATGCCGACGATGAGCGGCACGACGGCCACCTTCAACCCGACGCCGGCGTGCGCGGGCATCAGCGCGCCGAGCAGGCTGCCGAAGAACGCGGCCGCCTTGGGGTTGCCGAGGTTGGTCAGGAAGCCGTCCCGCCAGGCGCGCCACAGCCGGTTGCCGGGCTGTCGAACGGCCGGGGACGCCCCGTGTGAGCTCTTCGCCAGCAGCATCCGCAGGCCGAGGTAGATCAGGTATGCGGCGCCGGCCAGCCGCATCATGTCGTAGAGCCAGCTCAGCCGCGCGAAGAGCACCGAGAGCCCGACCAGGCTGCCGGTCGCCCACACGGTCATCGCGCTGATGACGCCGAGCCCGGCGACGATGCCGTGCCGGCGCGAGCGCGAGGTGGCGTACTGGACGATGACGAGGAAGTCGGGGCCGGGGCTCAACACCGCCAGCAGCCACACCCCGAGTACCGGCAGCAGAACAAGCACTCCACCACAGTACGAGAATCGCCGGCATGATGGCGGGTATGACGGTCCGGATAGAGCGCGATGGTCCTCTGTACACAGTGATCCTCTCCCGCCCGCAGGTACGCAACGCGGTCGACGACGCCACCGCGCAGGCGCTGTTCGAGGCGTTCGAGCGGTTCGATGCGGACGAGTCGGCGGCGGTGGCGGTGCTGTGGGGCGAGGGTGGCACGTTCTGCGCCGGCTTCGACCTCAAGGCGATCACCGCCGGCCGGGCGATGCACATGGCGGAACGAGGGCGCGGCCCGATCGGCCCCACCCGGATGCGGCTGGGCAAGCCGGTGATCGCCGCGATCGCCGGGTACGCGGTCGGCGGCGGGATGGAGCTGGCGCTCTGGTGCGACCTGCGGGTGGCCGCCGAGGACGCGGTACTGGGCGTGTTCAACCGGCGCTGGGGCGTACCGCTGATCGACGGGGGTACCGTGCGGCTGCCCCGGCTGATCGGCGCGAGCCAGGCGATGGACCTCGTACTGACGGGCCGGCCGGTGCAGATGCCGGAGGCGGTACGGATGGGATTGGTCAACCGGGTCGTACCCGTGGGCCAGGAGCGGGTCGCCGCCGAGGAGCTGGCCGCGCAGATCGCCCGGTTCCCGCAGACCTGCCTGCGCCACGACCGGCTGTCCCTGCTCGAACAGGACGGACTCACGGAGGACGAGGCGCTCGCCAACGAATGGCGGCACGGGACGGTCTCGTACGCCGCCGACGGCGAGGCGGGGGCGGCCCGGTTCGCGTCCGGCGCCGGGCGTGGCGGAGCGTTCGACGCCGGCACCTGATCGGGTTGCCCGGAACGGCAGCCGTCCTCGACACTGGATTTCGCGTCGTATCGCGATGGTGGCGCAGCCGGGCAGGAGACCTGAATGACCACCCGTAACGCGGGGACCGCCGATGAACGACGGGCACCGGGCTGGTTGAAGCTGCTCAATCCGATCAACCGCTTCATGTTGCGGCGAGGCATCGGGCCAGCACCGCAACACCTGCTATCGATTGCCGGCCGCAAGACCGGGCGGACTCGTACCACGCCTGTCGCACTGCTCGCTGTCGACGGTGAGCGATACGTGGTGGCCGGGTTCGACGGATCGGACTGGGTGAAAAACGCGCGCGCTGCCGGCCGTGGTGCGCTGGTGCGCGGCCGAAACGTTGAACGGGTCGTGCTGACCGAGGTCCCGGTGGGCCAGCGGGGCCGCGTCCTGCAGGCATTCGCCCGACAGGTACGCGGAGGGACGGCATTCCTCACCGTTGCCGCTGACGCGTCGTCCGAGGCGTTCGCCGCCGCCGCCACACGACATCCCGTCTTTCAGGTCTCCTCGGTTGTGGACTCGTCCACACCGGATGCCCAGGATTGATGAGGATCGCCCTGCTCGGCCCGCTGGAGGTACGCGACGCCGCCGGCGGCCTCGTGTCGCTGCCCGGCGCGCGGCTGCGGGCGCTGCTGGTCCGGCTCGCGCTGGAGCCCGGACGCGCGATCGGTGCCGAGGCGCTGATCGAGGCGGTATGGGGTGAACGCCCGCTGGCCGGTGCGACCACGGTGCAGGACGCCGCTCACACGGCGCTCACACCGCGCTCATTCGGCCCTCCCGGCCCTACGCAGGTGCCGCAAAGCTGAGCGGGCCGCGTGGTAGCCGCACATGCCGTGCACGCCCGCACCCGGCGGGGTCGCCGACGAGCAGAGGTAGTGGCCGGGGATGCCGAGCGAGTACGGGTCGGCCGCGAGGCGGGGGCGCACCAGCACCTGCCACGCGGTGCTGGCGCCCGCGCCGATGTCGCCGCCGACGTAGTTGGGGTTGTACGCGGCCAGCTCCGCCGGGCCGCGCGCCACCCGCGCCACGATCCGCTCGCGGGTACCGGGGGCGAAGCGCTCCAACTGGCCCAGGATGGCCTCGCTCGCGTCGCCCGGGTACCCGTTCGGCACGTGCGCGTATGTCCACACGGGATGGACGTTCCCCGCCGAGCGCCCGGGATCGGCGAGGTACTGCTGCCCGACGAGTACGAACGGGCGCGCCGGCAGTTGTCCCCGCCAGATCGCGCGCTCGGCGTACCCGACCTCCTCAAGCGTCCCTCCCAGGTGGACGGTGCCGGCCCGGCGCGCCGCCGGCAGGGTCCACGGGATGCCGCCCTCGACGGCGAGGTCGAGCTTGAACGCGGCCGGCCCGTACCGCCAGCGCCGTAGCCCGCGCCGTACCGGTGGTGGCAGCCGCTCGCCGAGGATCTCGAGTACCGCGCGGGGCGCCAGGTCGAACAGCACGAGATCGGCGGCGGGCAAGTCCACTGTGGAGCGCACCGGCCGCCCGGTCTCGATCGCTCCGCCACTCTCCCGCAGCAGGCTCGCGAGCGCGCCGGCGATGGTACCGGATCCGCCCTTCGCCACCGGCCACCCGTACCGGTGCCCCGCCGCGATCAGGAGGAGCCCCACCCCGCCCGTAGCGGGGATCTCCGGCGGCCGGAACGCGTGCGCGGCGACGCCCGCGAACAGCGCGCGGGCCGGCTCGTCGCGCCAGCGCCGGGCGAGTACCGAGGCGGGCTGCACGGCCCGTACGCCGAAGCCGGCCAGCCGCAACGGATTGCGCGGCAGCCGCGCGAACGGCCGCAGCACGTCGATCGCGAGCGCGTCGAAGTGGCGCACCAGCGGGGCGAACAGCGCGCTCCAGGCCCGCCCGTCGGACCCCAGGCCCTGTGCGGTATCGGGAAGCGAATGGTGCAGCGCGGCGCCCCGGCCACCGTCCAGCGGGTGGGCCAGGTC
>JBPYFB010000520.1:0-20737 GCA_051986465.1 Rugosimonospora sp.
GGGCGGCCGGCGCCCGGCGAACCCCCGTATCCCGTGCCACAGCAGCAGGACCAGGCCGAGCAGGAACGCGATCGCGCCCAGGACACCGCCCCGCCGCAACGCCCCTACCGCGGCGTTGTCCGTGGTCAACTTCACGTCGGAGCCGGGGCGACGGACGATCCCGCGCGCGTACTTGGCGTCCCCGAACAGCTTCTCCGCGAAGGTGTCCGTCTTGAACTCCTTGAACACCGCCGACCAGGTGGTGCTGCGGCCGCTGGTCACGTCGTTGTCGTCGCCGGCCGAGGAGTAGCGGTTGGCGCTGAGGAACGCGACCCCGCCCGAGCCGATAGTGATCACGGCCACGAGTACAAACGGTATGACCGCGGCGACGGCGGCGGCGCGCAGCGTCGGGTACACCTCCAGCCCGTCGTCTGGGGCTTCCCGGCCCCGGCGCAGGGCGACCTGCTGGCGCAGTACCAGCAGCGCGTGTACGACCGCGGCGAGCCCCAGGTACGCCAGGCCGGTACGCGAGTTGACCAGCAGCAGCGCGACCGCGACCACGACCAGCGCCGCGTACCGCTGCCACCGCTCGAAGACCCGGTCCGCGCCGATCCGCATCCCGATCATCACGGCCACGACAGCGATCGAGTTGGGGTGGTACAGCAGCCCCGGACCGCCCCAGAACCGGTACTGCATGTGCCGGCCCCATCCGTTTTGCGGCGTGGCGTGCAGGTTGTCCAGGGCGTTGCCGGAGCCGACGAGGAACAGCACCGCCAACGCGAGCAGGAACGCGGCCACCACGCCGACGGTGAGGTCCCGGCCGGACCTGCGGGTGGCCACCACCACGGCGATCGCGGCGAGCGTGAAGACACCCGCGTACGCGATCCGCTCGGCCGTGACCGTGGGGTGCCAGACCAGCAGTGCGCCGACGATACCGAGGTACCAGTAGGCGAGCGAGAGCCAGGCCGCGCCCAGCTTGGGCAGGTGAGCCAGGTGGCGCAGCCACGGGAAGGTCCAGACGGCGAACAGCGCGCCCTCCAGGCCGAGCAGCGCCCACACGAGGATCGGGGTATCCGTGTACGCCCAGCTCAGCATGCCCGCGACGATGAACACGCCACCCAGCACGAGCCCTGGCAGGGTGACCCCACGCAGCGAGAGGGCCAGGCCGGCGAGGCCCACCGCGAACGCGGCCGCGAGGAACGCGCGCAGCCCTTCGGCGCCGCCGGTGAGCGCGCCCGCCTGTGCCGACTCGACGAGGCCGGCGATGATCGCGACCGCCACCCCGCCGAGCAGAAAGTACCGGTGCCGGGTGGTCCACGACCGCGGGTCGAGCAGCGGAGTTCCCTGGTCACGACCGGTACCGGGATCCAGAAGCAAGCGCAGTCGCGACACCCGCGCCGGCGGTGGTACCGGCGCTGCCCGAACAGGGGAATCCACCTCGGAGGTATCGCGCATGATCCCCGACGATAGCCCGAGCGGCCGGCAGACGGTCCCGGCAGGGTGCGGCAAACTGGTGGGATGCCTGAGCTGCCCGAGGTCGAGGCGCTCGCCGCGTACCTGCGCGAGCGTGCGGTTGGCCATGCCGTGGCGCGTGCCGAGGTCGCCGCGATCAGCGCGCTGAAGACGTACGATCCGCCGGTATCCGCGCTGGCCGGGGTACCGGTCAACGGAGCCGGCCGGTACGGCAAGTTCCTCGACATCCACCTCGGTGACGAGCTGCACCTGGTCGTGCACCTGGCCCGCGCCGGTTGGCTGCACTACCGCGACAACTTCAACTCCCCGGCACCCCTCAAGCCCGGTAAGGGACCGATCGCGCTGCGGGTACGCCTCGACGACGGCTCGGGCTTCGACCTGACGGAGGCCGGTACCCAGAAGAAGCTCGCCGCCTACCTGGTGCGCGACCCGGCCGAGGTACCGGGTGTGGCGAAGCTCGGACCGGACGTGCTGTCGGTGTCCCGCGAGGAGTTCGCCGAGCGCCTGCGCGCGCGGCGCGGCCAGGTCAAGGGGGTACTGACCGAGCAGGAGGTGCTCGCCGGCGTCGGCAACGCGTACTCCGACGAGATCCTGCATGCCGCGAAGCTGTCCCCGTTCGCCATCACCGACCGGCTCTCCGAGGAGGCGCTGGACCGGCTGTACGAGGCGACCCGGCAGGTGCTCGCGAATGCCGTCTCGCGCTCGGTCGGACAGCGGGCCGCGACGTTGAAGGGCGAGAAGCGCGCCGGCCTCGCGGTACACAACCGTACCGGCCTCCCGTGCCCAGTATGTGGCGATACCATCCGGGAGGTGTCTTTCGCCGACTCCAGCCTCCAGTACTGCCCGACGTGCCAGACCGGCGGCAAGCCGCTCGCCGATCGGCGACTGTCACGGTTGGTCCGGTGAGGGCGCGGCGCACTGTCATGCTTACTCACCGTCAGATTTTGACTGCCCTGTTTGTCTGGATCAGCGAATGATCCTGGGGTGCTGTGGTCGGCCGCAATGCGGGCTATGCTGTCGCCGCTATGGGACACTAGCCTGGCGTGGTCGATGGCACCGACGCTCGGCTTGCCGCTGTCCCGCACGATGAGCGCACCGAGTGTAGGCGGCCCGAACCGGGAACAGTCCGTGACCGCGCGGCAGGAGGGCACGTCTGAGGTGACCAGGAGTCTGCACCGAACGGCGGCCGAACCGGCCGGGAGAACAATGAGCGATGCCCGGTACGGGGAGTCCTTCGAAATCTTGCCAAAAGCTAACGGAGTTCCCCGGTCCGCGTGGCTGCGTACCAGGCGCCTGTCGACCTGGCACCGCCCGTACACCATGGTCCTGTTGGTCCTGGACTGCCTCGCGGTGCTGCTCGCGGACCTGACCGCCGTCTCCCTCCTCGACAAGGCGCAGTCCGGTTTCTCCGACAACCTCGGCCTGTTCGACGCCATCGTCTACGCACTGCTGCCGCTGCTGTGGATGATCGTGCTCTGGGGCAACGGCGCCTACGACCGGCGCTACCTCGGCATCGGCACGGATGAGTTCAAGCGCGTGGTGCGCGCGTCCCTGATCGTCGCCTCGATCGTGTCGTTCACCGCGTTCGCGTTCAAGGTCGGGCTGTCCCGGCTGTCGGTCGCCGTGGCCCTCGTCGGCGCTGCCGCGTACATCGCCATCCTGCGGTACGTGGCCCGCCGGATGCTGTACATGCTGCGCGCCAAGGGCAAGGCGAGCCACCTCGTGCTGCTGATCGGCACGTTGCCCGAGGCGATGGAGGTCTACACCGCCGTCACACGCAACCGGTCCGCCGGGATGATCCCGGTCGGCATCCACGTGACCGAGGGGTACGCGTCAACGCGCGGCCTGGCCGTACCGGTGCCGGTGTACGCCGGCCGCGAGGTGGTCGGGCTGGTGCGCGAGGTCGGCGCCGACACGGTCGCGGTATGCGGATCGGCGAGCACCGAGCCCGGCGAGCTGCGCCGGCTGGCGTGGCAGCTGGAGGGTACCGGCGTCGACCTGGTCGTGGCACCGCAGCTCACCGACATCGCCGGCCCCCGGGTACACATCCGCCCGGTCGAGGGCCTGCCCCTGCTCTACGTGGAAGAGCCGACGCTGTCCGGCGTCGCGTGGCTGATCAAGAACCTGCTGGACCGCGTCGTGGCAGCGGTGGGACTGCTGATCCTGTCGCCGGTGTTCCTCGCGCTCGCGCTGGCGATCCGCCTTGGCGACAAGGGCCCGGTCTTCTTCCGGCAGATGCGCGTCGGCCGCGAGGGCAAGACATTCCGGGTCTGGAAATTCCGGACAATGTACGTCGACGCCGAGGAGCGCCTCGCCGCGCTGGTCGACCAGAACGAGTCGGACGGGCTGCTCTTCAAGATTAAGAACGACCCCCGGGTCACGCCGGTGGGTCGCTTCCTGCGCGCCAGCTCGCTCGATGAGCTGCCACAGCTGATCAACGTGCTGCTCGGCGAGATGTCGCTGGTCGGGCCGCGCCCGCTGCCCGCGGAGGACGGCGACTTCCTCGGTGACGTCCGGCGCCGGCTGCTGGTACGCCCCGGGATGACGGGGCTGTGGCAGGTATCCGGCCGCTCCGATCTGTCCTGGGATGACGCGGTACGCCTCGACCTGTACTACGTCGACAACTGGTCGCTCACCTTCGACCTGACGATCCTCTGGCGCACGATCGGCGTTGTCCTACGTACCAAGGGTGCTTACTAGGCTGGCGCGCTGTAATTCTGGCGCTCGCTTTGCTCGCGCGGGCTGTGCTGTTGGCGCTCGCTCCGCTCGCGCGGGCCTGGGGCCTCAGCCCGCTCTCTTCCCTCGTCGCCACCGTTCGCTTCGCTCCGGCGCTCCTCGGTCCAGAGAGCGGCGGCCCCAGGCCGGTGGTCCGGCGGCCTAGGACCCAGGCGGGCGGTGGTCCTGGGGCCTGGTTTAGCGGCATGCCGGCCCGCACACTAGGGGCGTGCGCGCCAACCTTTTCGCGGCGCTCGCCGTGCTCGCGCTGCTCGCCGCGCTCGGCGGGGCGGTCTACGCGGTGGTCCGGCTGCGCGCCCGGCGAGGCATCGCCACCGCGGCGCAGCGTGCCACCTACGACGTGCTGCACACGATTGGCCTGGCCGCCGAGCCGCTGCGCGCCGGGCTCAACCAGACCAGTGCCGGCAAGGCGGTACGGCACCTGCGCTCGCTGATCGGCGCGGCCGGGCTCGCGGTGACCGATTCGGACAAGGTGCTGGCGTTCGACGGTACCGGCGGCCACCACCTCGATCAGATGCTCGCCGCGGCCGTGAAGGCGGCGGGTACCGACCGGTCGACGGTACTGTCAGCGGACGACCTGGCCTGCGACCGGGTGGACTGCGCGATCCGCGGCGCAGTGGTCATACCGCTGCGGGGTGGTGCGCTGGTCGCCGCGTCCGAGGGTCCGCCGGCACCGGGCCTGGTGCAGGCGGCCCGTGAGACCGGGCACTGGGTGACGGCGCAACTCGCCCTCGCCGAGCTGGACACGTCCCGGGCCCGCCTGGCACGCGCCGAGGTACGCGCCCTGCGCGCCCAGATCAGCCCGCACTTCATCTACAACGCGCTGACCGCGATCGCCTCCTTCGTGCGTACCGACCCGGAGCGGGCGCGCGAGCTGATCCTGGAGTTCGCCGAGTTCACCCGGTACAGCTTCCGGGCGCACGGCGAGTTCACCACCCTCGCAGAGGAGTTGCGCTCGATCGACCGGTACCTGACGATCGAGCGGGCCCGCTTCGGCGAGCGGCTACAGGTACGCCTGCAGGTGGCGCCCGAGGTGCTTCCGGTGGGGCTGCCGTTCCTGTGCCTGCAACCGCTCGTCGAGAACGCCGTACGGCACGGGCTGTCGCGCAAACCCGGCGTCGGTACGGTGAGCATCACGGCTCGCGACGCCGGTGCGGAGTGCCAGATCATGGTCGAGGATGACGGGGTGGGTATGGATCCCACGGTGCTGATGGGCGCCGATACCGAGGACTCGACCGACGCGCAGCACGTGGGTTTGTCCAACGTGGACGATCGGCTGCGTACGGTCTTCGGCGACCAGTTCGGTCTCGTCGTCGAGACGGCCCCGGGTGCCGGAACAAAGGTGAGCATGCGGGTACCGAAGTTCCATCCCGCGGTGCGCCCGGGGTGGGCGACATGACACCCGCGGAGAAGGCGGGACTGCGCGTACTCGCGGTCGACGATGAGCCGCCGGCACTGGACGAGCTGGCTTACCTGCTCCGGGTGGACCCACGGGTGTCCATTGTGTACACAGCACCGGACGCGACCGGTGCGCTGCGCGTCCTGCGGGATGCCGAGATCGACGCGGTGTTCCTCGACATCCGCATGCCCGGCCTCGACGGGATGGAGCTGGCCAGGGTCTTCGGCCGCTTCGCCCGGCCACCGGCGGTCGTCTTCGTCACCGCGTACGACGATCGCGCGGTTGACGCGTTCGAGTTGGGCGTCGCGGACTACGTGCGCAAGCCGGTACAGGCGGAGCGGCTCGCCGAGTCGTTGCGCCGGGTGGTCGGGGGGCGGCTCTTACCGACGCACCCGGCCGTCGCGGCGCGGCGGGAGCGGGCCGAGGAGCCGACGATCCCGGTCGAGCTGGCCGGCGTGACGAAGCTGCTGCCCAGGTCGTCGGTGCGCTGGGTCGAGGCACAGGGCGACTACGCGCGGCTGCATACGGCGGAGGCCTCACACCTGGTGCGGGTACCGTTGGCGACGCTCGCCGACCGGTGGGCGGATGCGGGATTCGTGCGCATCCACCGCTCGTACCTGGTGCAGTTGCGGCTGATCACCGAGCTGCGCATGTCCGGTGGTGCGTACGTGGTGACGATCGACGGTCGCGAACTGCCCGTATCGCGCCGGCACACCCGCGACCTCAAGGACCGTTTGGTGCGCGCCGCCAAGCAGGACTGGAGCCGTTAGAAGATCTCGGCCGGGTCGAACTCGACCGGGAACGGCTCGTCCGTCGTGAACCGCTCGCCGGCCCGTACGACAGAGCCGACGATATAGGCGCCGTCGCGGAGGTTCAGCACCGTGATGGCGCGCTTCTCGGGATCGACGATCCAGTACAGCGGGATGCCGGCCTTGGCGTATGCCTGGCGCTTGAGCCCGAGGTCGTACCCGGCGTTGCTGGGTGAGAGCACCTCGACGGCGAGGCGCAGGTCCGCGGGCATCGCGCCGCGTCCCTGTGTCGTAAAGACCGAGCGGGGAACCACGACGATATCGGGAATGAAGTAGGTCCTGTCACTGACGTACACACCGGCGTTTGCCGCCGAGACAAACAGATCGGCGGGCGCGGCGCGGTAGAGGATGTGCTCGAGGTCGGTCGTGGTGATCAGGTGCCGCGTGCCCGGGACCGGGCTCACCAGGAGAACGCCCTCGTAGAGCTCGTACCGGTGGGTGTCGTCGTCGACATTGAAGAGGTCCTCCACAGTCCAGGGCGCGCCAATCGGATGGCGAACCGTGGGTTCTGTCACGGTCATGCCTCCGATCCTGGACTTCATGAAGGACACCCTGCTCAGTTATCCACAGGCGACGGCCTTATCCACAGTGCGACGTAATCGCCAGACTACGGAACGTCTCTGCACACTTCTCTCACACGACGATCTCGGTAGATCCACGCCGGGTGAATAGGCTGCCGACCATGAGCGTACGTCGGGTGCTGGTGGTCGAGGATGAACGGACGATCGCCGAGGCCGTGGCGGCCCGGTTGCGCGCGGAAGGCTTCGAGGTCGAGGTGGTCGGCGACGGCCCGGCGGCGGTGAGCGCGGTCCGGCGGGGACGCCCGGACCTGGTCGTGCTCGACGTCATGCTGCCCGGCCTGGACGGGCTGGAGGTGTGCCGGCGCATCCAGGCCGACCGGCCGGTACCGGTGATCATGCTTACCGCCCGGGACGACGAGACCGACCTGCTCGTCGGGTTGGCCGTCGGCGCCGACGACTACCTCACGAAGCCCTTCTCCCTGCGCGAGTTGGCGGCTCGGGTACACGCGCTGCTGCGCCGGGTGGAGCGCGTGCAGCGTACGGCCGACGGCCCCGCACCGATCCACCTCGCCGACCTGGAGATCAACCTGGCCGAGCGGCGGGTCCGCCGGGGCGGTACCGAGGTGCACCTCACGCCGACCGAGTTCGACCTGCTGGTACACCTGGCCGGCCGGCCGCGCACCGTGCTGCCCAGGGAGCGGCTGCTGGCCGAGGTCTGGGGTTGGGCCGACGCATCGGGGACGCGCACGGTCGACAGTCACGTCAAGGCGCTGCGCCGCAAGCTGGGCTCGGACGTGATCCGCACCGTGCACGGCGTCGGCTACGCACTGGAGGTGCCCGCGTGAACGACCTGCCGCGACCACTGGACTTCGTCCGGTACATCAAGCTCAAGCTCGGCATCATCATTCTCGTCAGTGGCGCCGCCGGCGTCGCGATCTTCTGGGGCGTGCTGGGCCGGATGCCCCCGCTGACCGCGTTGACCGCGGTCGCGGTGGCGCTGGCCATCTCCCAGTTCCTGGCGCACGGCATGACCAGGCCACTGCGCGAGATGACCGCGGCCGCGCGGGTCATGGCCCGCGGCGATTACACGATCCGGGTACGCGACAGCTCGCGCGACGAGGTTGGCCAGCTCGCGTCCGCGTTCAACCAGATGGCGGCCGACCTCGCCGCGGCCGACCGGCAGCGGCGGGAGCTGATCGCCAACGTCTCGCACGAGCTGCGTACCCCCATCTCCGCCCTGCAGGCGGTGTTGGAGAACGTGGTCGACGGGGTCTCCGATCCGCAGACGCTGCGTACCGCGCTGGCCCAGACCGAGCGGCTCGGCCGGCTCGTCACCGAACTGCTCGACCTGTCCCGCATCGACGCCGGGGTGCTGGCCTTGGAGCTGGCCGAGTTCGACGTGGCCGAGCTGCTCGCGGCGGCGGTACGGGAGGCGGAGGTGGCGTGCGCGGCGGCCGGCCGGCGGGTGACCTTCGTGACGGAGGTCGACGCATCGGCCAAGGCGACCGGCGACGAGGCGCGGCTGCACCAGGTCGTGGCGAACCTCCTGGACAACGCGGCCCGGCACAGCCCGCCGGGCGCAACGGTCACTGTTGTGGCACGGCGGGAGCCGGACCGGCTGGTGATCGAGGTGACCGACGCGGGTACCGGTATCCCGGCGGATCAGCGCGACCGCGTCTTCGAGCGGTTCACCCGGGGTGAGCGCGCGACCAGGCACGGCGGTACCGGCCTCGGCCTGGCCATCGCGAAGTGGGTCGTCCAGCTGCACGGTGGGCAGATCGAGGTCGCGGACCCACCGCACCGGGACCCGCGCCACCCGGGCTGCCGCATCCGGGTCAGCCTGCCCGCATCCTGCCCCTAGCGGCCGCAGCCTCCGCTAGCGGCCACATCTTGCCCCTGGCGGCGTCAGGGGACACACTGCCGTGCATGCCGTCCACGCCGGAGCCGGGTAAGCGGGTACGCGTTGTGCTCGCCGACGTACCGCGCCAGCGGTACGTCGGCGAGCAGCACACCCGGGTCGAGCTGGAGCAGCAGACCGGCATCGGCGAGGCGCTGGTCAAGGGGCTGGTACGCGCCCAGCTGGCGCTCGCGCTGCGGCTGGCCGCGGTAGTAGCGGTAGGGCTGGGCGGGTTGCCGCTGCTGTTCGCGGTCGCACCCGCCGTCGCGGGTACCCGGCCGTTCGGCGTCGTACTGCCGTGGCTGCTGCTGGGCGTCGCGGCGTACCCGTTCCTGTTCGGGGTCGGCTGGGCGCACGTACACCTGTCCGAACGCAACGAGCGGGACTTCAGCGACCTGGTGGAACGGCACTGAACGGGTACGCGGTACCGGCGATCGTCGCGGTGACCCTCGCGACCGTCGCGATCGGCGTGTACGGGTTGCGCCTGGCCCGTACCACCTCCGACTTTCTCGTCGCCTCCCGAGCGGTGAGCCCGTCCTGGAACGCCGCGGCGATCAGCGGGGAGTACCTGTCGGCCGCGTCGTTCCTCGGCGTCGCCGGGCTGATCCTCAAGCAGGGCGTGGACGCGCTCTGGTACCCGGTCGGGTTCGCCGCCGGGTACCTGGCGCTTCTGCTGTTCGTCGCCGCCCCGCTGCGCCGCTCGGGCGCCTTCACGCTGCCCGACTTCTGCGAGATGCGGCTGCGCTCGATGCGGCTGCGCAAGCTGGCGACCGCGTTCGTCATCGCGATCGGTTGGCTCTACCTGGTGCCGCAGCTGCAGGGCGCGGGGCTGACCCTGCGCACGGTGACCGGCGCGCCGTACGTGACCGGGGCGGTGCTGGTCGGCGTGGTGGTCATGGCGAACGTCGCGCTGGGCGGCATGCGCTCGATCACGTTCGTGCAGGCGTTCCAGTACTGGCTGAAGCTCTCCGCGCTGCTGGTGCCGATCGTGTTCCTGCTGATGCACTGGCAGGCCGATGGCCGTCCGGCGCTGGCGCCGCCGAGCGGTGACACGTTCGCCCGGCAGACCACCGTCGCGTTCGACCATGCGGCCCGGGTCACCCTCCCGGATAAGTCCACAGTGGAGGTACCGGCGGGTGGGCGGTTGGAGTTCGCGGCCGGTACGCCGGTGCCCCGGATCTCCGGCGAGCCGTTCCAGAACGGGGCCGGCTGGCTGCTGCCGGGCGTACCGCGCCGGGGCAATCTGGGGCTGCTCGGCACGTACTCGCTGATTCTCGCCACGTTCCTCGGCACCATGGGCCTGCCGCACGTACTCGTGCGCTTCTACACCAACGCCGACGGTGCCGCCGCCCGGCGTACCACCCTGGTCGTACTCGGCCTGGTCGGCCTGTTCTACTTCCTGCCCACGCTGTACGGCGTGCTGGGGCGCGTGTACACGCCACAGCTGTTGATGACCGGTCAGACCGACGCCGTTGTGCTGCTGCTACCCACGGCCGCGCTCGGTGGCGGTGCCGCCGGCCAGGTCCTCGGCGCGCTGGTGGCGGCGGGCGCGTTCGCCGCGTTCCTGTCCACCTCGTCCGGGCTGCTGACCAGCGTGGCCGGCGTGCTCTCCACCGACGTCATCGGTACCGGTTCGGTGCGCGACTTCCGGGTCTCCGCGATCGTCGGCGGCCTGGTACCGGTGGCGCTCGCGATCCGCAGCGGGCAACTGGACGTCTCCCAGGTGGTCGGGCTCGCTTTCGCGGTCGCGGCGTCCAGCTTCTGCCCGCTGCTGGTGCTGGGCGTCTGGTGGCGAGGGCTCACCGATGTCGGCGCGGCGGCCGGCGTCCTCGCGGGTGGCGGCGCGGCGCTGGCCGCCGTGATCACGAGCCTGATCGGGCCGCCGCTGACCGGCTGGCCGGCGGTGCTCGTGCAGCAGCCGGCGGCGTGGAGCGTACCGCTCGCGTTCGCGGTCATGGCGATCGTCTCGATGGCCACCCGCCGGCGGGTACCGTCGAATGTCGGGATGATCATGCTCCGCCTGCACGCCCCCGACGCCCTACGCCTGTAACCCCCACCTCGGTTCCAACCGGGGGTTGACGTGAGTGTCGCGGGTCCCCGATACCGTCAGTGGTGTGAATGCAAGCAGTACGCCCGCGCTCGCGCTGCGGGGGCTCGTCAAGCGGTTCGACAGCAAGCTCGCCGTCGCCGGCGTCGATCTCGACGTACCGGTCGGCTCGTTCTACGGCCTCCTAGGCCCCAACGGCGCGGGCAAGACCACGACCTTGTCCATGGCGGTCGGGCTACTGCGCCCCACTCAGGGCCAGGCGTACGTGCTCGGCCTCGACGTCTGGGCCGATCCGCTGGAGGCCAAGCGGCGGCTCGGGGTGCTGCCGGACGCGGTGCGCATGTTCGACCGGCTCTCCGGCGCCGAGCTGCTGGCCTACAACGGCCTGCTGCGGGGCATGCCGGCCGACGTGGTCGACGCGCGCGGCAAGGAGCTGCTCGACGTCTTCGGGCTGACCGAAGCGGGTGGCACCCTCGTCGTCGACTACTCGGCCGGCATGAAGAAGAAGATCGGCTTGGCCTGCGCGCTGCTGCACGCGCCCCGACTGCTCGTGCTGGACGAGCCGTTCGAGGCGGTCGACCCGGTATCGGCCGCGCTCATCCGCGACATCCTGCACCGCTTCGTCGAGGGCGGCGGCACGGTGATCTTCTCCAGCCACGTGCTGGAGCTCGTCGAGCGGCTCTGCACCCATGTCGCGATCCTGGACGACGGCCGGATCAAGGCCGTGGGCACGCTCGACGAGGTACGCGCCGGGCGCGATCTGGAGCAGGTCTTCGTCGAGGTGGTCGGCGGCCGGGTGGCCACGGGCCAGGAGTTGTCGTGGTTGTGAACTTCGCGCGGCTGAAGCTGCGCATCATCGCCAACGGCCTGCGTGGTCGCCCCATGCGCATCGTCGCCTTCGTCCTCGGCCTGGGTTTCGGCCTCGGGCTGGCCGGGCTCGGGTTCCTCGCCTTCTTCGGCAGCGGCGCCGGGTCGAGCGACACCGGGCTGGTGATCGCCACGTTCGTCGGTACCGCGCTGGTCGCCGGCTGGCTGCTGCTGCCGGTACTGCTGTTCGGGGTGGACGAGACGCTCGACCCGGCCCGGTTCGCGCTCTTCCCGCTGCCGCGCCGGACGCTCGCCATCGGGATGCTGGCCGCCGCGTGCGTGGGCGTACCGGGCGCGGCGACCCTGATCGCACTGCTCGGGGTCGCGGTCGCGGGGGCGTGGCGGGCCGGGCTGCCCGGCGCCGTGGCGGGGCTCGCCGGCGCTCTGCTCGGGTTGCTCCTGTGCGTCGTGCTCAGCCGGGCGGTGACCAGCGCGCTCGCCAACATGCTGCGCTCCCGGCGGGTACGCGATCTGGCGGCGGTGATCGTCGCCCTGCTCGGCGCGTCGATCGGGCCGGCGAACCTGGCGCTCCAGGCGACCGTCAAGCACGCCAGCCTGGCGCCGGCACTGCGGGTCGCGCGCATCCTGGACTGGACTCCGCTCGCCGCCGGCTTCGTCACGCCGTACGACATCGCCGCGGGGCGGCCGATGCTGGCGCTGGCCCGGCTCGCGATAGTGGCCGCGACCGTGGTGCTGTTGCTGTGGTGGTGGTCGCACACGCTGGAGTCGGCGATGCTGGGCGGCAGCTCGGTCGGGCCGGCTCGCGGCGTGGTGCGGGGCGGCGCGGTGGCGGCGCTGGTACCCCGTCCGCTGCGCGGGATCCGCTCCGGTGCGTTCGCCGCGATCGTCGCGCGCGAGGTGCGGTACTGGTCGCGCGATCCCCGCCGCCGTGCGGCACTGATCTCGATCCTGTTCGGCGGCGGGGTGGTGCCGATCGCGCTCGCGGTGGCGGGTTCGCGCCACGGCCACAGCGGTGTTCCGTTGCCGATCGCGATCGCCTTCTCCGGAATTCTGCCCGCCACGATCATCGGCAACCAGTTCGGCTTCGACGGGTACGCCTACTCGACCCACATGCTGACGGGTGTACCTGGCCGTATCGACCTGCGGGCCCGGGCCAGCGCGTTGGCCTTGATAGTGGCGCCGGTACTGCTGGCGCTCGTGATCGTGGTGGGCATCGTGATCGGTCGCGGTGACTCGGTGGCACCCGCGATCGGCACGCTGGCGGCGTCGTTCGGCTGTTCGGCGGCGTGTGCGACGCTGCTCTCCGTGCTCGCGCCGTACCCGGCTCCGCAGGGCCGCAACGCGTTCGCGACCAGTAGTGGCACGGGCAGCGCCAAGTCCCTTCTGACGTTGGGCACCATGATCGCTACGGTGCCGCTGGCGTCGCCGGTGATCGTCGCGTCGGTGCTGCTGCCGGGGGCGTGGCGCTGGATCGTGCTGCCGATCGGGCTCGCGTGGGGCCTGACCGCGGTACTCGTGGCCACCCGGGCCACCGGCCGCCTGCTGGAGCGGCGTGCACCGGAGCTCCTCCTGGAGGTGGCGCCGGGCACATGACCATTCACTCCACCGATCCGTTCGCGACGCCCGAGGGGGAGCGTTCGCCGCTACGCCGGCTGCGCGGGCGGCTGCCGGCCCCGGTGACACTGTGGACGGCGCCGGGCCCGGCCGGGCTGACGGTGTCGTCGGTGCTGGTCGCCGACGGGGCGCCGGGGCGGATCCTCGGGCTGATCGACGAGGAGTCGGACCTCTGGGAGGCGACCCAGGCGGCGGGGCGCTTCGCGGTCTCCGTGCTCGGGTCGGGGCACCGGCAGCTCGCCGACCGGTTCGCCGGCCTGATGCCTGCGCCGGGCGGGCTGTTCCGCGGCGACGACTGGCTGGACACACCGTACGGACCGGTGCCGGCGGGCGCCGGTACGTGGGCCGGTTGCCGGCTCGCCGAGGCCCGGCCGTGCGGCTGGTACCTGCTGGTGGAGGGCGCCGTGGAGCAGGTGGAGATCGGGGATGGCGCGCCGCTGGCACACCTGCGCGGCCGGTACCGCGAGCTGGACTGAGGTAGGCCGGCGGGCGCAGGTCGGCCGATCGCTTGGCGCGCCTGCGACGCCACTCGGCGCAGCCTCCGACCGAAACCGGACCAGTCGCCGCTGGTGATCCCTACGGTGCGGGCATCTTGTCCGTCCTCCCCAGGTGGTGACGCAGATGGCTACCCAGACTCCGGCAGCTCCCCCGAGCACGCCGGACAACTCGTACGTGGAAGCCGAGCAGTGGCCCGAGTTCGGCCGGCTACGCCACGCGCTGCGCCGCTTCGTGTTCCCCACGACCGTGGCGTTCCTCGTGTGGTACGGCCTGTACGTCGTCCTTTCCGCGTACGCGCGCCACTTCATGAGCACCAAGGTCGTCGGCAACATCAATGTCGCCCTGATCTTCGGCCTGCTCCAGTTCCTGACGACCTTCCTGATCGCCTGGGCGTACGTGCGCTACGCCGACCGGCGACTCGACCCGCTCGCGGCCGAGGTACGCGAGCACCTTGAAGGAGGCGAGCGCGGGTGACCGCCACCGCACGGACCCTCACGATCATCCTGTTCCTGGTCCTGGTCCTGATCACGCTCGCGATCGTGATCTGGGCCGGGCGGCGTACCCGCAACGCCACCGACTTCTACGCCGGCGGCCGCACCTTCACCGGCTTCCAGAACGGCATGGCGATCGGCGGCGACTACATGTCCGCCGCGTCCTTCCTCGGTATCGCCGGGATCATCGCGCTCTCCGGGTACGACGGCTTCCTGTACTCGATCGGCTTCCTCGTCGCGTGGCTGCTCGCGCTGCTGCTGGTCGCGGAGCTGATGCGCAACTCCGGCCGGTACACGATGGCCGACGTGCTGGCGTTCCGGATGCGCCAAGGCCCAGTGCGTACCGCCGCCGCGACCTCCACGATCGTGGTCTCGATCTTCTACTTGCTGGCGCAGATGGTGGGCGCGGGCTCGCTGGTCGCGCTGCTGCTCGGGATCCACGAGGGGCAGACCTTCATGGGCATGTCGCCCAATACCGCCAAAGTTGTCACGATCATCCTGATCGGCATTCTAATGATCGCGTACGTGGTGATCGGCGGCATGAAGGGCACCACGTACGTGCAGATCGTCAAGGCGTTCATGCTGATGCTCGGCGCGATCCTGATGGCCGTACTGGTCGGCATCGCGTATCGGTACAACCTGTCCTCGCTGCTGGGCGACGCCGCTTCGAAGTCGGGCAAGGGCGCCGCGTTCCTCGATCCGGGGCTGAGGTACGGCAAGGACTTCCCCTCGGGCACCCGTACCCTCGTCAGCAAGCTCGACCTGATCTCGCTCGGCGCGGCGCTCGTGCTCGGCACCGCCGGCCTGCCGCACATCCTGATCCGCTTCTATACGGTGCCCAACGCCCGGGTGGCGCGGCGCAGCGTGGTCTGGGCGATCGGCATCATCGGCTTCTTCTACCTGCTGACGCTCGCGCTGGGCTTCGGCGCGGCTGCCCTGGTCGGCAGCGAGGCCATCGCCAAGCAGGACCCCGGTGGCAACACCGCCGCACCGCAACTGGCGCAAGTGCTGGGTGCGCGGTACCTGGGCGGCTCGACGGGTGGCGCGATCCTGCTGGCGGTGATTGCCGCGGTGGCCTTCGCCACGATCCTCGCGGTTGTGGCCGGGCTCACCCTGGCCTCGTCCTCCAGCGTGGCGCACGACCTGTACGCCCACGCGATCCGCAAGGGCGAGACCAGCGAGCGTGACGAGGTGAGCGTGGCCCGGTATGCGGCGTTCGGTATCGGCGCGGTCGCCATCGTGCTGGCGGTCTTCGCCCGCAGCCTGAACGTGGCGTTCCTGGTCGCGGTGGCGTTCGCGATCGCCGCCTCCGCGAACCTGCCGGCGATTCTGTTCTCGCTGTTCTGGAAGCGGTTCAACACGCGTGGCGCGCTCTGGGGCATCTACGGCGGCCTCATCTCAGCGGTCCTCGTCGTGCTGCTGTCCCCGATCTGTTGGGGCGGCTCCAGCAGCGCGCTCGCCCCGGCGAAGCTGACCGCGGCGCAGGCGGCGGATTGCGGGGTGCCGGCCACCTCAACCGCGGTGAACAATCCGACCGCGCTGTTCAGCTGCACGACGGCGGCGCCCATCCCGTTCAGCAACCCGGGCCTGATCTCGATCCCGCTCGGCTTCATCCTTGCGGCCGCGGGCACGCTGACCTCCCGCGAGTCCAACCGGGAGAAGTTCGCCGAACTGGAGGTGCGCGCCCTCACCGGTGCCGGCGCGCACTGAGTTCATGGTGCGCCCTGCGGGCTGCTGTTAAGCGCCGCCTTCCCTCGCCGCCCCGAAACCCCGGACTCGTCCGGCGGTGCGGCTCAGTCCAGGCGCCGCCGCAGCCCGCAGGGCGCACGGGACGCCCACCCTGGTCCCGGCTCCAGTGCGGCCGCCGCCCGCGCTAAGTTGTTCGCCATGGCGATCGCGCAGAGGTATGGCGAGGGGCACCGGATCCTGGTTTCCGGCGGTGCGGGCTTCGTACCGTCGCACATCGTGGAACGGTTGATCGAGCGGGGTGCGACCGTGGTCGCGGTCGACAACTTCGTCACCGGAGCCAAGGAAAACCTCGCGCATCTCGCCGAACACCCGCGCTTCACGCTCATCGAGGCGGACATCGCGGAAGGGCTGCCCGCGTACCAGCCGGCGCTCGCCGAGCGGTTCGACGCCGTCCTGCACCTGGCGTCGCCGGCCAGTCCGACCGACTTCGCCGTACTGCCGCTCGAGATCCTGCGGGTCGGCTCGGCTGGCACGCTGCACCTGCTGGAGCGGGCACACGCCGACCGTGCCCGGTTCCTCCTCGCCTCGACCTCCGAGGTGTACGGCGACCCACTCGTCCACCCGCAGCCCGAGACGTACTGGGGCAACGTCAATCCGAACGGCGTGCGCAGCGTGTACGACGAGGCGAAGCGGTTCGCCGAGGCGGCCACGATGGCCTACCACCGCTCCCGCGGCCTCGACGTCGCCATCGTGCGCATCTTCAACACGTACGGGCCGCGGATGCGCCCCGACGACGGTCGGGCGATACCGACCTTCATCGCCCAGGCGCTGCGCGGCGAGGCGATCACCGTGCACGGCACGGGCGAGCAGACCCGCTCCATCTGTTACGTGGACGACCTCGTACGCGGCATCCTGGCGCTGCTCGATTCGGGAGAAACCGGGCCGATCAACTGCGGCACCGAGCACGAGATGTCGATGCGACAGCTCGCCGAGTTGATCGTGCGGTTGGCTGGCTCGTCGTCTCCCGTGAGCTATGTCACGACTCGGGGGCAGGACGACCCGGAGCGGCGCCGCCCAGACCTCACGCTCGCCCGGCGGCTGCTCGGGTACGAGCCCACTGTGGCGCCGGAGGACGGCCTCTCCCGGACGATCGAGTACTTCCGCACCAGAGTGTGACGCACCAGGTTCATCTGACACATCAGAAGTCTGAGGCCTCGCTGAGTTACTCCCCAGAAAGTGCCGTGAAGTAGGGCGAACGAGATGCCGGATGGCGTGCGGTCCGTACGCTGGGGACATGTCCGCTTCGACCACACCATCCGGTAGGGCCCGAGTTCCGGTGACGACCACGCCCGGTGGGCGCGCGTCCGGACGAGCCGCGATACCGGGCGGCGTGGGCGATCGGACCTCCTACCCGCCCGGTCCAGGCGGATCGCAGTACCGCCGCAAGCGCAGGCCGCGGTGGGGGCGGATCGCCCTGGTCCTCGCCCTCGCGCTGGCGGTGATCGTCGGTGGCGTCTCGTTCTTCGTCGTCCAGTACGCCCACCACCTCGACGCGCAGGTCTCCCGGACTGATCCGTTCTCGCAGATCACCGGCGCGCGTCCGGACAAGGTGGTCTCCGGGGCGATGAACGTGCTGGTGCTCGGCAGCGACTCGCGCGACCCGGACAGCACGTCCAACAGCCGTACCGACACGATCATCCTGATGCACGTCCAGGCCGACCATAAGCACGCGTACCTGATCTCGATCCCCAGGGACAGCTACGTCTACATTCCGAAGAGCCCGACGAACCCGGATGAGGGCGACACCAACGCGAAGATCAATTCCGCGTACGCGTGGGGCGGCCCGACGCTCGCCGTGGAGACCGTGGAGAAGCTGACCAACGTGCGCATCGACCACGTGGTGCTCATCGACTTCAGTGGCTTCCAGCGGGTGACCGACGCGCTGGGCGGCGTCGACATGTACGTCGACCAGACGATCACCTCGATCCACCCGCCGCACCGGGTCTTCAAGAAGGGCATGAACCACTTCACCGGCGCGGAAGCGCTCGACTACGTGCGGCAGCGGTACCAGTTCGGCGACGGCGACATCACGCGGGAAAAGCACCAGCAGCAGTTCATGAAGGCGATCATGGACAAGGCGGTGAGCACCGGTACGATCACCAACCCGAGCCGCCTCAACGACTTCCTCAACTCGGTGACGAAGGCGGTCACGGTCGACAAGGACCTGCCGCTCGTCGACACCATGGTGCAGTTCCGCAACCTGCACAGCAGCGACCTGACGTTCATGACGGCGCCGTTCAGCGGCTTCGGTGACCGCAACGGCGAGAGCGTCGTCCTGCTCGACCAGCAGAAGGACGCGGTGCTGTTCAACTCGGTCGTGAAGGACAGCGTGGCCCAGTACGTCGCGAACGGCGGCAAGACCTCGGGTACCGGTGGCTGATCCGCCGAACGGCCAGTGTCGCACATCCGCCAGTCGTTAATCTTTGATGACATTCATCGCCGGCTGCGCGTTCTTTGCCCGGATATGCGCGGTTCTCAACGGGCATTCAGGCTAAAGCGGTCTCGCGGGTTATGGCGGGGTGATCGTAAGGTTGCTTCGGCCGAACTCGTCCACCGGTCACCGGAGCCCGGTGAGAACGCGGCGAACGGCAACAGTCGCCCAGCCGCTACTCGGTAAGGAGAACCGGATTTGGAATACGCATCCAGTGCGGTTCTCCCGTCGCGCGACGACGACCCGCTCCGCGATCTGCCACCGAGCGGCGGCAGGCGGCGCCGGGATCCGCTGTGGGCAAGGCTGCTAGTGATCTTCGGTGCCCTGTTGATGATGGCATCGGGCGGCGTCATCGTGATCGCGAAGGTGGCGTTCACGGCGGCCACCAAGAACATCAATCAGCAGGACCTGCTTGGCGATCAGGGCGTACAGAGCCAGCAGAAGGGCCACGTGACGATCACCGGGGCCAAGAACATCCTGCTGGTCGGCTTGGACAACCGGCCGAACCAGAACCCCAACGATCTGGTACGGGCCGACTCGATCATCATCCTGCACATCAACGCCACGCACGACCGGGCGTACCTGATCTCCGTGCCGCGCGACACCTGGGTACAGATCCCCGCATTCTCGAAGACCCGCTTCCTCGGGCAGAGCGAAAAGATCAACTCCGCGTTCGCCTTCGGCAACCAGAACGGCGGCGGCAAGGCCGGCGGCGTCGAGCTGCTCGCGAAGACGATCAAGACGCTGTGGGGGATCAGCTTCGACGCCGCCGCGATCGTCGACTTCCAGGGTTTCCAGCAGGTCGTCAACGTGCTGGGTGGCGTCTGCATGTACATCGACGAGAAGACGATCTCGGTGCACATCGGCACCAACAACCGGACCGGCAAGTACGAGATGCCGTACAAGATCAGTGCGGACACCGGCAAGGTGCAGTACAAGATCTCGGGAGTGACGCCGAAGGTCTACAACGTCGGGTACCAGTGCCTGCAGCCCTGGGAGGCGCTGGACTTCGTACGCCAGCGCGAGTTGCTGCCCAACGGCGACTACGACCGGGAACGCCACCAGCAGCAGTTCATCAAGGCGATCTTCAACAAGATCCTGAGCGCGGACACCCTGACCAACCCGCTCAAGCTGAACAAGGTCCTGGGTGTGGTCGGCAAGTCGATGACGGTGAGCGCCGGCGGCATCCCGCTGGAGGACTGGATCTTCGCGATGCGCAACATCGGTACAAACGACCTGCTGACGATCAAGACGAACAAGGGCACGTATCACGCATCGACCGTCAACCCGGGCGCGGAGGGGCTCGACGACGATACGCTCGCCCTGCTGGCGGCGGTGCGGTCGGACACCGTGGATCCGTTCGTCCTCAACCATCAGGATCTCGTTACCAAGTCCTGAGCTCGCTCGGATGTCGCCGCATGGTCGGTACGGAGTCGGTTCACGTAAGGTGAATTCAGTATCGGCTCACCCGCGGGGGGCGACACGACCACGTCAGACACCACGGAGCAGGCTCCCGCGGCGCCCGCTGACGGGACGCCGGTACCGGCACGTCGCAGTAAGCGTCCACTGTGGACAAAGCTGCTGATCGCGCTCGGTATCGGCCTGATGCTGCTTGCGACCGGCACCGTCGCGACGTTCAAGTTGCTGACGCACCGGTACGAGTCGGCCGTGCACAAGGCGCCACTGCTGGATCGCAGCGCCCGAGCCTCCACCGCTCCCGCCGGCGGATTGATCCAGATCTCGCTCACCGGGCCGCTGAACTACCTGCTGCTCGGCTCCGACGCCCGGGACACCGACCCGGCCAACGGCCAGCGCTCAGACACGATCATCGTGGTACACATCCCGGTCACCATGGATCGCGCGTACCTGATCTCCATCCCGCGCGACCTCCGGGTGTCCATCCCGGCCGACCCGGCCAGCAACTTCGGTGGCAGTACCGAGAAGGTCAACGCCGCCTTCAACTACGGGGGCGGGGGTATCGGCGGCTTCCAGCTGATGTCCCGGACGCTGACCCAGCTCATGGGCATCAAGTTCGACGGCGCCGCGATCATCAACTTCGATGGCTTCCAGAAGGTCGTCGGCATCATGGGCGGCGTCGACATGTGTATCGACGAGCTGACCAGGTCCATCCACACGCACGCGGTGTACAAGCCCGGCTGCCAGCATCTCGCTGCTTGGCAGGCGCTGGACTACGTGCGCCAGCGGGAGACCCTGCCCAACGGGGACTTCGACCGGCAGCGCCACCAGCAGCAGTTCCTCAAGGCG
>JBPYFB010000521.1:0-44359 GCA_051986465.1 Rugosimonospora sp.
CGAGCCGGTCCAGCACGCTCTCCCACCGGTCGAGCACGTCGTCGGTCATCTCGTCGCTGCCGTGCGACGCGACGAACGCCCGGGCCCGCTCCAGGTAGGCCCACTGCAGGTCCAGGGCGGTGAGCCGGCGGCCGTCCCGCATCCGGATCAGATGCCTCCGCGTCGGGTCGTGGCTGACCGCCTTCAGCTCCGCCACCGGGTCGGCGATACCCAGATCGGCCGAGAGCGCCTTTGCCTCGATCATCGACAGCACCAGGGCGGTGGTCCCGACCTTGAGGTAGGTCGAGATCTCCGACAGGTTGGCGTCGCCGAGGATGACGTGCAGCCGCCGGTACTTGTCGGCGTCGGCGTGCGGTTCGTCCCGGGTGTTGATGATCGGTCGCTTGAGCGTCGTCTCCAGCCCCACCTCGACCTCGAAGAAGTCGGCGCGCTGCGAGATCTGGAAGCCCGGCGTGCTGCCGTCCTGCCCGATGCCGACCCGCCCGGCGCCGCAGACGATCTGGCGGGTGACGAAGAACGGCGTGAGGAACTGGACGATGTCGGCGAAAGCGGTCTGCCGGCGCATCAAGTAGTTTTCGTGGGCGCCGTAGCTCGCGCCCTTGTTGTCGGTGTTGTTCTTGTACAGGTGGATCGAGCCGACCGTGGGCACGCTCGCCGCGCGGCGGGCCGCCTCGGCCATCACGATCTCGCCCGCCTTGTCCCACAGCACCGCGTCGCGCGGGTTGGTCACCTCGGGCGTGGAGTACTCGGGGTGCGCGTGGTCGACGTAGAGCCGGGCGCCGTTGGTGAGAATTACGTTGGCGAGGCCGAGGTCCTCGTCGGCCAGCGCCTCCGACGGGTCGTACAGCGCACCCGAATAGGTGAAGCCGCGCGCGTCGCGCAGCGGCGACTCCTCCTCGTAGTCCCAACGCGCCCGGCCACCCCGGGTCAGCTCCGGCCGGGCGCCGTACGCGTTGACGATCTGCGACGAGGTGACCATCGGGTTGGCGCCCGGCTGACCCGGTACGGAGATCCCGTACTCGACCTC
Organism: Rugosimonospora sp.; assembly: GCA_051986465.1. Classification (GTDB taxonomy): domain Bacteria; phylum Actinomycetota; class Actinomycetes; order Mycobacteriales; family Micromonosporaceae; genus DATEJJ01. The sequence continues at coordinate 1,028 of JBPYFB010000521.1, forward strand.
GGTACCCATGACCCGCCGAACGCTCATGCCGCTACTCCCCGCTCGTGCCGCGCGATCCGTCCCCTCATACGTCGAGACTAGACGCTGCGGCACCTGTACCGGCGTACCGGTTGATTTCTCCGCGCCGTACGAGAACCCTTAGTGCATGTCCGTACGGCACAGCCCGACCGTGCGCCGCCGGCGGCTCGGCGCGGAACTGCGCCGGCTGCGCGAGGCTGCCGGCATGACGTGCGAACAGGTAGGCGAGCATCTGGACTGCTCCGCCTCGAAGATCAGCCGGATCGAGACCGCGCGGGTACCGGCCCGCGCGATCGACGTCCAGGCGCTCTGCCAGCTCTACCGCGCCTCGGAGGAGCAGTCGGCGAGCCTCCTGGCGCTGGTGCGGGAGGCGAAACAGGCCGGCTGGTGGCAGCGCTTCGACGACATCCTGCCCGACTGGTTCGAGACTTACGTGGGCCTGGAGGCCGCCGCGGCGAGCATCCGCACGTACGAGATCCAGCTGATCCCGGGCCTGCTGCAGACCGAGGGGTACGCGCGCGCCCTCTTCGAATCCGGCGACCTGCTGCGGCGTACCGACATCGAACAGGCGGTGCGTATCCGCCAGGCCCGACAGGAGGTACTGACCGGCGACAACCCGCCTCAGTACTGGGCCATTCTCAGTGAGGCGGCACTGCAGCGGATGGTGGGCGGCAGGGCGGTCATGCGCGACCAACTGCTGCACCTGGCCGAGATAAGTGCGCTCGCCAACATGACCATTCAGGTCATCCGCAACGACCTCGGTGCGCACCCGGGGATGTTGACGCCATTTGTAATCCTCGGCTTTCCCGAGCGCGCCGATCCACGGGTCGTGTTCGTTGATTACCTTACCGGGGCGCTTTATCTCGAGAAACCGGAGGAGGTTGACCGCTACGACCTGGCGTTCAACCACCTCGTAGCAGCGGCGATCGCGCCGTCACAGACCGTGGCGTATGTCGGCGAGCTCGCCAAGCAGCTGTAGTAACCGCCCGGCTGGCGCGGTGTCCACCGCGCGCAGCCGATGCTCTGGCGGACGGGACTCCCTTTCTGGGGCGCGCTTCGCGAGGCGCGCAACCCGCCACGCCAGCGCTCGACGTTCCCCGTAGCCGGCCCGGTCGGGGGCCGGCCTGAATGACCAGAAAGGATACCCGCGAAATGGTAACTGACAGGCCCCTCACCTATTGGCACAAGAGTTCGCGCAGTGGAGGGAACGGAGGCAACTGCGTCGAGGTGGCGACGTTTGATACGGCGGTAGCGGTCCGTGACTCCAAGCGTCCCGACGACGGGATGCTCATTTTCTCGCTCACCGAATGGGCCGAATTTGTGGGCTCGGCCAAGAGGGGCGAGTTCGACCAGTAACGGTACCGGTATGCGCCGCCCGCAACGAGCCCCGGGCGGGCGGCGCGCCGGATGTTCACGCCGGCGTGGCCTCGCCCGCCTGCCCGCACGGCGGCGCGGCCCCGGCAAGCACCGTATCGACCAGGCGCTCCACCAGGTCGGGGATGTCCAGATCCGGGTTCCACAGCAGGACGCTACGGGCGACCAGCGGGCCCACGAGCATCGCCATCGTGATCTCAATGTCGAGGTCGTCGCGCAACTCGCCGTTGGCGATGCCCCGTTGCAGCAACGATTTGAGCAGGTCGCGACGGGGCTTCGTGATCTTCTGCCAGATGGTGTTCAGCTCCGGGCTGCGCCGGATCTCGGAGAGCAGGCACGGCATGATCTCGCCGTTGCGCGTGCTGTTCGGCTGCCCGACCGGGCGCAGCAGCTCGACCAGGTCGTCACGCAGCGACTCGCCGGACAGCGTGGGTAGGTCGCCCTTCATCGTGGCGACCGCGTCGATGATCAAAGACTCTTTGTTGGACCAGCGGCGGTAGATGGTCGCCTTGCCGACCCCGGCCCGCGCCGCCACCGCCTCGATCGAGATGGCCTTCGGCGGGGTACCCCCGGCGAGCAGGTCCAATACCGCGTCCGTGATCGCCTCGTCCGCGCGCGGGCTACGCGGCCGCCCAGGAGCCTTCCGGTCCTGGTCGGCCGCGCCCGTCGCGGGCTGCGAATCCGTAGTCCCAGCGCCGCCCCCGTCGGCCGCGCCGGACACCGTATCGGTGGTCACACCCCACATTGTCGTCGCCTGACTACGCCTCGGCCAGCTCAAGCTGCTCGGCGAGCGACTCTACCGGCTGCGGCGCCGGTCCGGGTATGCCCGAGCGCTGCGGCAGCCAGGCCAGAACGACCCCGACGCCGAGCAGGGCGACCAGCGCGGATCCGCCCGCGGCCCAGTGCATCGCCTGGACGAACGCGTCGTTGCCGGCGCTGGCCAGCCGCCCACCGTCGGGGCCGAGCCGCTCCACGACCGCGTACGTGCCGGAGATCGACTCGCGAGCCGTGGCGCGGGCCGGAGCGGGCAGGCCGGCGAGCGCGTCCGCGATGCGGCTGCGGTACACGGCGGCCAGCACCGAGCCCAGGATCGCCACGCCCAGCGCGCCACCCACCTGGCGGATGGTGTTGCTGACCGCGGAACCCACGCCCGCCTTCTCCCGGGGCAGAGTCGACATGATCGACTCCGTCGCCGGCGGCATCACGTTCGCCATGCCGATGCCCATGAGCCCGAACAACGCCGCCGCCACCCAGATCGGTGCGCTCGCCGTGACGAAGACGAACCCGGCGAGAGCCACGGTCACCAGCGTCATGCCGGTTGCGCACACCGCCTTCGGCCCGTACCGGCGCACCATCACCGCACTACGCGGCGCGAAGACCAGTTGCGCGGCGGCGAACGGCACCATCAGCAGGCCGGACTCGAGCGGGCTGTACCCGCGTACCAGCTGGAAGTAGAACGACGCGAAGAACAACGTGCCCATACCGCCGAAGAAGACCAGACCCACCACGCCGACGGCGGCCGAGAACCGGCGGTCGCGGAACAGCGACACGTCCAGCGACGGGAACGCCACCCTGCGCTCGACGAGGATGAACGCGGCCAGCACCGCCAGCCCGCCCAGGATCGAGCCCCAGGAGATCGGCCGACCGAAGCCGTGATCGCCGCCGTCGATGATCCCGTACACCAGCAGCACCAGGCCGGCCACTGACAGCAGGACACCGGCGAAGTCGATACGGCCCGGGCGCGGGTCGCGCGAGTCGGGCACCATGCCGACGATCGCGGCGATACCGAAGATCACGATCGGCACGTTGATCAGGAACACCGATCCCCACCAGAAGTGCTCGAGCAGCAGGCCGCCCACGACCGGCCCGATCGCCACACCCAGGCCGACCGCACCGGCCCAGGTGCCGATCGCCTTGGCCCGCTCCCGCGGGTCGAAGACGTTCGAGATGATCGACAGCGTGGCCGGCATGACCGCCGCCCCGCCGAGCCCCATCAGCGCGCGGGCCCAGATCAGCTGGACCGGACTGTGCGCGTACGCGGACGCGAGTGAGGCCACACCGAACAGGACCATGCCGAGCAGCAGGACCTTCTTGCGGCCCAGCCGGTCACCGAGCACGCCCCACGTGAACAGCAGTCCGGCGAAGACCAGCGTGTACGAGTTGATTGACCATTCCAGGTCGCTCTGCTTGGCGCCGAGACCGTGTACCGGGTCGGCGATAGTACGCATCGCGACGTTGAGGACGGTGTTGTCGAGTACCACGACCAGCAGGCTGACCACCAGGACGCCAAGTATCGCCCAGCGTCTCGGGTGGCCCCCCACGGGCACCGTGGCCTTTGTCTGCTGTGGATCGACGCCCACGCTCTCTCCCCATTTCAATACGGAACTGTCTCGTATAGTGAGGCTACTCTCGCCTCGGACAGATACGGAACGGTTCCGTAACTTAATTTGGTGACGCGCGCCACGGCTTGACACTTAAGTTTCAACTTAATAGTTTGGCGGGGTGTCGCGAGGAGGCAGGCCGCCCGGGACGGGAGCCGTGGACCCGTTCGCGGCGCTCGCCGACCCGACCCGCCGGCTGCTGCTCGAACGGCTTGCCGGTGGCGAGAAGAGCGCCGGTGAGCTGGCGGAGGGCCTGGCGCTCAGCTCCGCTGCCGTCTCCCAGCACCTGCGGACCCTGCGCGACACCGGCCTCGTCAGCGTGCGGGCGGACGGCCGGCACCGCCGGTACCGGCTGCGCCCGGAGGCCTTCGCCGGCCTGCGCGACTGGCTCGACGGCCTGGACCGGTTCTGGAAGGAGCGGGCCGACGCACTCGGCCACCACCTGGACAGCGCGGGGACGGCATTCGACGGCGGGGAAACCGGACTCGACAGCGAGGGAACGGGATGAAGACCGACATCGCCATCAGCCAGACCTACCCCCACCCGATCGCCCGGGTGTGGGCCGCGCTCACCTCGGCCGAGGCGCTGGCCGCGTGGTTCATGCCCAACGACTTCGAGCCGGTCGTGGGGCACGAGTTCACCTTCCGCACCCAACCCGCGCCGGGCTTCGACGGGATCGTGCGCTGCCGGGTGCTCGAAGTGACGCCGCCGACCCGGATGGTCTGGTCCTGGCGCGGCGGCCCGCTGGACACGACCGTGACGTTCGACCTCACCGCGCTCGACGAGCGGACCACGCTGTTCGAGATGCACCATCTCGGCTTCGTCGGGCTCGGCGCGCAGCTCGCCCGTACCGTCATGGCCGGCGGCTACCCGCGCATCTACGGCGTACGCCTGCCCGCCTACCTCGACCACCTCGCCGGCCACGCCCTGGCCGGCGGATACCCGCCCTGCACCACCGACCACCAGGAGGGGAAACCCATGTCCGCACTCGACGCGATCACGGTGATCTCGGTACCCGTCACCGACCAGCAGACGTCCAAGTCCTTCTACCTCGACCAGCTCGGCTTCACCCTGGTCGCCGACGCCGAGCAGGGCGAGAACCCGAACGGCCGGTGGATCCAGCTCGCCCCGCCCGGCGGCGGCGCGACCATCACGCTCGTGACGTGGTTCGACGACATGCGGCCCGGCAGCTGCAAGCTGGTCCTGGGCACCGCCGACGCGGACGAGGCCCACGCCGAGCTCGTCGGGCGCGGCGTGAAGGTGTCCGGCGAACCCCGCGACGAGGTCTGGGGCCGCTACTTCGGCCTCGACGACCCCGACGGCAACAACTGGTTGGTCATCCAGCACCGTCCAGCTTCTTGACGAGCATCAGCGCGGCCGCGTCGTCCACCCGGATCGACTGCCCCGGCGCGACCGGCCGCCGGTCGTACGTCACGCCCCGGCCGTCGGGCAGGTACCCGCGGTCGAGGTAGAGCAGCATTGCCGGGCCGTAGTCGGCGTGCAACCCGCAGCCGAGGCCGGCCCGGCTGCTGCGCTCCGCGATCAGCCGCTCGGCCGCGTCCATGAGCGCGGTACCGACCCGCTGGCGCCGGTACGCGGGCAGCACGTTGAAGTCCACGATCTCGGGGATCCGGCTGTTGCGGAACGGTGCGTAGTCGCTGCGCCAGAGCACGCAGACGTACCCGACCGGCAGGCTGGCCCGCTCGGCCACCCATACGACCCGCTGGCCCGCCGTCTGCTCGCCGAGGTACCGCTGGTACATCGCGACGCCGCGGCCGTGCCAGCCGGTCGCGCCGAACGCGGCGGCCAGCGGCGCCGGGTCGCGCGCGGTGAGCAGGCGGATCTGGGTCAGCACAGCGCTTCGACGGCCATGTCGACGTCGGCCTCGGTCGTGTAGACGTGGAACGACGCGCGTACCCGCCCGGCCCGTACCGCCGCGCGTACGCCCGCCCCGGCCAGCCGCTCCTGCGCTCCCGGTACGTCGACGGTGACGATCGCGCTGTCGCCGGGCGGGCGACCCAACCCGGCGAGGAACCGGTTGGCCAGCGCCACGTCGTGCTCGTGGATCGCGGCGACACCGATGTTCTCCACGACCTCCAGCGCGGGCGCGGTGCCGACCCAGCAGAACCAGGCCGGCGAGATGTCGAAGCGCCGGGCCGAATCGGCCAGGCGCATCCGCGGCCCGTAGTACGAGTCGTGCACGTCCTCGGCGGCGTACCAGCCCGCGGCGTGCGGGGTCAGCCGCTCGCGCAGCCCCGGCGCGAGGTAGGCGAAGGCGCTGCCGCGGGGCGACATGAGCCACTTGTACGCGCCGACCGCCACCACGTCAGCCATGGACCCGTCGAACGGCAGCCAGCCGCAGGCCTGGCTCGCGTCGACCACCACGAGCGCGCCACCGGCCCGGGCGGCCGCCACGATCGCCGCGTAGTCGGCGACCGTACCGTCGGCGGACTGCACCAGGCTGAAGGCGACTACGTCGGTCTGCGGCCGCACCTCGTCCGCGAGCTTGCCGACGGGTACCGCCCGCACCGAAAGGTCGCCGCGGGCCAACCACGGGAAGACGTTGGAGGTGAACTCGACATCCGGCAGCAGCACCCGCGACCCGGGCCGCAGGACCGCCGCCACCGGCGCGAGCACCTGCGACACGGACGACCCGACCGCCACATCGGCTGGGTCCACCCCGATCAGCCTGGCGAACGCCGACCGCGCACGGGCGGTCGACAGGTCCCAGCCCTCCCAGGAGGTGCGCCCTTCCCGCCACTCGTCGAGCGCCAGCGCCAACGCGTCCCAGGCGGGCTGGGGCGGCAGGCCGTAGCTGGCGGTGTTGAGCCAGCCGGGTAGCGGTCGCCACAGCGCCCGTGCCGCCGCTCCGATACCGCCCATCACCGGAAATCTACTTCACGCGTGCGCGCTGACACGCCAACGCCGCCGTGACCGGCGAACCCTTCGGCGTCGATCGCTCAGGCGTCGACGGCCGCCATGATCTCGTCGGACACATCGAAGTTCGCGTATACGTTCTGCACGTCGTCGCAGTCTTCGAGGGCGTCGATGAGCCGGAAGATCTTGCGGGCGCCATCCTCGTCGAGCGGTACGGTCACGCTCGGCATGAACGAGGACTCCGCGGACTCGTACTCGATGCCCGCCTTCTGCAGCGCGGTGCGCACCGCGATCAGGTCGCCGGGCTCCTCGACCACCTCGAACGCCTCACCCAGGTCGTTGCACTCCTCGGCACCCGCGTCGAGGACCGCGCCGAGCACGTCGTCCTCGGTCAGCGCCGGCGTGCGCGGGACGATGACGACTCCCTTGCGCGAGAAAAGGTACGAGACGCTGCCCGCGTCGGCGAGGCTGCCGCCGTTGCGGGTCAACGCGGTACGCACCTCGGTCGCGGCCCGGTTGCGGTTGTCGGTGAGGCACTCGATGAGGATGGCGACGCCGTTCGGACCGTACCCCTCGTACATCACCGTCTGGTAGTCGGCGGCGCCGGCCTCCTGCCCGGAGCCGCGCTTGACCGCGCGGTCGATGTTGTCATTGGGTACGGAGTTCTTCTTCGCCTTCTGGATAGCGTCGTACAGCGTGGGATTGCCGGCCGGGTCGCCGCCGCCGGTACGCGCGGCGACCTCCACGTTCTTGATCAGCCGGGCGAACAGCTTGCCACGCTTGGCGTCGATAGCCGCCTTCTTGTGCTTCGTCGTCGCCCACTTTGAGTGGCCGGACATCACCCCTCCGTCCCGGACCGCGCGCCCCGCGCCAGGTCCACGAAGAGGCGGTGTACGCGCAGATCACCAGTGAGCTCCGGGTGGAAGGCGGTGGCGAGCAGATTCCCCTGCTGAACCGCGACAATCCTACCGGTGGCCGGTCCGCCCGCCACGCGGCCCAGTACCGTTACCGACTCGCCGACCCGTTCCACCCATGGTGCCCGGATGAACACGGCGTGGTACGCCGAACCGTCGATCCCGGCCAGCTCGACCGGCGCCTCGAAGGACTCCACCTGCCGGCCGAAGGCGTTGCGCCGCACCGTCATGTCGATACCGGCAAAGCTCTGCTGGTCCGGGCGGCCGTCCAGGACCTCACCCGCGAGCATGATCATGCCGGCGCACGACCCGTACGCCGGCATGCCGCTGGCGATCCGCTTGCGGATGGGGTCGGCGAGGTCGAACTCGATCGCGAGCTTGCTGATCGTGGTCGACTCCCCGCCCGGGATCACCAGGGCGTCGACGCCGTCCAACTCGCTCGGCCGGCGTACCGACACGGCGTGCGCGCCCGCCTCGGTCAGCGCGCGCAGGTGCTCGCGTACGTCGCCTTGCAGGGCGAGTACGCCTACGGTGAGCTTCACCAGCCGCGCTCGGCCAGCCGGTGGGCCACCGGCACCTCGTCGACGTTGATGCCGACCATCGCCTCGCCCAGGCCGCGGGAGGCCTTGGCGATCATGTCGGGGTCGTCGTAGAACGTGGTGGCCTTCACGATGGCGGCGGCGCGCTGTGCCGGGTCGCCCGACTTGAAGATGCCGGAGCCGACGAAGACGCCCTCCGCACCCAGCTGCATCATCATCGCCGCGTCGGCCGGGGTGGCGATCCCGCCCGCGGTGAACAGCACGACCGGCAGCTTGCCGCTCTCGGCCACCTCGCGGACCAGGTCGTACGGCGCCTGCAACTCCTTGGCGGCGAGGTAGAGCTCGTCCTCGGTGAGCGCGCCCAGCCGGCGGATCTCCGCCCGGATCTGGCGCATGTGCGTCGTCGCGTTGGAGACGTCCCCGGTGCCCGCCTCACCCTTGGACCGGATCATCGCGGCGCCCTCGGTGATGCGCCGCAGCGCCTCGCCCAGGTTGGTCGCGCCACACACGAACGGGACGGTGAACGCCCACTTGTCGATGTGGTGCGCGTAGTCGGCCGGGGTCAGCACCTCGGACTCGTCGACGTAATCCACGCCCAGCGCCTGAAGCACCTGAGCCTCAACGAAGTGCCCGATGCGGGCCTTCGCCATCACCGGGATGGATACCGCCCGGATGATCCCGTCGATCAGGTCCGGGTCGCTCATCCGGGCCACGCCGCCCTGGGCACGGATGTCGGCCGGTACCCGCTCCAGCGCCATCACGGCGACGGCGCCGGCGTCCTCGGCGATCTTGGCCTGCTCCGGCGTGACCACGTCCATGATCACACCGCCCTTGAGCATCTCCGCCATGCCGCGCTTGACCCGGGCGGTCCCGGTGACGGGCGCTTCGGCGGAGGTGGTCTGTATGGACTGGTCGCTCGCGTTCTGGTCAGTGGCGGACACGGTTCGACAACTCCTTTGACCTGGGGATTCGTCTTCCATGGTACCGCCGTCGCGGGTGCCGCCCCGACAGCCAATCAAGGCGCGGTGGCCTGATCTGGTCGGGCGTGCTACACGCTGGTGGGCTCGCTCAGCATCGGCTCGTCCACGTCGAAGTAGCGCGGCTCAGGGTACTTGCGGGCGAGCCCGAGCAGGCGTACCAGGCGCCGGCGGCGTACCGCGAGCGCGTCGCGTACCAGGTCGTTGTGCACCTGGCGGCTGAGCGCCACCCGGCGGCTGACCGATACCACCTCGTCGAAGGACGGCCCGCCCTGCCGGGGAATCGCGCGCAGCGCCCGGGTCAGATCGTTCTCGGCCAGTTCCCGCTCGTCCGGAAACGCCTCCAGGGCCGCCTTGGCCGCCTCCCGCAGGCCGGCGCTACTCAAGGTATCGGCGAGCCCGCTCGCGACGGCAGCCCGGCGAACCAGGTGGGCGTCGAGCGCCGCCGAGGCCGCCGCGGCCCGGGCGTGCAGCCGGTCCACCCGCGCGGCCGTCCAGGTGACGTACGTGGCGATCAGCACCACGACAGCCACCACGGCCACGATCCACCACATGAGGCCAGATGCTATCCGTAGTCGACCGGCTCCCGGTGCCCGCCGCGCGACTGCTACTCAGCGTCAGCGCTCAGGCGCGGAGTGGCCTCGATCGCAGTGGCGTAGACCTCAAGCACGCGCTGGGCGACCACCGGCCAGTCGAAGGCGGAGACGACCTGGCGGGCCCGCTCGGCCAGCTGCGCGCGGCGCCGCGCGTCGTCGAGCAGGGCGCCGAGCTGGCCGGCGAGTGCGCCCGAGTCGCCCACCGGGAACAGCGCCCCGGCGCTGCCGCCGTCCAGTACCCGCCGGAAGGCGTCCAGGTCGCTGGCGACGACGGGGGTACCGGCGGCCATCGCCTCGGTGAGGATCATGCCGAACGACTCGCCGCCCGTGTTGGGCGCCGCGTACACGTCGACACTGCGCAGCATCCGCGCCTTGTCCGCCTCGGAGACCCGGCCGAGGAAGGTGATCCGGTCCCGTACCCCCTCCGGTATCTCCACGTCGTTCCGGTCGCCCGGGCCGGCGACGAGCAGCCGCAGGCCCGGCCGGGTACGGGCGAGCGCGGCGAACGCGTCGAGCAGGATCGGGAAGCCCTTGCGCGGCTCGGTGAAGCGCCCGAGGAAGCCGACCGTGCCGCCCGCGCCCGGCCAGCCGGGCAGCGGTACGGCCTCGGCGAACCGCGCCACCGCGACCCCGTTCGGGATCTCCCACGCGTCGCCCGCCAGGTGCTCGACCTGTACCCGCCGGGCGAGGTCGCTGACCGCGATGCGCGCCGTGATCCGCTCGAGGACGAGCTGGAGCATGCCCTGCGCGGCGACGATCGCCCGGGAACGGGTCATCGCCGTGTGGAACGTCGCCACCACGGGGCCACGCGCGTACAGCACAGCGAGCATGGCGACGCTCGGGTTGATCGGCTCGTGGACGTGCAGCACGTCGAAGCGCCCCGCGGACAGCCAGCGCCGTACCCGGGCCGCGGAGATCGGCCCGAACTGCAGGCGCGCGACCGAGCCGTTGTACCGCACCGGAACCGCCCGCCCCGTCGAGACCACGTACGCGGGCAGGTGGTCCTCTTCCTCGGTCGGCGCGAGCACGCTGACCTCATGACCGAGACCGATCAGGGTCTCCGCCAGATCCTGTACATGGTTCTGTACGCCACCCGGCACGTCGAACGAGTACGGGCACACGATGCCGATGCGCACCCGGCCTCCCTACCCCGCCGGCCCGCTGGCTGGCGCGCCGGCCTCGGTGGTGGCCTCGGTGCCGGCCTCGGTGGTGGCCGACGCACCCGGGGAGCCGGGCACTTCGGGCAGCCAGAGCCGCTGCAGCATGTGCCAGTCTGCCGGGTGTTCCCGGATGCCCTCGGCGAGGCCATCGGCGATCATCTGGGTCACCGCCTGTACCCGCTGGTCCAGGGAGCCCTCGCGGGGCAGCTGCACCGGCCCCCGCAGCCGGGTCCGCGCACCCTCCTTGACGTACCACATGTCGGCTATGAACAGCGGGGCGCCGGTACGCAGGGCGAGCAGGGCGGGGCCGGCCGGCATCCGGGTACGCGCGCCGAAGAAGGTCACCGGTACGCCGCGCCTGGACAGGTCCCGCTCCGCGAGCAGCGGGACGAAGTGCCCCTGCGACAGGCGCTCGACCAGTACGTCGAAGGTGGGGCGCTCGCCACCCCGCTCCGGCAGGATCTCCATACCGAGGCTCTGGCGGTATGCCAGGAAGCGCCGGTACACGCTCTCCGGGCGCAGCCGCTCGGCCACCGTGGTGATGGGCCAGCCGCGCGCGGCGACCCAGGCGCCGGCCAGGTCGTAGTTGCCGCCGTGTGGCAGTGCCGCCACCGCTCCCTTGCCGGCAGCCATGGCCGCGGCGAGCAGCTCTTCGCCTTCGAGGTGGAACTCGCGCAGGATCTGCTGCCGGGACAGCGAGGGCAGCCGGAACGCCTCCATGTAGTACCGCATCGCGGAGCGCATCGCCGCCCGTACCAGATCGTCGAAGTCCGGCTCGGGCAGCTGCGGGCCGACGACCCGGCGCAGGTTCTGCGCCAACTGCCGCACGGCCCGGCCGCGGCGGCGGGTCACGAGGTCGGCGCCGGCCGTGAACGCCGCGGCGGCGACCGGCCGCGGCAGCGCGCGCACCACCCGCCACCCGGCCGCGTACGCCGCCTCCACGGCCCGCTGGTTCACCGCTGCGTCTCCGCGCGCGCGGCCTGTTCGGCCTCTTCGGCGACGGCCCGGCGGTCCTGCCGGTACACGGTGACCACGCGCTGCCCGGCGGTGAACACCGACAGCGCCGCGAGCAGCCACAGCGCGACGTCGATGGCGTACTTCACGCCCAGGCCGGTCAGCAGCCCGCCGAGGCCGACGAGCACCAGCCGCTCCGCGCGCTCCGCGATGCCCACGTGCGCGGTCATGCCCAGGCCCTCCGCGCGCGCCTTCGCGTACGAGATGATCTGGCCCGAGACCAGGCACAGCAGCGCCCCGGCGAGGGCCGCGTACCGCCCCTGCGTGGCGAGCCAGTAGGCGAGGGAGGCGAAGACCGCGCCGTCGGCGACCCGGTCCATCGTCGAGTCCCAGAACGCGCCGAACCGGCCCTTGCGGCCGCTCTGGCGCGCCATGGACCCGTCGAGCATGTCGGTGAACGCGCAGAGCGTCACGATGACCGTCGCGATGATCAGGTGCCCGCGGGCGGCGAAGCCCACCGCACCAATGATCACGCCGACGGTGCCGGCGACCGTCACCGCGTCCGGCGAGACACCAAGACGCAGTAGGCCGCGGGCCATCGGGTCGAAGACGCGGGTCAGGCCCGCCCGACCGAAAACACTGAAGATCTTTGCCATGGCGGCTCCACCCTATCGGCGCCGGTACCTCGGGCACATCGCCGCCCTCGCCGTACCGATCTGCCCGTCGGGGTTGTGCCCGGGCGCCGGCGGGTGTGAGATCGCAACAAGACCGTAACAACGGGTTGCCTGCGGTACCTCTGGAGGAAACACCCGCGGGTCGGCCGCCGGTCCCGCCTGGGTTTGGGCGCGGTCAAGCAGCCGCAGTCGCGTGGTGAGAGCGAGTGACCCGTACGCGCTGCGGCCGACATCCGTGCGACACCAGCCTAGGGAGGTGCGCCGATGGCGCAGAAAGCCCAAGAGAAGGGGGTCACCGGCCCGGCGCCGGTGGTGAACGAGCCCGGCAGGGTACGTAACGTGGTGTTCGTCGGGCACTCCGGAGCGGGTAAGACGACCCTCGTGGAGGCGCTGCTCGCCGCCACCGGCACGATCAGCCGCGCCGGTTCGGTGACCGAGGGCACCACGGTCAGCGACTACGATCCGGCGGCCGTGCGCCAGCAGCGCTCGGTCAGCCTGGCCTGCGCCCCCGTCATGCACGAGGGCGTCAAGGTGAACCTGCTCGACACGCCCGGGTACGCCGATTTCGTCGGTGAACTGCGCGCCGGCCTGCGCGCGGCCGACGCGGCCCTGTTCGTGGTCTCCGCCGTGGACGGCGTGGACGCCGCCACCGGCGCCTTGTGGGAAGAGTGCGCCGCCGTGAACATGCCCCGGGCGGTCGCCATCACCCGCCTCGACCACCAGCGCGCGGACTTCGAGGAGACCGTCGCGGTGTGCCAGCGCACCTTCGGCGACAACGTGCTCCCGCTGTACCTGCCGCTGCACGGCGACGACGGCGAGTCCGTGGCCGGACTGATCGGCCTGATCACGCAGCGCGTCTTCGACTACTCCCAGGCTGACTGGCAGGCCGCCGTACTCGAGCCCGACAGTACGCACCTCGCCGCGATCGGCGACCCGCGCAACCAGCTCCTCGAAGGGATCATCGCGGAGAGCGAGGACGAGTCCCTGATGGACCGCTACCTGAGCGGCGAGGACATCGAGACCGGTGTCATCATCGAGGATCTCGAGAAGGCCGTGGCGCGCGGCTCGTTCTACCCGGTGATCCCCGTCTGCGCGGAGACCCGCCTCGGCCTCGACGCGCTGCTGGAGGTCCTCACCAGCGCCTTCCCGTCGCCGTTGGAGCACGAGCTGCCCGTGGTGACCGGCATCGACGGCGCGCCGCGCGAGCCGCTGGCCTGCGACCCGAACGGACCGCTGGTGGCCGAGGTCGTGAAGACCACGATCGACGCGTACGTGGGCCGGGTCTCGCTGGTGCGGGTCTTCTCCGGCACGCTCAAGCCGGAGACCAGCGTGCACATCACCGGCCACGGGCTGGAGGAGCGCGGGCACGCCGACCACGACGCCGACGAGCGGATCTCGCACCTGTACTCGCCGCTGGGCCAGAACCTGCGCGAGGTGCAGGCGTGCGTGGCCGGCGACGTCTGCGCGATCACGAAGTCCACCTCGGCGGAGACCGGCGACACCATCTCCGCAAAGGAGAACCCGCTGCTGGTCGGGGCGTGGGAGATGCCCGAGCCGCTGCTGCCGGTCGCCATCGTCGCCAAGACCCGCTCCGACGAGGACGCCCTCGCGAAGAACCTGAGCCGGCTGGTCGCGGGCGACCCGACGCTGCGCCTGGAACGCAATCCGGAGACCCACCAACTGGTGCTGTGGTGCATGGGCGAGGCGCACGCCGACGTCGTTCTCGACCGGCTGCGCGCCGGCGGCGTCGAGCTGGACACCGAGCCGGTCAAGGTGGCGCTGCGGGAGACCTTCTCGGCGCCGTCGAAGGGGCATGGCCGCCACGTCAAGCAGTCCGGCGGGCATGGCCAGTACGCCGTGTGCGACATCGAGGTGGAGCCGCTGCCGCGGGGCAGCGGCTTCGATTTCCAGGTCCGCGTCGTGGGCGGCGCCGTACCCAACAACTACATCCCCAGCGTGGAGAAGGGGGTACGGACCCAGATGGAGCGCGGGATCGCGGCCGGCTACCCGGTCGTGGACCTGCGCGTGACGCTCTACGACGGCAAGGCGCACAGCGTCGACTCCTCCGACGCGGCGTTCCAGACCGCGGGCAGCATGGCGCTCAAGGACGCCGCGGAGAAGGGCCAGCTCCTCCTGCTCGAACCGGTCGACGAGATCGAGATTCTGGTACCGGACGCGTTCGTGGGCGCAGTGATGAGTGACCTGTCCGGGCGGCGCGGCCGGGTCCTGGGCACCGAGGCGGAGAACGAGAAGACGGTGGTACGGGCGGAGGTACCCGCGACCGAGCTGGTCCGGTACGCGGTGGAGCTGCGCGCCATGACCTCGGGTACCGGTACGTTCCGCCGCCGGTTCGCGCGCCACGACCCGATGCCCTCGCACCTCGCCGACCAGGTCAAGAAGGAGCACGCCGCGGCGCACGGCTAGGTTTCGCGGGCTGGGACTTCGTGGACCGCGCCGGGTAGCGCCCGACGCGGTCCACGAGTGTCAGCGGCCGAGTACCTTCTCCACCTCGGCGAGCTGGTCCTGGGTCAGCGGTCCGTACTCCAGCGCCCCGGCGTTCTCCTCGACCTGGGCGACCGTGCGGCAGCCGGGGATCGGGATGGTGCGCGGGCTGCGCGCCCACAGGTACGCGAGCGCGCCCTGGGCGAGGGTACGGCCACCGCTGCGCAGGATCTCCCGTACCGCCTCCACGCGCGAGAGCCACTCCGGTGCGGGGCGCCCGTCCCGGAAGAAGTCGAGCCACTCCGGGGCGATACCGCGCACGTCGTCGCCGCCGAGCGTCGAGGAGGCGGTGTACTTCCCGGTCAGCAGCCCCATCGCGAGCGGGCCCCGGTTGATGCTCGCGAGGTCGTACTCCTCGCAGACGGCGAGGACCGCCGCCGAGTCGCGCAGCACCGAGAAGTCGTGCTGGATCGAGGTGACGTGCGCGCCGGCGCGGGCGAAGGCGGCCGCGGACTCGGGATGGTCGGTGCTCCAGGCGTACGCCCGGACGAGCCCGTCCTTGACGAACTCCTCCAGCGTCGGGACCAGCTCCAGCGCCTGCGGCACCGGGAGATCGTTGAGGTGCAGCTGGTACAGGTCGATGCGGTCGGTACCGAGCCGGGACAGCGAGGCGCGCACCGCGCGGCGCAGGTACTCCGGGGAGGCGTCCGGCCCGGTCGCCTGCTTCGCCGCCTCGTCGAAGGTGTTGCCCCATTTGGTGGCGATCACCGCCGTGTCGCGCCGGTCGCCCAGCGCCCGGCCGAGTACCCGCTCGCTGTGCCCGGCGCCGTACGAGTCGGAGGTGTCGAAGAACGTGACGCCGAGGTCGAGCGCGCGCCGGATGGCCCGTACCGACTCCTCGTCGTCCACCGCGCCCCAGCCCAACGGCTGCTTCCCGGCCCAGTACGGCCCGCCGATCGCCCAGCACCCGATGCCGAGCGCGCTGACCTCAATGCCACTGCGTCCAAGTACCCGTGTCTTCATGGACGCAACGTTCCCACTTCGAGTGTGCTCGAAGGCAAGGGTGTATCGGCCGGCGGCGTCACGGCCGGCTGGTGGGTGGTGCTGCGCCCGACCGTGGAGGCCGCCGCCGAGATCACGCTCATCACGGCCGCCGCGATGAACACCACGACGAGGCCGTGGTGGAACGGTTCGGAGATGAGGTGCGGGAAGAACTGCTTGCCGGTCAACTGGGCGGCGTTGGCGGCGGGCAGGTGTGCCAGCACGCCGCTGGGGCCGAGCAGCGAGGCAAGTGGGTTGTAGCCGAGGAACGCGGCGAACAGGCTGCCGACCGGCGGCAGGTTGCCGATCTGCGCGGCGACCTGGGCCGGTACACCCTGCTGCTCCAGCCCGCCGGTCAGGGCATCGGGCAGGGTCGCGGCGAGACCGATGATCATGAGCGAGAAGAAGACGCCGATGGACAGCGCCGAGCCGGAGTTGAAGAAGGTGCCCCGCATGCCGGCGGCGGCACCCCGCTGGCTGGCGGGTACCGAGCCCATCACGGCGGAGGCGTTGGGCGAGCTGAACAGGCCGGAGCCGAGGCCGCTGACCGCGATGACCACGGCGAACAGCCAGTACGGGAAGTTGACCGGGAGCAGTACGAGCGCGACGAAGCTGGCCGCCACCACCAGCGCGCCGCCGACCGCGAACAGCCGCTGGCCGAAACGGTCCGACAGCCAGCCCGCCACCGGCCCGGCGACGAGGAACCCGACGGTCAGCGGCAACAGGTAGATGCCGGCCCACAGCGGTGTCTCGGCGTAGTCGTAGCCGTGCAGCGGCAGCCAGATGCCCTGCAGCCAGATGATCAGCATGAACTGCATACCGCCGCGGCTGATCGCGGCGAGCAGCCCGGCGAGGTTGGCGAAGGCGAAGGTACGGTCGCGGAACAGTCCCAGGTGGAACATCGGGTCCGCGACCTTGGTCTCCACCACCGCGAACACGACCAGCAGCGCGACGCCGCCGATCAGGCCGGCGAGCACCCACGGGTTGGTCCAGCCGGTGGTGTGGCCCCCGTACGGCTGGATGCCGTAGGTGATCGCGGCGAGCAGGGCGGAGAGCCCGACCGCGAAGGTGATGTTGCCGGGCCAGTCCAGCCGGCCGCGGTTGCGCGTGCCCAACTCGTGCAGCGACAGGTAGGACCAGGCGGTGCCGAGCAGCCCGATCGGGACGCTCACCCAGAACACCGCGCGCCAGTCCCACTCGGCGAGCACGCCGCCGAGCACCAGGCCGATGAAGGAGCCGGCGATCGCGGCGACCTGGTTGACGCCCAGCGCCATGCCCCGCTGGTTCGCCGGGAACGCGTCGGTGAGGATCGCCGTCGAGTTGGCGAAGATCATCGCGCCGCCGACCGCCTGTACCACCCGCCAGCCGATCAGCCACAGCGCGCCGCTGCCCTGCTCGAACGGATCCAGCGAGAGCGCGATCGAGGCGGCGGTGAAGACCACGAAGCCCAGGTTGTACAGCTTCACGCGGCCGTACATGTCGCCGAGGCGGCCCAGCGCGACCACGAGCACCGCCGAGACGAGCAGGAAGCCCATCAGCATCCAGAGCAGGTAGCTGACGTTCGCCGGGGCGAGTGGGTTGAGCTTGATGCCGTTGAAGATCGCCGGTAGCGAGATGATGACGATCGATGAGTTGACCGTGGCGAGCAGCATCCCCACCGTCGTGTTGGACAGGGCGACCCACTTGTACCGAGGGTGGTCGCGGTCGAAACGAGCGGCGGCTGCTCTCGGCTGGCTCATGGGAAACAGATTAGTTGTTCTCAGCTAAGCAACATCGCCCGTACCCTCGTGACTACCGTCACCGCGCTGCTCCTGCCATGCCTTGGCGAGCAGTTCCCGGGTGTCGGACAGCAACTGCGGCAGCACCTTGGTGTGCCCCACCACCGGCATGAAGTTGGTGTCCCCGCCCCACCGGGGGACCACGTGCTGGTGCAGGTGCGCGGCGATACCGGCGCCCGCCACCGCACCCTGGTTCATGCCGATGTTGAAGCCGTGCGCGCCACTGACCGAGCGGATCACCCGCATCGCGGTACGGGTGAACTCGGCCAGCTCCACCACCTCGGGTACCTCGAGGTCGGTGTAGTCCGGCACGTGCCGGTACGGGCAGACCATCAGGTGGCCGGGGTTGTACGGGTACAGGTTGAGCACCGCGTACACCCGCTCCCCCCGGGCCACCACCAGGTTCTGCGCGTCCGGTTGCGCCGGCGCCTGGCAGAACGGGCACCCGGCCGGCTGCTCGTACCCGCCCGCGGGGCGGTCCGAGCCGGTGACGTACGCCATCCGATGCGGCGTCCACAGCCGCTGCCAGCCATCGGCTCCGCTCTCCGAAGTCACCCGCCGATCCTACGGCGCGGTCGCGGAAGGCCCGATGTTCGTCCGGGACTCGACCACCTCGACGACGTGCGCGACCGCCTCGTCCAGCGGTACCCCGTTGCGCTGCGAGCCGTCCCGGTAACGGAACGAGACGGTACCGTCGGCGACGTCCTGGTCACCGGCGATCGCCATGAACGGGATCTTCTGCTGCTGGGCGTTGCGGATCTTCTTCTGCATCCGGTCGTCGGACTCGTCCAGCTCGACCCGGATCCGGTGCTCGCGCAACCGCTGCGCGAACTGCGCCAGGTGCGGCGTGTGGTCCTCGCGGATCGGGATGCCGACCACCTGTACCGGCGCGAGCCACGCCGGGAACGCGCCCGCGTAGTGCTCGGTGAGGATGCCGAAGAAGCGCTCGATCGAGCCGAACAGCGCCCGGTGGATCATCACCGGCTGCTGCCGGGTGCCGTCGGCCGCCTGGTACTCCAGCCCGAAGCGCTTGGGCTGGTTGAAGTCGAGCTGGATGGTGGACATCTGCCAGCTTCGCCCGATCGCGTCGCGGACCTGTACCGAGATCTTCGGGCCGTAGAAGGCCGCGCCACCCGGATCGGGTACCAGCTCCAGCCCGGAGTCCTCGGCGGCCCGGCGCAGCGTCTCGGTCGCCTCCTCCCACTCGGCCGGCTCGCCGATGAACTTGTCCGAGTCGTCCCTTGTGGACAGTTCCAGGTAGAAGTCCTTGAGACCGTAGTCGCGCAGCAGGTCGAGCACGAAGCCGAGCAGGGAGCGCAGCTCGCCGGGCATCTGCTCGGGGGTGCAGTAGATGTGCGAGTCGTCCATGGTCAACCCGCGCACCCGGGTCAGCCCGTGCACCACGCCCGACTTCTCGTACCGGTACACGGTGCCGAACTCGAACAGCCGCAGCGGCAGCTCCCGGTACGACCGGCCGCGGGACCGGAAGATCAGGTTGTGCATCGGGCAGTTCATCGCCTTGAGGTAGTACTGCGCGCCCTCCAGCTCCATCGGCGGGAACATGGTGTCGGCGTAGTACGG
Organism: Rugosimonospora sp.; assembly: GCA_051986465.1. Lineage (GTDB taxonomy): Bacteria > Actinomycetota > Actinomycetes > Mycobacteriales > Micromonosporaceae > DATEJJ01. Next base: position 20,334 of record JBPYFB010000521.1, read on the forward strand.
CAGGTGCCCCGAGGTCTCGAAGAGTTGGCCCTTGGTGATGTGCGGGGTGTTGACGAACTCGTACCCCGACTCCTCGTGCCGCCCCCGCGAGTAGGCCTCCATCTCCCGCCGGATGATCCCGCCCTTGGGGTGGAACAGCGGCAGGCCGGAGCCGATCTCGTCGGGGAAGCTGAACAGGTCCAGCTCCGCGCCGAGCTTGCGGTGGTCGCGCCGGGCCGCCTCGTCGAGCAGCCGCTGGTACTCCTTCAGCGCGTCGCGGGACGGCCAGGCGGTGCCGTACACGCGCTGCAGCTGCGGGTTGCGCTCGGAGCCGCGCCAGTACGCGGCGGCGGTGCGCATCAGCTTGACCGCGCGCGGATCGATCAGGCGGGTTGAGGGCAGGTGCGGGCCGCGGCACAGGTCGCCCCAGACGCGCTCGCCGGTCTTCGGGTCCAGGTTGTCGTAGGCGGTCAGCTCGCCGCCGCCCACCTCCATCACCTCGGCCGCGTCGACATCGCCCTTGATGTCGATCAGCTCCAGCTTGTACGGCTCGTTGGCGAGCTCCGCCCGGGCCTGCTCGGCCGAGTCGTACCGGCGGCGGCGGAACACCTGGCCGGACTTGACGATCTCCTGCATCCGCTGCTCGAGCTTGTCGAGATCCTCGGGCTGGAACGGCCGGGCGACATCGAAGTCGTAGTAGAAGCCGTTCTCGATCGGCGGCCCGATGCCCAGCTTCGCCTCGGGGAACAGGTCCTGTACGGCCTGCGCGAGCACGTGCGCGGTGGAGTGGCGCAGCACGGCCAGCCCGTCCGGCGAGTCGAGGGTGACCGGCTGCACCTCGGTATCGGCGTCGGGCGCCCACGACAGGTCGCGCAGCCGCCCGGACGGATCCCGGACCACGACCACCGCGCGCGCCCCGCTCACCGGCAGGCCGGCGGCGGCGACCGCCTCCGCACCCGTCGTCCCGGCCGGGACGACGACGGAGTCGACCACGGCGGGGCTTGGCGATGCGGGCACGGCTGTCTCCTTCGAGCGGATCGATTCGGTCATCTGATGCTATCGGCTGCTCGGCACCGGCCCACACCGAGTTATGCCGGACGCTCGCAGCCGGGTTAGATTGACGCCGTGGTTGACGTGATCGCCCCGCTCCAGCGCAGGTACCAGCGCTTCTTCGCCGGGCGCCCGGCGATACCCTTCGCGGTGTCCCCGGCCGCCGGCGCGCCGCCGCACGGCTTCGGCGACGGCGAACCGGCCTTCACCATCACCGTCCGCGACGACCGGGGCGCCCGGGCACTGGCCGGGTTGGACCAGTTCGGCGTCGCCGTCGCGTACCTGCAGGGCTGGCTGGACGTGGACGGCGACCTCGCGACGGCGCTGCGGATGCGCAGGTTCTTCCGGGACGTGCACCCGATCGCCTGGCTGACCCGGTTCGCGCCGGCCATGCTGCGCGGCAACCGGGAGCACGACCGGCGGTCCATCTCCGCGCACTACGACGAGGACTCCGAGTTCTTCCTGAGCTTCCTGGACACCCGGCACCGCTGCTACACCGAGGGCGTGTTCGCCAGCGAAGACGAGCCGCTGGAAGACGCGATGACCCGCAAGATGGACCTGGCGCTGGACGCGTTGGACCTCAAGCCGGGTGACCACGTGCTGGAGGTGGGCGGCGGCTGGGGCGCCTTCACGGAGTACGCCGGCCAGCGCGGCATCGAGGTGACCACGACGACGCTGTCGGTGGAGTCGGAGCGGTACCTCAACGGGCTCATCGAGCGCGAAGGGCTGCCCGCGCGGGTGGTCCGCCAGCACATCTTCGGGTACAGCCCGGGCCAGCGGTACGACGCGATCGTGAACATGGGTGTCACCGAGCACCTGCCCGACTACCGGACCACCCTGCGCAAGTACGCGGAGCTGCTCAAGCCGGGCGGCAAGGTGTACCTGGACGCGCTGGCCATGCGTACCAAGCACAACGTGTCGACGTTCATGAGCCGGTACGTCTACCCGGGCCGCTCCTCGCCGCTGCTGCTGCACCAGTACCTGCACGAGGTGGCCCGGTCGCCCTTCGAGCTGATCAGCCTCCAGGACGACCGGCACAACTACTACCTCACGTGCAAGCGCTGGGCGCAGCGGCTGGACGAGGCCCGCGACGAGATCTGCAACCGCTGGGGCGAGCCGCTGTACCGGCGCTTCCGGCTGTTCCTCTGGGGCTCGGCGGCCGGCTTCGACACCGGGCTGGTGCAGGCGTACCGCTGGGTGCTGCAACTTCCCGACCGGGCGCCGGTCTAGTCACCGCTTCCAGAACGCGCGGCGCCCGGGTGCCGGCTCGCCGGCCAGGGCCGCCAGCTCGGCGAGGGCGTACTGCCAGCGCTCCGCCAGCGGTACCGACTGGTCGCGCAACCGCTCCGCCAGCGCGCGCAGCCGCGCGGCCAGCGGGTCCCCGGTCGCCGTGGCGTGCACCGCGAGCGCCGAGAGCCGGCTGGCCAGGTCGTCGAGGAGTTCGCGGCGGCGGGCCTGCGGCTCGCCGGCCGCCTCGCGCAACCGCCGCGCCTCCTCCCGCAGCGTCGCGGCCAGACCGACCTCGATCGATGCATCCTCCTGCAACTCCGCCATCGGCGTGGCGGCCGCATGGTCCGCCGCGGCGAAGCGGCGTGCTCGCGCGAAGCCGCGCCCAGGAGCGCCACCAAGCGCGGCCGGCGCGGCCATCGGCATCATCGCGGCGGCGAGCGCGACCGGTGGCGGCGCCGGGATCTCCCAGCCCGCGGGCTGCTCGACCGGCTGGATCACCTGGTGCGGCGCGGCGCCGTCGGTGACCACCCGGGGATCGACCGCCACGTACGCGGTGAACCGGCACAGCACGCCGAAGCGCAGCGAGGTGTCGACGATCGTGCGCTCCAGCGCGGCGTCCCCGGCGACCGCGTACCGGTCCTCCAGATCGCGCAGGTGTCCACGCGCCCAGATCGCGCGTACCGCCGGCTGGGCCACCACCTGGGCGGCGACGCTGTGCCGCCACGGTTCGCCGCTGGCGGTGGTACCGGCGACGGTCAGTGACCCGCTCGCCGGGCCCCGGTACCGGCCGGTGACCACCAGCGGTACCCCGGGGAACAGGTGTGGCGTGCGGGCCGGCGCGGCGGTACCGGGCACCAGCGGGAGCCCGTCCGGCGCGAGGGCCAGATCCGTGACGAGTGGTGAGCCGATCCGCCGGTGGATGCTGTCCATCGCCTCGTCCAGCCGGTCCTCCGACTCGACCAGCTCACACCGGCCGCCGCCCACCGCCGCCAGCCGCCCGAGGAACCCGGCGTTGACCGCCTGGTCGATGCCGACCGTGTGTACCCGCACCGCGCCCAGCCCGGAACTCGTCTCGCGCAGGATGTGGTCCTCGTTGCCGACCTGCCCGTCGGTCACCAGTACCAGCACCCGGTCCCGCTCGCCCGCCGGACCCAGCAGGCGCAGCGCCTCGCTCAGCGGGGCGAGCAGTTCGGTGCCGCCGCGCGCCTGCACCCGCACCAGGTGCTCCACCGCCCGGTACCGGTTGCGGTCGGTGGCGGGTTCCAGCCCCGCCATGCCGTCGGGGTGCTCGACCACGTGGTCGAAGGTGAGCACCGCGAGGCGGTCCCGGTCGGTGAGCGTGTCCACGATGCGCGCCGCGGCCCGCCGCGCCGCCACCATCTTCCAGCCCCCCATGCTGCCGGAGCGGTCCAGTACGAGGACCACGTCACGCGCCCGGGGCGCGGCGGTCGCGGCCGGGGGCAGGATGGTCAGCTGGTACGTGCCCTCCTCGCCGGACTCGTCCGGTACCAGGATCAGCGAGTCACCACCTGCAGTGTCCCCATAGGACAGTCGCAGGATGAAGTCGCGGTTGACCCGCTCCCCCGGCCGGATCGCGAGCACGCCGTCGGCCTCGGTGACCGCGTGCAGGCTGGAGGCGACGCCGGACAGCGGCAGCCCGGCCGGGTCGAGGCGTACCTCGATGGTGAGCGCGACGGGATTGGGGAAGCCGGGCAGCAGCACCGGCGGCGTGATGCGGGAGGCGTCGGGTACCTCCCCGGTGTCGTGGGCGTACCCGTCGCCGACCGAGCCGCCGGGCAGCGGGGTGCCGGGGATGTACCGGGGCGCGACCACGAGGGGGAACCGGAACTCGGCCTGACCGTCCACAAGCGACAGTGGACCGGCGAGGGTCAGCGCGACCGTCACCTCCTCGCCGGGCAGGATGTTGCCGACCCGCATTGTGAACACGTCGGGCCGCTCCTCCTCCGCGATACCGGCGCGCTGCCCCGCCTCGATCGCCTTCTGGTACGCCTCGCGCGCCTCGCCGCGCTCCCGCAGTACGCCCTCGATCACCCGGTCGCCCGCGGTCATCGTCATCCGGGTCACCGCCGCGCGGTGCGGCAGCGGGAACACGTACGTCGCCTCCAGCGGGACGTCGTACCCGTTGCGGAAGCCCTGGGTCACCTCGACACCGGCGGCGAGCCCGGTGATGGTGGCCCGTACGTCCAGCCGGTGCAGCGGCAGGTTGCCCCGCTCGGTGCGCAGGGTGCCGATACCACCCTCGTCGGGCGGTGCGATCAGGTGCTCGTCGGGGATCAGGTCAATGCGCGGGACGGTCATGGTCGTGCTCCCCTTTCAGGAGGCCGCGGTCGGCGAGCAGGTCGAGCAGTGGGGCGGCGGCCGACCGGATCTCCGCGAGGTCGGCGGCGGTCGGTGCGGTGGGCAGGGACAGCGTGGCACCGCCGGACAACGGGATCAGGTAGCTCACGCTGGGCACGGCCGGCGCCGGGGCGCTCTCCACCGGGACGGGCGCGGCGGGCGTGGCGGGCGCCGGCGCGGCTGCCCAGAAGCGTGGTCGCGCCCGGGCCGGCGGGTCGGGCGGCGCGGTGGCCAGGAGCTCATCGGGTATCCGCGCCGCGGCGCGCAGCGCGTGCTCGGGTGCACCGGTCAGCTCGGCCTGGATCTCGGCGAGCGATCGCCCTTCCGCCTGGCGCCGCTTGACGGCCACGACCTGCAGCAGGTGGCGTGCGGAGTACCGGCTGGCCCGCCGCGGCCCGACGTGCGGCCGGTCGACCAGGCCGATCGTCGCGTACCACCGGATCGCGCGGGCGTCGGGCACATCGCGGACGCGGCCGTTGGGCGCCCGCACGCCGTCGGCGGCGAGCGCCTGCGCGACCCGCTCCGCGAACTCCTCCAGGCTCCATCCCGCGTCCACGCCCTTCACTCTGGCACTGTCATATGACAGTGTCAAGCGAGAACCCTTTCCGGTACCGCGTGCGTGTGTCACCGTGAGGCGTCGGCTGCGAAAGGGGTACGTGATGCGCGGGTGGTTGTCGGTGATCGTGGGCGTACTGCTGCTCCTCCTCGGCGCCGTCTGGACCCTGCAGGGCCTCGACGTGCTGGGCGGCAGCGCGATGAGCGGCCACTCGCTGTGGGCCGTCGTCGGCCCGGTGGTCGCGATCGTCGGGCTGGTGCTCCTGCTCCTCGGCGTACGGACCGCCCGGCGTGGCGGGAGCCGGGTACCCCGCTAGCCTGTCGGGCATGGAGCAGCGGGTACTGGGCCGGACCGGGCGGAAGGTCAGCGTCGTCGGTTTGGGCGCATGGCAGTTGGGTGCCGACTGGGGCGAGGTGGACGAGGACGACGCGCTCGCCACCCTCTCCGCCGCGGTGGACGCCGGCGTGACCTTCATCGACACCGCGGACGTGTACGGCGACGGGCGCAGCGAGCGCCTCATCGGTACCTTCCTGCGCCAGCACCCGGACGCCGGCCTGACGGTGGCGACGAAGATGGGGCGGCGGGTCGCCCAGGAGCCGTCCGCGTACACGCTGGACAACTTCCGGGCCTGGACCGACCGGTCCCGGGCGAACCTGGGCGTGGACACGCTCGACCTCGTGCAACTGCACTGCCCGCCCACGCCCGTCTACGCCACCGACGCCGTCTACGAGGCGCTGGACACGCTCGTCCGGGAGCGGCGGATCGCCGCGTACGGGGTGAGCGTGGAGACCTGTGCCGAGGCGCTGGCCGTGATCGCCCGGCCGGGCGTGGCCAGCGTGCAGATCATCCTGAACATGCTGCGCCACAAGCCGCTCGACGAGGTGCTGTCCGCGGCACGCGCGGCGGGTGTCGGCATCATCGCCCGGGTACCGCTCGCCAGCGGCCTGCTGTCCGGGAAGTACGACGAGCACACCACGTTCGCACCCGACGACCACCGCACGTACAACCGGCACGGTGAGGCGTTCGACGTGGGCGAGACCTTCTCCGGCGTGGACTTCGGCACCGGACTGGCCGCCGTACGGCGCCTCGCCCCGCTGGTACCCCGGGACGCCACGATGGCGCAGTTCGCCCTGCGCTGGATCATCGACCAGCCGGGCGTCAGCACCGTGATCCCAGGTGCCCGCAACCCCGAACAGGCGGCGGCGAACGCGGCGGCGGCCGGCCTCGCTCCGCTGCCTGCCGCCGCTCTCGACGAGGTCCGCGGCGCCTACGACGACCTGATCCGGCCGTTGATCCACGACCGCTGGTAGCCGCGCGCGTTGTTGATCACAGCGGCGCCCACCGCCGCGACCAGTCCGGCCGCCGCGCCGACGAGCAGCCCGTGGTGCTGCGAGCCCCACAGCTGGACGCTGCGCGAGGTCGCGCGGTCGTCGAACGCGCCGTGCGCCCCGTAGTCCGGCTGCCCCGCGCCGTCGGCCGGGCGCCACAGGTTCGCGGGCGCGTTCGGGTCCTTCGGCTGCTCGGTCTGCTGCGACTTGTACCCGGTGCGCGCCAGGTACCGGTCGAGCAGCCCGGGCACGACCGCGTTGGCCAGTAGCGTCGCGGCGGTGGAGCCGCCCACCCAGTACTCGCGCCGGCGCGGGTGCTCCGCCGCGTACACGATCCCCCGCGCGGCGACCTCCGGCTGGTAGATCGGCGGTACCGGCTGGGCCTTGTGGCGCAACCGGTTGAGGCCCCACCGGAACTGCGGCGTGTTGACCGCCGGCAATTGAACCATGGTCACCCGGATCCCGCTGTGGTCGTGCAGCAGTTCGCAGCGCAGTGACTCGGTGAAGCCCTGGATCGCGTGCTTCGCGCCGCAGTACGCGCTCTGCAGCGGGATGCCCCGGTACGCGAGGGCGGAACCCACCTGCACGATGGCGCCCCGGTCCCGCTCGCGCATCAGGCGCAGCGCCGCCCGGGTGCCGTACACGTAGCCGAGGTAGCTCACCTCGGTGACCCGCCGGAACTCGTCCAGCCCGATCTCCTCGAACGGCGCGAAGGCACCGCTGAACGCGTCGTTGATCCAGATGTCGGCCGGGCCGAGTTCGGTCCGGATCCGGTCGGCGGCCCGCTCCAGCGCGCCCGGCTCGGCGACGTCGAGCGCGAGCGGCAACGCCTTACCGCCGGCCGCTTCGACGTCGCGCGCCGCGCCCTCCAGGCCGTCGCTGCCCCGGGCGATCAGCGCCACCCGGTCGCCGCGCTCGCCGAAGCACCGGGCGACGGCCCGGCCGACGCCGGCGCTCGCGCCGGTCACCACCACTACCCGCGGATCCCTCATGGTCAGTGCCGCCCCTCGGTGAACTCCTCGACGACCTTCTTCGTGAAATCCGGGATGTCGGCCGGCTTGCGGCTGGTGACCAGGCCGCGGTCGGCGTGCACCGGCTCGTCCACCCAGGTGCCACCGGCGTTCGCGATGTCGGTGCGCAGGCTCGGCCAGGAGGTGACAGTGCGGCCGCGTACCACATCGGCCTCCACGAGCATCCAGGGCGCGTGGCAGATGGCGCCCACCGGCTTGCCGGAACGCATGAACGCGCGGACGAACTCCACGGCGCGCGGGTCCGTACGCAACTGGTCGGGGTTGGCCACCCCACCGGGTAGCAGCAGGGCGTCGTACTGCTCCGGCGACGCCTCCTCCAGGGTGCGCTCGACCAGGTACACGTTGCCCTTGTCCATGTGCTGCATCGCCTGGATGTGTCCGGAGTGCGGAGCGACCAGTTCGACCCGCGCCCCGGCCGCCTCGACCGCCTCGCGCGGCTGCGTGTACTCGACCTCCTCGACGCCGTCGGTGGCGAGGACCGCGACCCGCCGCCCGGCCAGCTCCTGTGCCATGGCATACCCCTCACTTCCGGTGTCTATACACGAAATTCGTTTCCCGGCACCCGCCGGCGGAAACCTTCGATCTTGTGCGGCGACCCCGACTTGCGCGGGTCGTATCCTGTACCGGCTGATGCGTTGCGTCCGGTCGGTGAAGCGGCGGTTGTGCTGAATGAGAAGGTGGCGCGTGGAGGTACGGCCCGGCAGGGCGGCCGCGAGCGATGCCATCGTGCCGGCGACGCGCGACTCGGACGCGCTCGCGGAACTGTGGACGGACGCCATCGAGGGCACCAGCTACGTGTCGATGAGCCGCGGCGACATCCGGGCGTACCTCGGCGGGCTCGCCACCCGGCTGCTGGCCGCGCTGGCGGCGCCCGAGTTCGACGTGGCCGTCTCGCACGTGGTCGGCGAGTCGCTGGTGGCCGCGCACTTCACCCAGCCGCGGTCGCTGGAGCGCACCCTCGAGGCACTCGCCGAGCACCTGCCCGGCGCCGCCACGCGGGTACCCGGTGACCGGGTCGGGCGCACCCTGGCCGGCCTGGCGACCGGGTACGCGGCCGCGCTGCGCGAGCGAACGCTGAGCGAGCAGGAAGGCATCATCGCGGCCGCGATGAGCGCCCGGCAGGACGCCGAGAACGCGCGCTGGGCCAGCGAGGCGCGCTTCACCGCACTCTTCGCCGACGCCGCCATCGGCATCTCGGTCTCCACTGTGGACGGTGAGATCCTGGAGGCCAACCGCGCGATGTGCGAGATGTTCGGCTACACGAAGGCGGAGTTCCGGGGCCTGCCGGCGACCAACTTCGTGCACCCCGACCGGGTGGCCGAACTGCGCGAGCGGTTGCGCCAGCTGGCGGCCGGGGAACGGGAGCACTACCGGCTGGAAACGGCGTACTACCGCCGCGACGGCAGCGCCATCTGGACCGACGTGGTGGTCTCGCTCATCCGCGACCAGGGCGGCCGGCCGCGGTTCCTGGTGTGCATGGCGGAGGACATCACCGAGCGGTACCTGCTCCAGACCAGGCTGCGCTACCAGGCTCTGCACGACCCGCTGACCGAGTTGCCCAACCGCACGCTCTTCAACGAGCGGCTCGGCGAGGTCTTCGCCGAGCCGCGGCCGGGCGCCCGGGTCGGCCTGTGCTACCTCGACGTGGACGGATTCAAGGCGATCAACGACACTCTCGGCCACGACGTGGGCGACCAACTGCTGCGGACCGTGGCCGGCCGGCTCGCCCGGCGGGTGGCCGACGACGGGCACCTGGTGGCGCGGATGGGCGGCGACGAGTTCGTGGTGCTGGTACCGGACTCCGGCGGTACCGATGAGCTGGCCAGGGTCGCCGAGGAGGCGCTGGCGGCGGTACGCGCGCCGGTCCGCCTGGGCGACCACTCGATCAGCGTCTCGGCGAGCGTGGGCGTGGTGGAGCGGCCGGTCGCCGGTACCACCGCCGCCGAGCTGATGAAGGCGGCCGACACGACCCTGTACTGGGCCAAGACCGATGGCCGGGACCGGTGGGCCCTGTTCGACGCGGCCCGCCACGAGCTGGAGGTCGACCGGTACGCGCTGTCCGCGGCGCTGCCCGGCGCGCTGGCCCGCGGCGAGTTCTTCGTCGAGTACCAGCCGCTCGTGCGCCTCGCCGACGGGGGGCTGATCGGGGTGGAGGCGCTGGTGCGCTGGCGCCACCCGCAGCGCGGCGTGCTCGGCCCGGACGCGTTCGTCACCCTTGCCGAGGAGACCGGCCTCGTGGTGGCGCTGGGCAGTTGGGTGCTTGGCGAGGCGTGCCGGCAGGCGGCCCGGTGGCGCCGCGCGCACCCGGAACGCGACCTGCTGTTGAGCGTGAATCTCGCGCCGCGCCAACTCTCCGATCCGGACCTCGTGGGCACCGTGCGCCAGGTGCTGTCCGAAACCGGGCTGCCGCCGGGGAGCCTGCAGCTCGAGCTGACCGAGAACGCGGTGATGGGCGCCGGTGGCGGACCGCCGCGTACCCTGCACGAGCTGGCCGCGCTCGGGGCGCGGGTGGCGATCGACGACTTCGGCACCGGGTACTCGAACCTGGCGTACCTGCGCAACCTGCCCGTACACGCGCTGAAGCTGGCCGGCTCGTTCGTCGCGCAGACCGGGACCGACCCGATCGACAAGGACATCGTCAGCGCCGTGGTCGGCCTCGCGCACGCGCTGGGCCTGACGGTCACCGCCGAGGAGGTGGAGACCGCCGAGCAGGCGGTGGCCCTGCTCGCGCTCGGCTGTGACGTGGCGCAGGGCTACCACTACGGCGCGCCGCAGCCGGCCGAGGAGATCGACCGCCTGCTATCCGGCTGACCGGGCGACGATCGAGTAGATTGCACCGATGCGGATCGGTGTGTTGGGCGCTGCCCGGATCGCGCCGGCGGCCCTGCTGCGCCCGGCCCGGTCGGTGCCGGAGGTCCGGGTCGCCGCGCTGGCCGCCCGCTCCCCCGCCCGGGCCCTGGTCGTCGCGGAGAAGTACGGCATCCCGCGGGTACACCCGGACTATGCCGCGCTGGTCGCCGACCCGGCGCTGGACGCGGTGTACATCCCGCTGCCCAACGGGCTGCACGCGCGGTGGACCCTCGCCGCGCTCGCCGCCGGCAAGCACGTGCTGTGCGAGAAGCCGCTGACCGCCAACGCCGCCGAGGCTCGCGAGGTGGCGCGGGCCGCGCGCGAGGCCGGCCTGGTGGTCATGGAGGCGTTCCACTACCGGTACCACCCGCTGATGGCGCGCGCGCTGGAGATCGTGCGGGGCGGCGAGATCGGGGAGGTACGCCGGGTACGCACCCGGATGTGCGTGTGCATCCCGCTGCCGCGCGACATCCGGTACCAGCTCGACCTGGCCGGCGGCGCCACCATGGACACCGGCTGCTACGCGATCAACAGCCTGCGGGTACTCGCCGGCGAGGAGCCCGCGGTCGTCTCCGCGCGCGCCCGGCTGCTGCGGCCCGGGATCGACCGGTACATGACGGCGGAGTTCCGCTTCCCGAGCGGGGCGACCGGCTCGATGACCTGCGCGCTGCTCGCCCGCCAGGTGCTGTCGATCGGCTTCCGGGTGGACGGTACCCGCGGGTCGCTGCGGGTGTTCAACTACGCCGCGCCGCACCTGTACCACCGGCTGGCCGTACGCACCCCGGCCGGCACCCGGCACGAGCGGGTGCCCGGCGAGGCGACGTACACGCACCAGTTGCGCGCCTTCGCGGCGGCGGTGGCCGGCGGGGCGCCGGTACCCACCGACGCCGACGACGGGGTCCGCAACATGGCGGTCATCGACGACGTCTACCGCGCCGCGGGTCTCGTTCCCCGCTAGGGTGGGGCATCGTGACCTACCTGGCCGAAAGCTCGCGCTACGCCACGATGACCTACCGCCGGTGCGGGCGCAGCGGCCTCGCGCTGCCAGCGATCTCGCTCGGCCTGTGGCACAACTTCGGCGCCGAGCGCCCGTTGGACACCCAGCGCGCCATCGTCCGGCGCGCCTTCGACCTGGGCGTGACCCACTTCGACCTGGCCAACAACTACGGCCCGCCGCCCGGCTCCGCCGAGGAGAACTTCGGCCGTGTCCTCGCCGCCGACCTGCGCCCGTACCGGGACGAGCTGGTGATCTCGACGAAGGCCGGGTACCTCATGTGGCCCGGCCCGTACGGCGAGTGGGGGTCGCGCAAGTACCTGCTCGCCAGCCTCGACGCGTCGCTTCGCCGGCTGGGCCTCGAGTACGTGGACATCTTCTACTCGCACCGCCCCGACCCGGACACGCCCCTGGAAGAGACGATGGGCGCGCTGGACGCGGCGGTACGGGCCGGCAAGGCGCTGTACGCGGGCATCTCCAACTACGGGCCGGAGCTGACCACGCAGGCCGCCCGGATCCTGCGCGAGATGGGCACCCCGCTGCTGATCCACCAGCCGTCCGACTCGATGTTCAACCGGTGGATCGAGGACGGGCTGCTGGACGCGGCGGGCGGCGCGGGTATCGGGGTCATCGCGTACTCGCCGCTCGCCCAGGGCCTGCTCACCGACCGGTACCTCAAGGGTGTGCCGGCAGACTCCCGGGTGCGTACCAGCGTCTTCCTGTCCGAGGCGGACCTGACCGAGGCGACCATGGGGAAGGTGCGGTCGCTGAACGAGATTGCGCAGCGCCGCGGGCAGAGCCTCGCCCAGATGGCGCTGGCGTGGACCCTGCGCGACTCGCGGATGACCTCGGTGGTGATCGGGGCGAGCAGCGTGGCGCAGCTGGAGGACAACCTCGGCGCGCTGCGCCAGTTGGAGTTCACCGACGGCGAACTCGTCGAGATCGACCGGTACGCGACGCGGGACAGCTGACGGGTGCGGGTACGGCCGGTCTCCCCGGCCCGGCTCGTCGAGGAGCTGGCCGAACTGGTGCTGGCGCGCGCCGACCGCTCCGGGCGGCTGCGGGTGGGCATCGACGGCGCACCGGCCGCGGCCCCGGGCCGGCTCGCCGACGCGCTGGTCGACCCGCTGCGGGTACGGGGCCGGCCGGCGGTACGGGTGGACCTCGCGGACTTCCTGCGCCCCGCGTCGGTACGCCTGGAACTGGGGCGTACCAATCCGGACGCGTACTACGAGCAGTGGTACGACCTGGGCGCCCTCGCGCGTGAGGTGCTCGGGCCGCTGGCTCCGGGCGGTACTGGCCGGATCCTGCCCACCTTCTGGGACCCGGGTACGGACCGGTCCACCCGAGCATCCTATGTGGACGTACCCGAGGGTGGCGTGCTGCTGCTCTCCGGCCCGCTGCTGCTCGGCGCGGGGCTGGAACTGGACCTGACCGTCCACTGTGCACTGTCATCGGCCGCGCTGGACCGCCGTACCCCGCCCGAGGAACGCTGGACGCTGCCGGCGTTCGCCCGGTACGAGGACGAGGTCGACCCCGGGTACCTCGCCGACGTGCTGGTGCGGCTCGACGACCCGCGCCACCCCGCCGTGGTGGAGGCGGCCACTCCCCCGTGAGTGGCGCCCGGCGCGGCTGATCGGGCTGTCGTGCCATCCCGCCTCGCACCCACAATTGACGGACGCGGAACGGGCCGCGCGGACCTGCGCATCCCGCTACCATGTGGCGACCCGCAGGTGCGAAACCCCACGAGGGACCGACACAGCATGGTCGACGAGACCCTGGCACCGCTCGCCCCCTGCATCGAAGGCTCCGACGACGCCGACGCGCCGGATCGCCGGGGCCGGTCATGGCCGGTGGCCCGCGTCGTGCCGCCGCATCCCGCCACACTCGGCTGGTCGGCGCTGGCACTCCTGGTGGGCGCCGCACCGGCGACCATCTACCCGACGTTCAGTGCCTTCTACCCGACGTACGGCGTGGATTCGAGCTGGATCACCGGCATCAACCTCGCCGCCGGCCGGCGGATGCGATTCGGCCACGACATCGTCTTCACGTACGGCCCGTGGGGCTTCCTCAATGCCCCGCTGGCCTTCGACCCCTGGCATACCGCGGCCGCGTTCGCGTTCACGCTCGCCGTGGCCGGCGCGACCTTCGCCGTGGCGTACGCGGCGCTGCGCCGCGTGTGGCAACCGGCCGCTTCGGCACCGGCCGCCTTCGTCCTCACCGCCACACTCGTCACGCTCGAACCCGGTATGCGACTCGTGTGTGCGGGCGTGATAGCCGCGATCATGCTGCTGGAGCGCCGGCACCGCGACCCGTCGGGCACGCGGCTCGACCTGCTGGCGGCGCCGGGCTTCGCTGCCGTTGCCGCGCTGCTGCTGCAGCTGAAGTTCTCCGAAGGCCTCGCCATGCTCGCGGTGGCCGGTTGCGTCGCGGTGTTCGGCCTCCGGCCACGCGACCTGGTGCGAACGGTGCCCGCCGCGGCCGTGGCATACACCCTGGCGTTCCTGGTCGCCTGGTTCGGTGCCGGCCAGCGCGCCGGGGACCTCCTGCCATGGGTGCGCGGATCGTTGGAGATCTCCAGCGGGTACGTCGAGGCGATGGCCCGCGAGTACCAACCGCACCTGTTCGGCTACGTCGCCGCCGGTGCTCTCGCGGCGGCCGTGCTGGTCGCCGGCGCCCTGGTCGTCCGGCGCGGGCGCGATGGCGCGGCCCTCGGCGTGCTCCTGCTCGCGCTCGCGATGCTGGAGTTCGGATTCAAGCAGGGCTTCACGCGCCACGACATCGGCCACGAGTTCGCGTTCTTCGCACTGGCCGGCGCGTCGCTCGTCGGAATGTCCCGCTGGCTGCGCCGGCCTCGCCCGGCGCTCATCGCGGCGCTCTGCGCCCTACTGATGGTGTTCGGCGGGCTGACCGCGCTCGACCCCGCGAACAGCCGCGAGCGGTTGCGGCGTGGCACCGACTCCGTGCTCAACAGCGAGTACCGGGACCAGCAGTTGGCCGCCGCCGCGACCGCTGCCCAGCAGCACTACCAGATCTCCGCGCGCGTGCTCTCCGCCGTCGCGGCGCATCCGGTACAGATCGATCCGTTCGAGACGACCGCGGCCTGGGCGTACTCCCTGAACTGGCGGCCGGTACCGGTACTGCAGCCCTACTCCGCTTATACGCCGTACCTGGACCAGCTCGACGCGAACGCGTTGCTGACCGCGCCGGTGGACCAGATGGTGCTGCGCAACGACCGCGCGGTGGGGATCGACCGGCGTAACGCGCGCTGGGATTCGCCCCGCTACCAGCTCGTCCTGGCATGCAACTACACCGCGGTCGTCAGCGACCCGAACTGGACCGTGCTGCGGCGCGCCACCAACCGTTGCGACGCGCCGCAGACCCTCGCGACGGTACGGGTCGGCGCGGGCGAGCGGATCCCGGTACCCGGAGCCGGTGCCGGACAACTGGTGCTGGCGCGCTTCGTACCGGCCGCCGCCGGCCTCGTCACCCGGGTGGTCAACGCGGTCGTCAAGGACTGGTCGCCGTCGACCGTCGTCACCGACACCGGCCACTACCGGATTCCGGAGGCCATGACCGGGGGGCCACTCATGGTCTCGGTACCCGCTGTGCTCGGCTGGCAGGGCTTGTACGCGCCGGTGAGTTACCGGTGGCTCGCGTTCAACGCGCCCGGGACCGTCCAGTTCCAGGCGGTACAGGTGCACTGAGGCTGGTACCTACTCCCCCGTGAGCCCGTCCACGGACTCGCGGATGAGGTCGGCGTGGCCGTTGTGGCGCGCGTACTCCTCGATCATGTGGCACACGATCCAGCGCAGGCTGGGCGCACGGCCGTCGGGCCAGGTGCGCCTGGCCGGTTGGCCCAGGCCGCCGTGCGGCAGGGCCTCGGCGACCAGGGTGCGCGAGCGGTCGACCGCCTCCCGCCAGAGGGCGAGAAGCTGGTCGGGGGTCTGCCCCTCGGCCAGGTGCCAGTCCGCGTCCGGGTCGATGGCGTAGTTGACGGTGTCCCACGGCGGGTACGGCTCCCGGCCGTGCAGGTACTGGGAGAACCACCAGTCCTCGACGCCCGCCATGTGCGCCAGCAGGCCAGCCAGCGTCATCGACGACACGCCGACGGTCGCACCGAGCCCGGCCGCGTCCAGCCCGCCGCACTTCCACGCCAGCGTCGCCCGCTGGTAGTCCAGGAAACCCAGCAGGGTCGCGGTCTCGTCGCCCGCGACCGGCGGCTCCGGCCGCCCGTGCTCGTCCACCCCGCTCATGGCCGTTGAGTCTAGGGGTACCCTCGCTGGGTGTTCGACCTGCTCATCACCGGCGGCTGGGTGCTGGACGGCACCGGAGCGCCCGCCCTGCGCGCCGATGTCGGGGTACGCGAGGACCGGATCGCCGCGCTCGGGCGGCTCGCGGGCGCGGACGCGGGCCGCACCGTCGACGCCACCGGCCGGTACGTGCTGCCCGGCTTCATCGACACCCACGCGCACGGCGACTGCGCCGTCCTCGACCCGGCCACCCAGCTCGCCGCGCTCAGCCAGGGCGTCACGACCATGGTGCTCGGGCAGGACGGACTCTCCTACGCACCGGCGTCACCGTCCACAGTGGAGTTCGTGGAGCGGTACTTCGCCGCCGTCAACGGTCCCCGCCCGGCCTTCGCGGACGGGCCGCTGCGCGTGGCCGACCTGCTCGACGGGTACACCGGCGCGACGGCGCTGAACACCGCGTACCTGGTTCCACATGGGACGGTCCGGTACGAGGTGCTCGGCGCGGCGGCGCGCGAGCCGGACGAGGCGGAGCTGGCGCGCATGCGCGACCTCGTCGAACAGGGCCTCGCCGACGGCGC
Source organism: Rugosimonospora sp. (assembly GCA_051986465.1). Classification (GTDB taxonomy): domain Bacteria; phylum Actinomycetota; class Actinomycetes; order Mycobacteriales; family Micromonosporaceae; genus DATEJJ01. Next base: position 36,541 of record JBPYFB010000521.1, read on the forward strand.
GGTGGGCCTGTCCACGGGCTTGGAGTACGCACCGGGGCGCTACGCCGGCGTCGCCGAGCTGGTGTACCTGTGCCGGCCGCTGGGCGCACTGCCGTACGTGACGCACATGCGCGGGTACGAGGCGCGGGCGGCGGACGCGCTGGCGGAGGTGATCGCGATCGCCGGTACCGCCGGGGTGGCGGCGCACGTGTCGCACTTCCACGGTCCGGCCGAACAGCTCATCCCGATGGTGGACCGGGCCCGCGACGGCGGGGTGGACGTGACCTTCGACAGCTACCCGTACCTGCGCGGCTCGTCGATCCTCGCGCTGGTGACGCTGCCCGACTGGCTGCCCACGGCGGACGCCGGGGCGACCGCGGCCGCGCTGCGCGATCCCGAGGTGCGCCACCGGCTGTGCGGCGACTGGCCCGACGAGATGTGGCCGGGCATCACGCTGTCGCACGTGCCCGACGACGGCTGGCGGTGGGCGGAGGGCCTGCGCGTGAGCGAGGTCGCCGAGCGGGCCGGGCGGGAGCCGGGCGACGTGGTGATCGACCTGCTGGTCGCCACGCGCCTCTCGGCCGGCTGCGTCTTCGACTACCCGACCGGCGCGCACGAGGAGTCGGTACGCGCCCTGCTGCGCCACCCCGCGCACATGACCGGCTCGGACGGCATCTACCAGGGCGGCCACCCGCACCCGCGCGGCTACGGTACGTTCGCCCGGATGCTTGCCCGGCACGTACGCGAACTGGGCGACTGGACGTGGGAGCAGGCCGCGGTGCACATGGCCGGGCATCCGGCGCGCCGCTTCGGCCTCGCCGACCGTGGGCTGGTGCGTACCGGCTTCGCCGCCGACCTCGTCGTGCTCGACCCGGCCACCGTCGCGGAACGCGCCAGCTACGCCGAGCCGCGGACGCCGGCCAGCGGGGTCTCGCAGGTACTCGTGGGCGGAACAGTGGTGTTCGACAACGGCGCGCTCACCGGCGCCACCCCCGGCCGCGGTCTGCGGCCCTGACCTTCGCGGGTTCGGCGGCGGGCGGTGACGGGGTACAGCGCTGAGCCGGCGTGCCGTGGTGTGGCTCGACGCCGGATAAGCATTTGCTGGGAACCACCTGTGAATCGGTACCGTATGCGTATGCGTGTCGTCGGCATCCGGTCGCTGGCGGCGTTCGCGGCCCTCCTCGGCCTCCTGGATCTCACCGCAGCCACCCCGTCGCCGCTCGGCCGCGCCAGCCGCGCCGCCGTGGTCCTTCTGCTGGGGCAGCCGCTGACCCGCCCGCAAGCGTTGGTCATGGGCCTGATCCTGCTCACCGTCGCACACGGCGTGGCCGGGCGGCGCCGGCTCGCGCTGCACGTCGCGCTGGGCTGCGTGGCCGTGGTGCTCCTCGCGACCGTACCCGGTCCTCCGCTGCGCATCGCCGCGCTCGGCGCGCTCCTGGTGGCGCTGTTCGCCCTGCGCGACGAGTTCGGCACCCGGGCCGACCAGCGGCGACTGCGGCTCGCCGCCGAGGTGGGTCTCGCGGTGATCGCGATCGTCCTGCTCGGCGGCGGCGTGGACCTCGCGATCAACCGGGACGAGCCGCGCCAGGTCGGGCAGACCGTACTCGCCGGACTGCTCGCCGACCCCGGGGCGCACTCGCGCCTGGGCGGCCTGCTGACGTTCCTCACGGCGACCGGTGCCGTCACCGTGCTGCTGCTGGCGTTCGCGCCGTCGCCGTCGCCCGAGCCCGGCGGTACCGCGACCCGGCGCGCCGTCGCCGCCCTCGCCGCGCATGCCGACTCCGGCTCACTCGCGCCGTTCGCCACCCGCTCCGACAAGGCGTACGTGTTCAGTCCCGACCTGCGCGCCGCCATCGGGTACCGGGTCCGGTACGGCGTGGCGATCGCCGGTGGCGACCCGGTCGGCGACGCGCGCTCGGCCGAGGGTGCCATCGCCGCCTTCCTGCGGGAGTGCGCCGACCACGGCTGGCGCCCCGCCGTACTCGGGGCCGACGCCGCGCTGCTGCCGATCTGGCGGCGGTACGGCCTGTCCGGCCTGACCATCGGCGACGAGGCCGTCGTGGACGTCGCGACGTTCAGCCTGGCCTCGCGCCGGATGCGCAACGTGCGCCAGGCGGTGCGGCGTACCCACAACGCCGGTGTCACGGTGACGCTCGGCCACCTCGACGCCGGGCTGGCCGACGCGCTGCGGCCGGTACTCGACGACTGGCTGGACGGGCGGGCCGAGCGCGGCTTCGCGATGAACCTCGACCACATCCTCACGCCCCGCCCCGGCTGCCTGTTCGCCGTCGCGTACGGCCCGGGCGGGCGGCCCGAGGCGTTCGCCCGCTTCGCGGTCAGCGGCGCCGGGCGGATCCTCACGCTCGACGTGGCGCCGCGCCGCGCCGCGGCACCCAACGGTGTCGTGGAGCGGCTGGTCGTCGAGGTCATCGAGTACGCGCGCGAGCACGGCGGCGCGGAGGTGTCGCTCAACTTCGCCGGGCTGCGCCGGATCTTCGAGATGGTGGGCCCGTTCGCGGCGTTCGCCGGTACCGTCGGGCGCGCCTTCGACCGGTGGATCCAGCTCGGCCCGCTGTACCGGTTCTGCGCCAAGTTCCAGCCCACCTGGCGCACCCGGTACCTGCTGATGCGCTCCTGGCTGGACATCGCGCTCGTGGTGGCGGCGGCGGTATCGGCGGAGTTCGCCGGCACCGAGCCACCGGTACCGGCATGGGTGTCCGAGCAGCCGGTAGCCGAGGCCGAGGCGGCTCGCGAGGTGACCTGTTGAGCGGCCCGCTCGCGCTGGTCGGCTCCGGCGAGTACCTGCCCGCGATGCTCGATGTCGAGCGGTCGCTCATCGACGGGCGGCCGCCCCGGTACGTGCAGATCCCGACCGCGGCCGGCAAGGAGGGCGCCGAGCGTCTCCGGTACTGGGTGGACCTCGGCCGGGCGCAGGCGCGGCGGCTGGGCGTGCAGGCGGTACCGCTCGTCGTCACCACCCGCGAGGAGGCCGACGCGCCGGAGGTCGCCGCGGAGGTCGCCGGCGCCGGGCTGGTCTACCTGTCCGGCGGCAGCCCCGGCTTCCTCGCCGACACCCTGCGCGGTACGGCGCTGTGGCAGGCGATCGTCGAGGCCTGGCAGGGCGGCGCCGCGCTCGCCGGGTGCAGCGCCGGCGCGATGGCGATGGCGGACTGGGTACCCGATATCCGCCGGCCCACCGGGCGCGGCCGGGCCGGGCTCGGCCTGCTGCCGCAACTGCGGGTGCTGCCGCACTTCGACCGGATGCTGGGCCGCATGCCCGACCTGCTGACCCGGCCGCTGGTGCGGGCCACGCCGGGCGTCAGCGTGGTCGGCATCGACGAGGAGACGGCGCTGGTGGGCGGCCCGGAGACGTTCACGGTCGCCGGCCGCCAGTCGGTCTGGCTGCTCGGCAACGGGCCGCGCCAAGAGCTCAAGCCCGGCACCGAGATCACCTTCCCCCTCCCGGCCTAGGCCCGGCGGCCTCTGGACTGAGGAGCGCCGGAGCGAAGCGAACGGTGGCGACGAGGGAAGAGGTCGCGTCTGAGGGCCTAGGCCCGCGCGAGCGAAGCGAGCGCCAGGATTACGGCCCGCGCGAGCGAAGCGAGCGCCAGGATTACGGCTCTTCTACCACCAGCGCTTCGAGCGCGGGTAGCGCGGCGATCAGGGCCTCGCGCTGTTGCGGTGTGAGCCGGGCCAGCCGCGCGTCGAGCAGGGCGGTGCGCCGCGACCGTACGTCGTCGAGCACGGTGTGCCCCACGTCCGACAGGGACACCCGGACCGAGCGCGCGTCTCCCGGGTCGGGGGTACGCACGATCAGGCCGCGCTCGTCGAGCCCCGCCAGTACCCGCGTCATCGTCGGCGCGGAGACGGCCTCCCGCGCGGCCAGCTCGCCCAGGCGCAGCGGGCCGTGTTCCTCGATCGACGCGAGCGTCGACAGCTGCAGCGGCGGGATGTCGTTGGAGGCCAGCCGGATACGCCGGTTCAGTCGACCTACCGCGAGGCGTAACCTCGCCGCCACCTGGGCGTCCGTCGTCTCGACCGCGGACGGTGTCATGCTGCGCTCCTCATGCCCCGGCCCTCCGGTCAGGCTGGCTACCGCCGCCCAGGCGACTGAATCCGCGACAAGGGTTGCGGGCCGGGGTGCGTGGAGCCGGGCTCAGCCTACTGCTCGCCGGCGGCGGCCACCGCGTCCGCGACGCTCGGCTGGGTGTCGAGAACCTGGAGCAGGCCGCTGACGTCCAGCACCCGGTGGACGATCGGCGAGGGCGCGGCGAGGCTCAGCCGCCCACCCAACTCGTCGACCCGGTTCTTCGCGCGGACGAAAACGGTCAGACCGGTCGAGTCGCAGAACGTGAGGCCGGAGAGGTCGTACACCAGGCGCGAATCGCCCCGTTCGAGCAGCTCGGTGGTGAGTTCGGACAGCTCAGGCGCGGTGGCGAGGTCCAGCTCGCCGTGCACGGTGATCAGGACCACGGCGTCGCGCGACTCGGTGCTGATCGTCAGCGACATGACCCCGGGTCTCCCTCCGCCGTGGGAACGGCCGACTCGATCGTATGCGTAGCGGCCGCGACAGGCACGTCAGGGCCCCGCGCGCCGCTCGCCAGCGCCCCTGAGGCCATAATCTGCACTGCGTGTAACGTCGCCGGTGGGGCGCCGAACACCGACCTCGCCCGGCGCCGCCCACCAGCCGGGACCGAAGCTCAAGGAGGATGTGTGCCAGCCCATCCTCTCGGCTCGATCCTGCTTGTATCACGGGCCGGCTCCGGCGGGCCTGGGCAGCTTGCGCAGTGGCTGGCGGCGGCCGGGTACCGCCCGACGGTGGTGGGCGGTGGCCGGGAGGCGGTCGCCGCGGCGGCAGAGTCCGAGTTCGACGTGATCGTGCTCGATGGCGACCTGCCGAACCCGCACGGGACCAGCGTCCGGGAGCAGATCAAGGCGCTGCCCGGGCACCGGGCCACCCCGATCATCCAGCTCGGCGAGGTATCCGTGCAGGCGCCGTCCCCGACCGCCGACGTGTACCTCGCGCACCCCGTGGACCGGCTCGAACTGCTCGCGACGGTACGGGCCGTGCGGCAGCACTCGCACACCCACGGCGCGCTGGAACGGCTCGCCTCGCGCCTGGGCGAGCTGGCCCAGGTGTCGGTGGTGCTCGGTGCCGCGACGACCATGCGGGATTTGCTGTCGGGCGCGGCGGCCTGGACGGCACGGATCTTCGAGTGCCCGGCGGTGGTATGCGTCGAGGACCTGGACGGCCAGCGGGTCGCCATGTACACGGACGGGCCGGGCAGCGAACCCCGGCAGGTGCTGTGGTCGCGCGGGTTTGCCGAGCCCGGGATCGGCTCCCGGTACCGGGACGAGAATGCGGCGCTGTGGCCGATGGTGGCGTGGCCGGCGGGCGACACCGTACGCGTCGTGGTGGTGCGGCCGCGGCGCGACCGGCCGCCGGTGTCGCTGGCGATACCGACCGGCCTGGCGGACGAGGGTTCACCGGTACTGACCCAGCTCGGCTACGCGGTGGCCGCCGCCATCGAGGCGGTGCGGGCGTATGACGAGGAGCGCACCCTCTCGCTGACGCTGCAGCGCAGCATGCTGCCCGGCCGGCCGCCCGAGGTGCCCGGGGTGGATCTCGCGGTGCGCTACGTCGCCGCGAGCACGCAGGCCGAGATCGGCGGCGACTTCTACGAACTGTCCCACATGGACGGTCGGCTGGTGGTCGCGGTGGGCGACGTGGCCGGCCACTCGCTCCACGCGGCGACCATCATGGCGGAGTTGCGCCACGCGCTGCGCGCGTACCTCGCGGCGGGTCAGTCCCTCGGCGGCGTCGTCGACCGGCTCAACGACCTGATGCTGCGGCTGCTACCCGGGGAGGTCGCCACGCTCTGCCTGGTCTCCCTCGACCCGGCCACCGGTGAGCTGCGCATGGTCAACGCCGGGCACCCGCCGCCGGCGCTCTGCACCGACGGCGAGGTGCGGTTGCTCAGCGGGCGGACGCCACTGCTCGGCCTGCGCGCGCCGCACGACGTTGAGGTCGAGGGCCGGCTGCCGGTCGGCGCCACCCTGCTGCTCTACACCGACGGTCTGATCGAGCGGCGCGGCGAGGATCTGCGTACCGGCCTGTCCCGGCTGGCCCGGGTCACGTCGTCGGTGGAGAAGGATCTGGAGGCGTTCTGCGATCGGCTGCTCGGGGAGATGAACCCGGTCGCCGCAGACGACGTCGCGGTGCTGGCGGTGCGCCGCCGCTGAGTGGCGCGCGGTGGCGCGTCAGGTGGGCGCGTCAGTGGCCGCCCAGGCCGTCTACGGCGAGGTCGGCCGCCTTCTCCACGAGCGCGACGCCGCTGCTCATCGTCGTGTTGTAGTTGGAGAGCACGACAACGATCCAGTTGTGCCCGGGTACCACGATCCGGCCGATCGTGTTGATGATCCACCGGTACCCGTCGGCGCTGCGCGACAGCCAGCCGTTCTTGACATACACCGCGCTCGCGTTGTCCGGGGCCGCGTCCGGTACCCCCCAGCGCTGGCCGCTCACGACCTTGTTCATCAGGCCCAGAATGTAGTCCCGGCTCGCGTCCGACAGCGGCCCGTCGGTGCTGACCACGGTCACCAGGCGCAACTGGTCGGAGATGGTGGTGCGGGTCAGGCCCCACGAGCCGCCCGAGCCGGGTGTGGTGTGGGACAGGCCGAACGCCTTGTTCGCCTTGGCGAGGCCGGTACCCTTGCCGATCTGCGTCCACAGCGCGCTGGCCGCGTTGTTGTCGCTCTGCGTGATCATCAGGGTGGCGAGCGTGCGCTGCTGGGTGGTCATGTGCGAGTTCTTGTTCTGCAGCTGCCACAGCAACGTGGACAGGATGTCCACCTTGACGATGCTGGCCGTCTCGAACTGCTGGCTGGCGTTGTACGTCACGCTGACGCCGCTGTCGAGGTCGACGATGCCGGCGGCGGCGTGCTTACCGCGGCTGGACAGGTACGCGGCGAGGTGGCTGTAGGTCGCGCTGACCAGACTGGGTGGCTGCGCGCTCGGGCTCGGGATCGGCGACGGGCTGGCCGCCGCGGCCGAGGCATGCGCCACGGGTGAGCCGGCTCCCTTCCACGACGACCTCGTGATGGCACTCGCCTTCCGGTGGTGGATGACACCGAACACGACGACGCTGGAGCCGAGCGTCAGCACGAGGACCGCCAGCCCCAGCGCCCACGGGTACCGCGAGCCACGAGTCACGGCATGGAGGATAGCGGTAGCCCGCCAGGACAGGTCAAAACTTCCAGCGAAGCGCCCCATTTAGCATCGATGGTGCGATATGCCCGGCGCGTGTTGTCGGCGTCCTCGCAGTCGGTTCCCAGGGCGTTCACAGACGGCACAGGTAGAACAACCACATAGCCGGCACGAGCCGGCCGTCATCCCCCGAACGGAGGGTACCGGGATGGAGCGGACCGTCGATCCGACCAGTGACGGCGCGCGTCAGCGCCCGGATGTAGCCGTTGTCGACGGCGCCCCCCGGGACGCGCTGCGCGGCAACGGGCGCGGCGAGCAGAGCAAGACCAAGGTCCTCGTGGTCGATGACGAGCCGAACATCTCCGCGCTGCTGGCGGCCACGCTCCGCCTCGTCGACTTCGACGTGCGCTCCGCCGGTGGCGGGCAGGAGGCCCTCGTCGCCGCCGCCGAGTTCGAACCCGACCTCGTGGTACTCGACGTGATGCTGCCCGACCTGTCCGGGTTCGAGGTGGCGCAGCGCCTGCGCTCCCGAGGGCGACCGGTACCGGTGCTGTTCCTCACCGCGCGCGACTCCGTGGAGGACCGGATCTCCGGGCTGACCGTCGGCGGCGACGACTACGTGACCAAGCCGTT
>JBPYFB010000522.1:0-17848 GCA_051986465.1 Rugosimonospora sp.
TGATCTCGCTCATCGCCAGGCACTCGGCCACCACGCCCTGGCCGGCGAACGCGGCGTCGCCGTGGATCGCGACCGCGAGGACGGTGTAGCCCTCCAGCTTCAGGTCGATGCGGTCCTGCTTGGCCCGCACGATGCCTTCGAGTACCGGGTCGACCGCCTCCAGGTGGGAGGGGTTGGCGACCACCGACACCGGGATCACGAACTCCCCGTCCGGCGTCGAGAACTTGCCCACCTGGCCCAGGTGGTACTTGACGTCACCGGAGCCCTGCGCGCTCTTCGGGTCGAGGTGCCCCTCGAACTCGGAGAAGATCTTCTCGTACGGCTTGCCCACGATGTTGGCGAGCACGTTGAGCCGGCCCCGGTGCGCCATGCCGATGACGACCTCGTCGAGCCGGTTGACGGCGGACTGGGAGAGCACCTCGTCGAGCAGCGGGATCAGGCTCTCCCCGCCCTCCAGCGAGAAGCGGCGCTGGCCCACGTACTTGGTCTGCAGGAAGGTCTCGAACGCCTCGGCCGCGTTGAGCCGGTTGAGGATGTGCTTCTGCTCCTCGGCGCTGGGCTTCTCGTACTTCTTCTCCACCCGCTCCTGGATCCAGTGGCGCTCCTCCGGGTCCTGGATGTGCATGTACTCCACACCCACCCGGCGGCAGTACGAGTCGCGCAGCACGCCGAGCACGTCGCGCAGCTTCATCCGCTGCTTGCCCGCGAATCCGGCCACCGGGAACGTGCGGTCCAGGTCCCACAGGGTCAGGCCGTGCTGGAGGATGTCGAGGTCGGGGTGGCGCCGGATGTGGAACTCCAGCGGGTCGGTGTCGGCCATCAGGTGCCCGCGCACCCGGTACGCGTGGATCATCTCGATGATCCGGGCGCTCTTGTCGACCTCGCCCTCGGAGATGTGCGCCACGTCGCGGGTCCAGCGCACCGGCTCGTACGGCAGGCGCAACGAGGTGAAGATCTCGTCGTAGAAGCCGTCCCCGCCGAGCAGCACCTCGTGCATCACCTTGAGGAACTCGCCGGACTGCGCACCCTGGATGATCCGGTGGTCGTATGTGCTCGTCAGCGTGATGGTCTTGCTGACCGCCGAGTTCGCGAGGGCATCGTCGGACATGCCGGAGTACTCGGCGGGGTACTCCATCGCGCCGACCGCGATGATCGCGCCCTGGCCGGCCATCAGCCGGGGCATGGAGTGTACGGTGCCGATCCCGCCCGGATTGGTCAGCGAGATGGTGGTACCCGCGTAGTCGTCCATCGTCAGCTCGTTGCGCCTGGCCCGCCGGATCACGTCCTCGTACGCCTGCCAGAACTGGCGGAAGTCCATGTCCTCGCATGCCTTGATGCTCGGTACCACGAGCGTGCGGGTACCGTCGGGGCGCTGCAGGTCGATCGCGATGCCGAGGTTGACGTGCTCCGGCTGGACAACGGCGGGCTTGCCGTCGACCTCGGTGTAGGAGTTGTTCAGCTCCGGGTGCTTCACGACCGCCTTGACGAGGGCGTACCCGATGAGGTGGGTGAAGCTGACCTTGCCACCGCGGCCGCGCGCGAGGTGATTGTTGATCACGATGCGGTTGTCGGCGATCAACTTGGCGGGTACCGCGCGCACGCTCGTCGCCGTGGGCACGGCGAGCGACTGTTCCATGTTGGTGACGATGCGTGCGGCGACGCCGCGCAGCACCGCGACCTTCACGTCGCGCGCGGTGGCGGGCGCCTGGGCTTTGCCGGGCGTGGCGGCCTTCGGTGCTCCGGCTTTTTCGGGTGCGGGCGCCGGCTTGGCGGGCGCGACCGGCTGTGCGGGCGCGACGGGCTGTGCGGGCGCGACGGGCTGTGCGGGAGCGCCGGACTGTGCGGGAGCGACGGGCTGCGCGGCGGTGCCGTCGGGCTTGGGCTTGGCTTTCGCGGGTGCCGCAGCGGCCGTCGCCCTCGAATCGAGTACGGGCTTGTAGTCAGCGAAAAAGTCGTGCCAAGCCGGGTCCACGCTGGTTGGATCCGCGAGGAACCGCTGGTACATGTCTTCGACAATCCACTCATTCGGGCCGAAGTCCGCCAACCGGTCGTCTTGCGATGTCTGCTGAGTAGACACTGCCGCTCTCTCGTCTCTTCACGCCTTGTCAAGTTTGCGCGGCGGTAAAGCCGCCCCTCCCGTGAGGATCAGCACATGCGTCCCAAGGCTACGCGTTCCAGCATCGGCCAAATCAGGTGCCCATGTCGCGTGCGACACCTCACAGCACAACTGTAAGGAACCCCACGAGTAAAACCCCTACGCCGTACGCGTAAAGGCCCGGTGGCGCGAGCCACCGGGCCTTCACTGGACAGGTCAGGGTCAGGAGATGTCGCGGGTACGCATGATCGACGTGCCGATCAGGGCCAGTATGATCCCGTACCCGACGAGCACGGCCGCGCCGACCCACTCGGGTGGGCTCTGCGGGAAGAGCTTGGTCGGCGAGGTGGCGATCTCCGCCGCACGGGCCGGCACGAGCACCTGCATCGTCAGCACCCAGTCCTTCTTGATCCAGAACTGGTGGATAAGGCTCGTGATGATGCTGGCGATCGCGGTGCCGACCACGTAGAGCAGGGAGGCCGTGACAGTGGCCCCGATCTGGCTGCGGATCAGTACGCCGATGCCGATGCCGAAGACCGCCCAGAGCGCGAAGATCGCCAGGTTGATCAGGATCGCCCGGTCCACCTGCCAGTTGCCGAGGTAGGTGGAGAAGTGATCGGCCTTGAAGTAGATCGAGCCGGCGATCAGGTCGAGGACCGTGGTGAGTGCCCAGAAGAACACCGAGGCGATCATCGCGGCCACGAACTTGGCGAGCACCACCGAGGTGCGGTGCGGCGACGTCAGGAACGTCACCGTCGCTGTCTGGTGGTAGTACTCGTTGGTGATCATCAGGATCGCCAGCAGCATCACGAACAGGCCACCGAAGAACTGGCCCGAGGTGTAGATGTTGGCCGCCTGGGTGATCGGGTTGTGCTGCAGCAGGTAGTTCGCGCGCTCTTCCGGACTGGCGTCGCTCGCCAGCGTGCCCCTGAGGAAGAAGTGGGCCGTAACGATGTTCACCAGCAGCGCCAGGGCGGTGGTGAGGATCGTGCCGAGGCCGAACAGCCACCAGGCGCTGGTCGTGCGGATCTTCAGGTACTCGCTGCGAATGAGGTGCGTGGCGGCCGGGCCTCGGGTGTGCTCCGGCGCCCGGTCGGCGGTGATCGTCATCGGATGCCTGCCTTGTCGTGGGTGAGCTCGAGAAACACGCCCTCCAGATCGGGCCGCTCGGTCGTCAGTTCGTGCAGCTCGACGCCGGCCGCGAAGGCCGCGGCCCCGACCTCGGGCGCCTCCAGCCCGACGACCTTGAGTTCGCCGTCCTCGCCGGGGCTGACCGTGCCGCCCTTCTCCTGTACCGCCGTGACCAAGGCCTCCGGGCTGGGGGTGCGTACCCGCACCTGCGCCCGGTGCGACATCGAGTCCACGATCTGCTTGACCGTGCCCTGCCGTACCAGCTGGCCGGCGGCGATGATGACCAGGTCGTCGGCGAGCAGCTCCATCTCGGACAGCAGGTGGCTGGAGACCAGGATGGTGCGCCCGCGCTCGGCCAGGCTCTTGAGCAGCTCGCGCATCCAGCGGATGCCCTCGGGGTCCAGGCCGTTGGCGGGCTCGTCGAGGATGAGCACGTGCGGGTCGCCGATCAGCGCCTGCGCGATGCCCAGCCGCTGCCGCATGCCCAGCGAGTACCCCTTGAACTTGCGCTTCGCGGCGGGCGTCAATCCGACCAGGTCCAGCACGTCGTCGGCGCGGGAGTCGGGAATGCCGGCCGCGGCGCAGGTCACGCGCAGCGTGTTGCGCCCGGTGCGGCCCTTGTGTGCGCTGCTCGCCTCGAGCACCGCGCCCACGTGCCGCAGCGGCTCGCGCAGGTCGGCGTAGCGCTGGCCGCCAATGGTCGCGGTGCCGCTGGTCGGGCGCACCAGATTCAGAAGCATACGAAGTGTCGTCGTCTTGCCGGCGCCGTTGGGGCCGAGGAAGCCGGTGACGCGCCCCGGTTCCACGGTGAACGACAGGTGGTCGACCGCTCTGACCGTCTTGTATATCTTGGTCAGGTCGGAGACGACGATCTGTCCGTCGGGCATTGGTCTCCTCCCGTCGGCGGCCGCGCGGCAGCCGAGAACGTCCCGCACTGACTGCTGTCAGGTGCTCGCTCAATATGCCAGAAGCAGGCCAGTTCGGGAGACCGGGTTATGGGCGCGTCTCTCAGCGGATCCTCAACAAAGACGGTCGGCCTTGCGGATCACGTGCTTGAACGCGGACCAGGTGTCGTCAATCGAACAGATCTTCACGTCGACCCGGCCGCCGGCGAGCGCGTACGCGCGTACCGCGTGCTCGTCGAGATCGGTGCGGCGGCCGGAGCTGCGCTTGGGCCAGGCCACCCAAAGGGCACCGGCCACGGTCGTCAGCGGGTGCAGGGCGGGCCAGCGCCGCGCCAGCCGGTCGCGGTCCGGGCAGAACATCAGGATCACGTCGTACGGTCCGGTGCGGGCGCGCCGGTGCGGTACCACGCCGTCGGGGAGCCCGTCGATCGCGAATGCGCCGGGCGCGCCGTCGAGGAGGACGCTGCTGCCCGGCGCGATGCCGAGCTTGCGCGCCAGCGGCGTGCCCGAGTAATCGGCCATACAGCCACCACCCCCTCCCCCGCATTCTCGCCCGAGAATGCGGGGGAGGGCGCCCCCCGTACCGGTGGCCGTCAGGTCGTCGAACGCGCCAGGTCGCGGTCGCTCAGGCCGGCCTCGACCTCGCCGGGCGGCAGGGCCCGGGCCAGCCGCCCCGGCCACCAGACCCGCCGCCCGACGTGTATCGCGAGAGCGGGTACCAGCAGCGTGCGTACGACGAGCGTGTCCAGGAGTACGCCGAGCCCCACCACGATGCCCATCTGCAGCAGCTCGACCAGCGGCAGCACGGCCAGCACGCAGAACGTGGCGGCAAGCACGAACCCGGCACTGGTGATCACGCCACCGGTGACCGCGAGTGCCCGCGTCACGCCGGCGGTGTGCCCGATCTTGGCGGCCTCCTCGCGCGCCCTCGTCATCAGGAAGATCGTGTAATCCACCCCGAGCGCAACGAGGAACAGGTACGCGAGCAGCGGGAAGCCCTGGTCGATGCGCGGGTACCCGATCGCGTGGTAGATCAGCGTGGCCGCGCCGAACGCGCCGGCGAACGAGAGCACCACGCTCGCGACCAGCAGCAGCGGCGCGACGAGCGCGCGCAGCAGCAGGATCAGCACGATGAACACGACCGCCAGGATCAGCGGCATGACGGTACGCACGTCGTGGCTGTTCGCCGCGTTGACGTCGACCCGGCTCGCGGTCTGCCCGCCGACGAGCGCCTCGGAACCCGGTACCGCGTGCGTGGCGGTACGCAGCCGGGCGAGCGTGTGTTGCGCCGCGACGCTGTACGGCGGATCCGCGAGTACCGCCTGGATGTGCGCGTACCGGCCGTCCGCCGACAGTTCGGCGGGCAGCACCCGGTCCACGCCGGGGATCTGTGCGGCGGCCGAGACCTGCGAGGCGGTCGCGGCGGTGGTGAAGATGTCGGCCGGGGCCGCGGCGCCGCGCGGGTAGTGCTGGTTGATCAGCTGCTGGCCGACGACCGATCCGACGCTCTTGGTGTACTGGTCAGTCGCGCCGGTGTGCAGGCCCAGCAGGCCGAAGGCGAGCGCACCGAGCGCGACGGCGGTACCGAGCCAGATGATCCTTGGCCGGCGGGCGACGGTACGCGCCACCCGCCCCCACAGGCCGTGCTCCTCGATGACGTCGTGGCTGGCCGCCTCCGAGCTGTACCTGGGCACGAACGGCCAGAACAGCCACCGGCCGAAGATGACCAGCAGCGCGGGGAGCAGGGTCGCCATCGCGGCGAACGCGGAGACGACGCCGATCGCGGCGACCGGGCCCAGCCCCCGGATGCTGTTCATCTGCGCGGCGAGCAGGCACAGCAGCCCGACGGTGACGGTCGCGGCGGAGGCGACGATCGCGGCGAAGGAGCGGCGTACCGCGACCGCCATCGCCTCGTGCCGGTCCCGGTGGCGGCGCAGCTCTTCGCGGTACCGGGCGATCAGCAGCAGGGCGTAGTCGGTACCGGCGCCGAACACCAGTACCGTCATCACGCCCTGGCTCTGCCCGTTGACGGTGAGCGCGGTGTGCTTGGCGAGCAGGTACACCACGGCGCTCGATACCTGGCTGGCGACACCGACCGAGACCAGCGGTATGAGCCAGAGCACGGGGCTGCGGTACGTGATGAGCAGCAGTACCGCCACCACCGCCGCGGTGACCAGGATCAGGGTGCTGTCCAGCCCGCTGAACGCGTCGGTGATGTCGGCACTCTCGCCAGCCGGGCCGGTCAGCGCGACGCGCAGCCCGTCGGGCCGGTTCGCGGCGATCGTGTCCTTGATCTTTTTCGTCGCGTCCTTCTGCTGCTTCTCGTCGCCGGCGAGCGGGAAGGAGACCAGCAGCGCCTGGTGGTCGGTACTCTCCACGGCCTGGCCGATCTGGCCGCCCTGGGCGTACGGCAGGAACGCGCTACGGTCGGCGTCTGCCTTGGCATGGTCGGCGTCGGTCAGCGCCTGCCCGTTGTCGCGGGCGTACGCCACCACGGCGATCAGCCGATCCGCGCCGGGGAACTCCTGCGCCGCCCGGTGCAGTGCCTGGGTCGCCTCCGCACTGCGGGGCAGCCACGCGTTGGCGTCGTTCTTCTCCGCGCCGGTCAGCTTCGACGCCAGCGGGGACAGCACCGCCGCCAGCACCAGCCACAGCGCCAGCATCATCCATTTCGTGGCACGCCCGGCGAGTGGGCTCGCCGCCATCCTGGGCCGGCCGGGTTCCATGGTCTCCTCCTCTTCCCTGCTCCGTCGCGTTCAGACTCGCGGCCTGCCGCCCGGATGTCGTCCGACACGAGGGGCGACCCGGCTACGCCAGTGGGAGTACGGGCACCGCCGCCAGCTTCGCCGTCGCGCCTATCGCGATGTATCGCGTTGGTGTTACGATACATCGCGATAGAACGACGTCAAGCCCGTTCGCTGACACGCCGAGTCGCGAGATAACGCGACATGGCTCGCGAAGTAGGCTCGGTTTCCGCCTCGGAAGGAGGTTGGCCGCCATGGCTTCCTGGACGCTCACCCAGCCGCAGCAGCTGGGCTTCGACGAGGAGGTGCGCCGGCTCGACGTGTCGCTGCTCGCCGGCCGGCTCAACGTCGTCGGCACCGACGGCCCGGCCCGCCTCGAGGTTGGTAGGACCGGCGAGGTACCGCTGATCGTCACGTTCGAGGGCGGCGTATTGCGGGCCAGCCACCCGTTCCCGAAGACCTGGCCGGGCATGCTGCAGCCGCTGTGGTGGTGGCTCAACGGAGGTCGCAAGCTGCACACCGACGTATCGGTGGCGGTGCCGTACCAGGCGACGTGCGTACTGCGGGTCAGCTCGGGCTCGGTGGTCGCCTCGAACCTGCACTCCGAACTGTCGGCCGACTGCGTCAGCGGGCGCGTCACGCTGCTCGGCAACGACGGGCGCATCAAGGCGAGGGTGGTCTCCGGCCCGATCGAGGCGCTGGGCTGCGCCGGCGACGTGACACTGGAGACGGTCTCCGGCGAGATCACCCTGGCCGACTCGGCGACTCAGCGGTTACACGCCAAGACGATCTCCGGGGCGCTCACCGCCGACCTG
Organism: Rugosimonospora sp.; assembly: GCA_051986465.1. GTDB lineage: Bacteria > Actinomycetota > Actinomycetes > Mycobacteriales > Micromonosporaceae > DATEJJ01. The sequence continues at coordinate 7,691 of JBPYFB010000522.1, forward strand.
GACAACCCGCCGCTCGACAGCAACATCCTGCTGGAGACGACCTCCGGGGAGATCACGATCCGGGTCCGCGAGGACAGCGACCTGACCGTGCACCTCTCGGCGGTACACGGCCGGGTGACCAGCGCCTTCTCCGCGCTCAACGTGGCCGGCAAGTGGGGCACGACGGTACGCGGTGCGCTCGGTGCGGGTACCGGACGGCTCAACGCGGCCGCGATCGGCGGCAACATCTCGCTGCTGTGCCGGCCGGTCGACGACTTCGGCGAGGTGTCATGACAGCCGTTTTCAGCCACGGCCGGCTCCGGCTGTACCTGCTCAAGCTGCTCGCGGAGGGGCCCAAGCACGGGTACGAGCTGATCAGGTTGCTGGAGAACCGGTTCCTCGGCCTGTACGCGCCCTCCGCCGGCACGATCTATCCGCGGCTGCAGCGGATGGAGGCTGAAGGGCTGGTCACCCACCGCGCCGCGGGCGGGCGGAAGGTGTACGAGATCACCGATGCGGGCCGCGCCGAGCTGTCCCATCGCGGAGACGAGCTGGCCGAGCTGGAGACCGAGATCCATGCCTCGGTCGCCGACCTGACGACCCTCGCCAGCGAGATCGAGCAGCAGGTGAGCGGCTCGGTACGAGACATCAAGCGGGAGCTTCGCGACGCCGCCCGGGAGGCGCGCGGTTCGCGTGGCGGCTGGGCGCAGCCGCGCAGCTACGTCTCGTCTGCACCTTCGCCGCCGTCCCCGGCGGACCGCTCCGCCGTCGCCGACCTGGAACGGGCGGTGGGCGAGCTGGCCACCGAGGTGCGCCGGCTGGCCCGGCGGGCGGGTGCCTCCGAACCCGAGCTGCGGGCGGCCACCGCCGTGGTCACCAGCGCCCTCACCGAGCTGCGCCGCCTGCTCCGCGGCTGACCCGACCAGCCACGGCCCCGCCCAAGATCACCGCAACTTCATTGAAGTTGCGGTGTTGGGCACGCCCGGACACCGCAACTTCAATGAAGTTGCGCCTGGAGGGGGCGCCCGGAGGGGGCCGGTTGGGCGTTGGGCGCGATTCCCAGGCAATTCCCAGGCACACTTCAGTCATGGCACAGCAATGGGGACAACCATGAAGCGCATGGGGGTACGTGACGGTGTCGCACAATCCGGGGGTGCGACGCTGTCCGGTGCGGCGCAGGCTGAGGCGAGACTGCTCATTGTTGAGGACGACCTCAACATCCTCGAGTTGCTCTCGGCCAGCCTGCGCTTCGCCGGGTTCGGGATCAGCACGGCCAGCAGCGGAGCTGAGGCCGTCGCGGTCGCGCGCGACGACCGCCCCGACCTGATCGTGCTCGATGTCATGCTGCCCGACCTCGACGGTTTCGAGGTCATCCGGAAGCTGCGCGACGGCGGTACCCGTACCCCCGTCGTGTTTCTGACCGCACGGGACGCGGTGGACGACAAGATCCGCGGCCTCACGCTCGGCGGCGATGACTATGTCACCAAGCCCTTCAGCCTGGAGGAGTTGACCGCGCGCATCCGGGCGGTACTGCGGCGCACCAGCGGCCAGCAGAGCAGTGCCCGGCTGACCTTCGCCGACCTCGAACTGGACGAGGACGCGCACGAGGTCTGGCGCGACGGGCAGCGCATCGCCCTCTCGCCGACCGAGTTCAAGCTGCTGCGCTACCTGATGGCGAACGCGGGCCGGGTGCTGTCCAAGGGGCAGATCCTCGACCACGTGTGGAGCTACGACTTCCGCGGCGACGACAGCATTGTGGAGTCCTACATCTCGTACCTGCGGCGCAAGGTCGACGCGGTCGAGCCGAGGCTGATCCACACGCTGCGCGGCGTCGGGTACGTGCTGCGCATGCCGTCGTAGCGAACCGAAATGCACAACCTGCTCAACCGGACGCCGCTGCGGGTCAAGCTCGTCGCCGTCGTGCTCGCGCTCGTCGCCGCCGCCCTGCTGGTCATCGGTGTGGCCAGCGCCTTCGCGCTGCGCAGCTACCTGCTGAGCCAGATCGACCAGCAGCTCACCACGACCTCCGACCGGGTCAACCGGCTCAACCACAACCCGACCGCCGGGGAGTTGCCCACATCGATTTTCGTGGGCGTGCAGTACGACGGTGGACAGTGGCACCTCACCGTCTACGACCCGGACTACGTCGACGAGAGCAAGCTGCCGGACCTGCCCAAGACGCTGGCCGAGTCGCAGGCGCGGGCCGGGCGTCCGTACATCGACAACTCGCAGGACGGCACGAGGCGGTGGCGGGTGCTCATCACCGAGCGTCCGAACGCCACGATGACCATGGTCGCCGAGGATATGTCCACAATGGACCATGCGGTGACCCGGTTGGTCTTCGCCGAACTCCTGGTGGGCTTCGGGGTACTCATCCTGCTCGCCGTACTCGGTGCGGGCGTGGTCCGGGCGAGCCTGGGTACGCTGCGCGAGATCGAGCACACCGCGCAGGCGATCGCGGCCGGCGACCTGACCCGGCGGGTACCGGAGTTCGAACCGGGGAACGAGGAGCCGCGTACCGAGGTGGGCCGGCTCGGGCGCGCGCTGAACGCGATGCTCGTACAGATCGAGGCGGCGTTCCGGGCGCGGGCCGCGTCGGAGTACGCGGCGCGGTCGGCGGAGTCGGCCGCGCGCGACTCGGAGGCGCGCGCCCTGCGTTCGGAGGAGCGCATGCGCCAGTTCGTCGCGGACGCGTCGCACGAGCTGCGTACCCCGCTGACCACCATCCGCGGCTTCGCCGAGCTGTACCGGCAGGGCGCGGTGAGTTCGCCGGAGGAGCTCGATCGGCTGGTGGGGCGGATCGAGGACGAGGCGGCCCGGATGGGGCTGCTCGTCGAGGACCTGCTGCTGCTGGCCCGGCTCGACCGCGAGCGGCCGCTGGAGCGCATACCGCTGGAGCTGCGCGTGATCGCCAATGACGCGGTGACCGCCGCGCGGGCGGTGGCGCCGGATCGGACGATCGAGCTGGAGATCCCGGAGGGCAGCGGGCCGCTGGTCGTGTCCGGGGACGAGGCCCGGTTGCGCCAGGTCGTGGACAACCTGGTGACGAACGCGCTCACGCACACCCCGCCCGGTACCCCCGTCTGGGTCCGGCTGCGGGGCGAGGACGGCAGTGTGGTCATCGAGGTGGCCGACGCCGGCCCCGGCCTGAATCCGGAGCAGGCGGATCGGGTCTTCGAGCGCTTCTACCGCGCCGACGCGGCCCGTACCCGCCGCGGCGCCGGCCAGCGCACCGGTACCGGCCTGGGGCTCGCGATCGTCGCCGCGCTGGTGGCGGCGCACGAGGGCACGGTCGAGGTGGAGAGCAGGCCGGGAGCGGGGGCGACATTCCGGATACGCCTGCCCTCTGCGCCAGTTATCGCCGCCATCGAAGGCTGACCGATTCACAGGTTGTTTCCAGGGGGCCCTCAGGCATGACAAAGTCTCATCAGCCACTCTTATGGGCATGAGCGAGAGCGACACCAGCGCCCCCCGGTCGGAACAGCCGGCCATGGAGTCGGATGTCTCTGCCGAGAGCCGGTCAACGAACGAGTTGCCTGCGTACACGCCGCCGTCACAGCCGGCGTCGCCTGGATATCCGCACCCCGCCCAGCCACCCTTCGTCCCGTACGTGCAGCAGCCGGCGCCACCGCAGCCGGCCCCGCCGCCGTTCGTGGCACCGCAATCGGCTCCGCCGCAGATGACGGCGCCGCAGATCGCCGCGCCGCAGTCGGCGCCACCGCACTCGGCACCCCCGTCGATCTGGTCGCAGCAGGGTGCCGCGCCCGGCGGGTACCCGGCGGGGCAGTGGTTCGACGGAACCGGCTACCCGCCGCAGGGACCACCCGGCATGCCGCCCCAGCCACCAGGCGTCACCCAGCCGATACCCGGCCGGCCCGGGCGCCTCGGCAGGACCCTGGGCCTCGGGGCGCTCGCGCTGGTACTCGCGGGCGGTGGCGGCGTGGTGGGCGGCGCGATCGTGCACGCGACCGACTCGAACAGCGGCTCGTCCGGCAAGGGCCCGTCCGCGTCGAGCCGGGGCTCGGCGACCACCCTGGACCACTCCTCGCTCGCCGGGATCGTCGCGAACGTCAAGGACTCCGTGGTCTCCATCTTCACGCAGGACGCCGAGGGCTCCGGCGTGGTGCTGGACACCGACGGCCACATCCTGACCAACAACCACGTGGTAGCCGACGCGCAGGGCGGTACGGTCCGGGTCACGTTCGCGAACGGCAAGAGCGTATCGGCGAAGGTCGACGGTACCGATACCAAGACCGACCTCGCCGTGGTCCAGGTCTCCGGCGTATCCGACCTGTCGCCGGCGAAGTTGGGCGACAGCGACGCGCTCCAGGTGGGCGACAGCGTGATCGCCATCGGCAGCCCACTCGGCCTCGACGGCTCGGTGACCGCCGGCATCGTCAGCGCGCTCAACCGCACGATCGACGAGGGCGGCAACCAGCAGCAGAACCCGTTCTCGCAGCAGAACCAGTCGGCCGGTACCGCGATCGCGGGCGCCATCCAGACCGACGCCGCGATCAACCCGGGTAACTCCGGTGGCGCGCTGGTGAACATGGCGGGCGAGGTCGTCGGCATCAACACGGCGATCGAGACCGGCGGTACCGGTAGCAGCGGCAACATCGGGGTGGGCTTCGCGATCCCGAGCAACCGGGCCAAGGAGGTCGCCAACAGCCTCATCAAGGGCCAGAAGGTGAGCCACCCGTACATCGGTGTGAATGTCGGTACCGCCAACGGCAACGCGGGCGCCCAGGTCGCCTCGGTCGTCGGTGGCGGGCCGGCGGCCAAGGGCGGAGTCCAGGAGGGTGACGTGATCACGAAGGTCGGCGGCACCGACATTCACACCCAGGACGACCTGCTCAACGTGGTACAGGCGGCGAAGGTGGGCGACCAGCTGAAGCTCACCGTCAACCGCGGCGGCAGCGAGAAGGACCTCACCGTAACGGTCGGCGAGTCCCCGAACTGAGCTTGAACTGCGATTCTCCTCCTCCCAGTGAGCGGCGCGGCCCTACCCGGACCGCGCCGCTCCATGTATCCGGAGGCCGCTAGTCGAGCCAGTTCATGCTGCGCTCGACGGCCTTGTGCCACATCCGGTACGCGCGGTCCCGCTCGGCCGGGTCCATCCGGGGAGTCCACCGCGCGTCCACCTGCCACTTGGCCCGCAGCGCGTCCAGGTCAGGCCAGAACCCCACGGCGAGCCCGGCGGCGTACGCGGCGCCCAGAGCGGTCGTCTCCGCCACCGTCGGGCGTACCACCGCGACGTCGAGCACGTCCGACTGGAACTGCATGAGCAACTCGCTGGCGGTCATGCCACCATCCACATTGAGCGTGGCGAGAGGTACCTTGGACTCCGCCTCCATCGCGTCGACGACATCCTTGACCTGCCAGGCGGTGGCCTCCAGGGCGGCCCGCGCGAGATGCGCCTTGGTCACGTACCCGGTCAGCCCGGTGATGACCCCACGCGCGTCCGTCCGCCAGTACGGTGCGAACAGGCCGGAGAACGCCGGTACGAAGTAGCAGCCGCCGTTGTCCTCGACCTGAGCGGCGAGTTCGTTGACCTCCGGCGCGGAGGCGATGACGCCGAGGTTGTCGCGCAGCCACTGGACGAGCGCGCCGGTGACCGCGATCGAGCCCTCCAGTGCGTACACGGGGGCCTGGCCGCCGATCTGGTACCCGACGGTGGTGATGAGACCGCGTTCGCTCGGTACCGGCTGCGTGCCGGTGTTCAGCAGCAGGAACGATCCGGTGCCGTACGTGCACTTGGCCTGCCCCGGATTGAAGCAGGTCTGGCCGAACAGGGCCGCCTGCTGGTCGCCGAGGGCGCTGGCTACCGGTACCCCGCCGAAATCGCCGATCGCCTCACCGTACACATAGGACGATGGCATCACCTCGGGCAGCATGGCGCGCGGAATTCCGAACGCGTCCAGCAGTGCGGGGTCCCAGTCCAGTGTGGACAGACTCATGAGCATCGTACGGCTGGCGTTGGTGACGTCGGTGGCGTGCCGCCCGGTCAGGCGCCAGATCAGCCAGGTGTCCATCGTGCCGAAGAGGACCTCGCCCGCCTCGGCGCGCTTGGCGAGGCCCGGGTCGTTGTCGAGCAGCCACCGGACCTTGGGCCCGGCGAAGTACGTTGCGAGCGGCAGCCCGCTGGCCTCCCGGAACCGGTCAGATCCGGCATCACCGGCCAGTTCCCTGATGATGCGATCGGTACGGGTGTCCTGCCAGACGATCGCGTTGTGCACCGGCTCGCCGGTCGTGGCGTCCCACAGCAGGGTCGTCTCGCGCTGGTTGGTGATGCCGATCGCGGCGAGGTCGGCGCGGGACAGTCCGGCATCGTCCATGGCGGCACGGGTTACGGACTGGACGTTGTGCCAGATTTCCGACGCGTCGTGCTCAACCCAGCCCGGGCGCGGATACATCTGCTGGTGCTCGCGCTGATCGAGGGCGACGACCCGACCCTCCGGGTCGAAGATGATGCAGCGGGTCGAGGTGGTGCCCTGGTCGATTGCGGCGATGTATCGGGAAGTCACGCAGACAGTGTGCATGACTGTCTGAAAGTCGGCCGTTCGTGGTCTGATCCAAGGTGGATTCGGCACGTTACCCTCTAGCCACCGCGCGGCGGAGGGGTGGGGCACGTGACGGTCATCGACACGCGGATGAGCGTCTGGGAGGCACTGGCGGGGCGGGCGCCGGGGCGGCCGATCGGACCTGCTGACCCTGGACTGTGGAGCGCCGTCGCCGAGCGCCTGAATCCAGCGCGGGCCAAACCGGTGCTGCGCCAGGGCATCGAGGAGGCGCAACTGGTGAGCGTGCGCGGCGTGGCGTACGCGATGCTGCGCTCGCCCGACGGTACCAACGCCTGTTATCTGCGGCTGGCCCCCGAGGAGCTGGAGCTGGCCCACCTCATGGACGGCACGCGGACAGTGGCCCGCCTGGTCGCCGAGTTCGCCCGCCTCACCGGCCGCCTCGCCCCCGATCAGGTCACCCGGATCGTCGCCGACCTCGCCGGCAACCGCATGCTGGAGGAGTTGCCGGTCGACGCGTTCCGCCGGCTGGACCGGGTCAACCGGCGGCCCTGGCCATTGCGGCTCGCGCGGGCGCTGGTCGCGTTCGCCCGCGGCCGGCGTGTGATTATCGCCCGGATCGACCCGTTCATTGGCTTCCTGTACCGGGCGGGCGGTCGGCTGTTCTTCACCCGGTTCGTGGCGGTACTCGTCGGTCTGGTGGCGCTCGCCGGGCTCGGTATCTTCGGGTGGAGTTGGGTACGCGGCGCGCAACCGGTCTTTCTCGCCGGCGGCTCGTACGCGACCGGCGCGCTCGTGCTGCTCGGGCTCAACGTGGTCGCGCTCGCCTGCCACGAGTTGGGGCACGCGCTCGCCACGAAGCACGCGGGCCGCCGAATACCCGCCGCCGGGCTGCTGGTGTATTTCGGCATCCCGTCGGTGTTCGTGGATACCACAGACGTATGGATGGCCGGGCGTCGCGCGCGCCTGGTGACCACCGCGGCCGGGCCGGCGACCGGCTTGTTCCTGGCCGGCGTCGCGCAGGTGGTCGGCCTGGTCGACCCGGCGCTGGCGCCGTGGACTTTCAAGCTCTCCTTCGCCTGGTACCTCAACGCCGCCTTCAACCTCAACCCGTTCCTCGCGCTCGACGGCTACTACCTCCTGATGGACTGGTTGGAAATTCCCAACCTGCGCGCCCGCGGGATGTCGTGGGTCATCGCGCGGCTGCGCCGGCGACCGCCCCGCTTCGGCAGCCTCGACCGCGAGGGGCGCCTCGTCGCGCTCTACGGCCTGCTTTCCGTTGCGTGGCTGGCGATCGCGGCGAACCTCGCGTACCGCGTCTACGCGGACCGGGTCGGCGGGCTCATCATCGGGCTCTGGCGCGCCGGGTGGTGGCAGCGCGCGCTGCTGGCCGCCGTGGTCGCCGGGCTCGCCGCGCCGATGGTGTGGGTTTTGGTCGGCTGGCTCGGCCGGCGGCGCCGGATGCTGGCACACGCGCTGCGGGAGCGGCGGGTCGCGGCGGACCTGCCGCGGCGCACGGCGGCGCTGAGCGGGTCCGCGCTCGGGCACCTGCCCGCGCCGGTGCTCGGCAAGCTGGCCGACGACGCCCGGTGGGTGCGGCCGCGCACGGGCGAACAGGTGGTGTTCGCGGGCGCCACCCAACAGTCGGTGTACGTGGTGGTGGACGGCGCCCTGGAGGCGCGCCGGCCCGGGGATCCGTCCGGTACGGTGCGCGAGCGGGTCGGCGCCGGTGGCGTGGTGGGTCTCGCGAACGCGTTGACCGGAGCCTCTTCCGCGCTCGCCTGGTACACCGCCGGTACCACGTTGCTCGCGGTACCGTCCACTGTGGTCGCTTCGACGGTCGGGCCGCATACTGGTTCGAGCGTCGTCTTCGGTGCCGACGCGCCGGCGGGCTTCGGTGCCGCCGAGCGCGCCGAACTGGAGGCACTCTTCGACTCCGCGCCCGCACTCGCCGCACTCTCCACAGAGGACAGATACGCGCTCGCCTCCCAGGCGCGACCCGTCCCGCTGCCGCCCGGCGCACCGCTCGTACTGCGCAGCGGAGGCGAGGCGGCGGTGGTCGCGGCCGGGGCACTCCTCACCCGCGACGGGGAGCAGCGGCACCGGGGCGAACTGGTCGGCCCGCTCGGTACCGATACGGTGGGTGCCGTCGCCACCGCCCGTACCCCCGCTCGGGTCTGGATCCTGCCCGCCGTCGCCGGCCTGCCGCTGCTGCTCGGCGGGCGTACCCGGGCGGCCGAGGCGGGACCCGGCCGGCACGCTCCGGCGTTCGGGATGCACCCGCCGGGCGGGTACCCGCCGCTGGCCATACCGCCCGGCCCGCCACCGTCGCATTCGGACGATGACAAGGACCGGGGATTCGAGCGGAAGCTGTGGTGGCTGCTGATCCTGCTGCTGCTCCTCGCGCTCCTGCTGACCGGCGTGAACATCCTGAGCGGGCTGCCCGCGTGGTCGGAGATGCCCGCCGATCACGCGCTGCTCTCCGCCGAGCGGGGCACGGTCACGGCCGTTGTCGACGGGCGACCGGTCACGCTGCACAGGGGCGGCAAGGTGTACGTGTCCGAGCGTGACTCGATTGCGGTACGCGACCGGTCGACGGGGCTGCTGACGTTCCGCGGCGGCGGATACACCGTCCTGTGTGGAGGGTCGGCGGTGGCGGTCGGGCGGCTGTCTTCCGCAGGGTACCCGGTGGCTCCGGTAGGCCTGGTGCGGCTGGACTCCGGTACCCTGCTCGCCTATACGGCGCCCACCTCGGGTGCGTTCCGGCCGCTGTCGCTGACGGTCGGTACGGGCGGGGCGCAGCTCGCCAACTCGGGCGTGGCGCGGTTCTCGGCGGCCGCGGGGGATGCGGACGTGTCCGCGGGTACGGTCCTGCGGGACTCGGTGCGGCTTCCGGTGACGGGTGACGACCTGTCGTGCGGCGACGGTACGGCGTTGCCGGCCGGGTCGCCCACACCGTCGTTCTCGTCACCGGGCTCGTCCACTGTGGACTCCCCGTCGCCGGCGGTACTGTCGCCGTCGGTACCGTCACCCAGCGCCCTGGCGCCGACGAGTCCGGGTGCGGCGCCGGCTTCTGCTTCGCCCAGCACGCGGACATCGCCGACCCGGGCCCCGTCCCGGTCGCCTTCTCCTGCGCGTTCGCCTTCCCCGAAGCCGAGTCTCTCGCCGAGCCCGCCGGACCAGCCCCCGGTCATCGGAAACCCGACCCCCCGGTCAAGTGTGATTTACGCAGTGGACGCCAACGGCACAGTGTGCCGGAGCGGCTCGCCGTCGACGACCGATGTCTTGATTGACGTGACCGATCCGGATGACCCCCAAAGTCGCCTGGCTGTCACGCTGACCTATGTCGTGGAAGGATTCCCCGCGACTGAGAGAACGGTCAAGACAACGCTGAACGGCAGCTTCATTGGCACCGTTGGCCCCTTGTCAGACACCTCCACTACGACGTATCTGGCGCCGATCGACCTCACGGTGACGGCATCGGACGGCAAGGCCGCTCCAACAAGCGCGAGCTTTTCGGGCGTTATCACTTTCCAGAACTGTGGCTTCGGTTAGGAGCATTCGTTGTTGTGTTGGTTTTGCCCGAAGGCCGCCCGGGGGACGTGCCGGTTCTGCGCGCGCGGGCTGTGCGAGGACCACGCCAAGTTCGGCCCGTACCTGC
>JBPYFB010000523.1:0-13904 GCA_051986465.1 Rugosimonospora sp.
GGTCGATCCGGTCGTCGGTCTGGGCCTGCTCACCCAACTGCTCGGGGACGTGGACATCTCCGGCCACCCGGTGGATGATCCGCTGCCGGAGCTGCCGCCGACCCAGGGCAGCACCAGCCGGCAGCAGCTCGTGTACGACAAGGCCCGGCGCGAGGGGCTGAGTATCCGGCAGCTGTACCAGTCGATCTCCGGCGGCCGCGGGCACCGCATCGTGATCGGCACGCCGGGGGAGATCGCCGACGCGATGGAGGAGTGGTTCACCGCGGAAGGCGCCGACGGCTTCAACATCATGCCGCCCGTCCTACCGGCCGGCCTGGACGACATCGTGGAGCTGGTGCTGCCCGAGCTTCGGCGCCGCGGCCTGTTCCGTACCGAGTACGAGGGCAGCACCCTGCGCGACAACTACGGCCTGCCCCGACCCGGCAACCCGAATACTCTAGCTTCCCGCTCGGAATAAGGGATAATGGAGTTCATGCGATCCAACCCGGACGATGCCGCCAGCCGGTACTTCCACGCGGCCCGCTGGTACCTGCCTCCCATGGCGGGCGAACCGGAGCCGGATCCGACACTGGCCTGTACCTACGCCCTGCTCGCCGTGTACTCGAAGCTCGACGCCATCATCGAGGCGATGGCCACCAACGGGACCGCGCCGCCCGATCCGGACGTGGGCCTGGACCTGAACGCGATGGTACGGGCCCTCGGATGGGAGCCGCCCAGCGAGATCCGCAAGGGACTCGGTCACAACTGAGCAGTGGTCGGCGATTTCTAGACTTCCACGTATGCCCTGCGCGTATAGGTGATCATTTGTTCCGGAAGGCGCCTGGTGGGACTCCGTACTCGCGCTTGAATGCGTGCGCGAACGCGTACTGCGAGCCGTAGCCGACCCGGCGCGCGATTGTCCCTAGTGGAGCGTCGGTGTCCCGGAGGTACTTCGCCGCGAGGATCATCCGCCACCAGGCGAGGTAGGTCAGCGGCGGCTGGCCGACCAGAGCGCTGAACCGGCGGGCGAAGGCCGCGCGGGACAGCCGGCCCTGCGCGCCAAGCTCCTCGACGGTCCACTGCCGGGCCGGATCGTTGTGGATGGCGCGCAGCGCGGCGGCGACTGCCGTGTCGCGTAGCGCCGCCGACCAGCGATGGTCGCGGTGGTCGGTCGGCTCATCGAACCACGCCTGCAGGAGGTAGATGAGTAGCAGGTCCAGCAGTGCCGGTACGGCGGCGTCGCTACCTGGCCGGTGCTGCTCCAGTTCGGCGGCGAGCAGGTCGGTCACGGCGCGCAGGGCGGGGTGCCGGCCGGTGCGGGTCGGTAGGTGGACGATCTCCGGCAACTCGGCGAGCAACGGGTGCGCACGGGACCGGTCCAGCAGGTACGCGCCGCAGAGCATGACGACGGCGCCCGCGGGGTCGCGACCGGGCTTGACCACCGGCAGCGCCGCAGCGGGCGCCCCGGTCGCCGCGGTGAACCGGCTGTCGGCGACCACATGCGCCGCTCCCCCGGGCATGAACACCACATCACCCGGGCCGAGGTCGGCCGGAACACCGTTCGACGGTACGACGCAACACGACCCGCGCAGCACGATGTGGAATCCGGCGCCGTCGAAGGCGTCGTGCCGCACCCCGAAGGGTCGGGCCCACTCGGTACGCGCCGCGTGTGGCCGGCCGTTGCGGACCGTCGTGACCACGTCGGTGAACACATCCACACCATCATCGTAGAGACGCTGGAACATCCGCCGGAGACCTCGGCACATTGGCCACCGCACAGCGCGCTCATACGGTGGGCCACATGAAGATTGGCGTGTATGGCGCGTACGGATACCAGGGCAGGCTCGTCGTTGCCGAACTGTCCCGCCGCGGTATCGACATGGTGCTGGTCGGGCGGGACGCGGCTCGGCTGCAGGTGGTCGGCCCACCCGGGGTCGAGCGGCGCCCGGCCGCGATCGACGATCACGAGCAACTGGTGGCCGGGTTCCGGGGTACGGACGCGGTCATCAACTGTGCCGGACCGTTCACGATCTCCGGCCTGCCGGTCCTGCGGGCCGCGAACGCGGCGCGCTGCCACTACCTCGACACCTCCGGCGAGCAGCTTCACCTCAAGCAGGTCTTCGACACCTTCGGGTCGGACACCGACATCAGCATCGTCCCCGGCGTGAACGACGACAGCCTGTCCAGCGACCTGATCGCCGCTCTCACCGCCGCGCGCGTGCCGCGGGTGGAGCGGGTCAGCATCGCCGTTGACATAGCCGGTGCGTCGTTCAACCCCAGCCGCGGCACGCTGCGCTCGATACTGGCCAACGCGCAGACCTTCACCGATGGCGGCGAGGTCTACGACCGCGGCCAGTGGCGTACCGGCACACCCCTGCGGCATACCTCGATGGTCTTCCCGGGCAGCCGGCTGCCGGCTCCAGTGGTCAGGTTCCCGCTGACCAGCGTGGTGACTGTCCCGCGACACGTGCTCGCCAACCGCGTGGAAGGCGTGGCCCGAGCGGAGCTCGTCGACGCGCTCAACTCCGTCACACCCGAGCTGGTCGACCAGTTGCCCGAAGGGCCGGACGCGCAGGCGCGGCGTACCGCGAAATTCGTCGTGGTTGTCGACGTGACCGGCATCGACGGCCGCAGCGTCCGGGGCATCGTACAGGGCACCGACATGTACGGCTCCACCGCGGTGATCGCGGTGGAGGCCGCCCGCCGGCTCGTCACCGGTGCGGCCAAGCCGGGCGTACTGGCACCCGCGCAAGCCTACGACCCCGCCGACTTCCTCAATTTTCTTATCCCACACGGCTTCACCTGGAGCGTGCAGACCAACTAGCCGACCCGGTATCTCAGCCCGCTGGTACCACCCGGGCCGCGGCCCGCGCCTCGGGCGGGAGTTCGGCGCGCCACGGCAGTACCTTGCCGAACTGGACAAGTTCGCCGTACATCGCGGGATCCGGCGACGGGGCAAGGGCGAGGTCGAGTACCGCGGAGGCCGCCTGCGACGGGGTCTGTGCCCCGCTCATGTCGGGGAACCACGGCCGGGACGCGCCGGTGTCGATGAGGCCGGGGCAGACCGCCGCGACAAGGGTCCCCTCCGCGAGGTCCCGCTCGCGCCGCTGACTCGCGACGACCCGTACCGCGGCTACCTGTGCCACCTTGGAAGGGATGTTCAGCCAGTCCGGCCAGCCCTGCGCCGGCGCCGAGCCGTCGTGCACCGCGCGCCGCCACGCCTCCACCACCGCCTCGATGTCCTCGAGCGAGCGCGCCTGGTCAAACAGCGGGCGTACCCGCGGATCGAGGTGGCCCAGCCGGCCGAACGAGCTGGCGACCACGAGGAACCGGCCGCCCGGGCGCAGGATGGGCGCGAACGCCCGCAACATCCGCAGCGTCCCGTGGTTGGAGGTCTCGGCGATCACGTCGACCTCCTCGGCCGGCGTCCGGTCCGGGTTCATCCGGGCGGCCGCGTTGGACAGGACGATGTCGATACCGCCGTGCTCGCTCGCGATCGCGTCGGCGGCTGCCTGTACCGAAGCGGGATCGACGACATCGAGGAGCCGTCCGTGCACGTGGGCACCGGCGCCGGCGAGCCGCCCGGCCTCGGATGCGACGCGATCGGCGTTGCGCCCGGTCAGGTACACGTGATCGGACGGCCCCATCCGTGCGGCGAGACCCTCAACCAGCGCGAGGCCGAGTCCTTGCGTGGCGCCGGTGACGAGGGCGATCCGGGAGTCAGTCATGGGGTCAAAGGTAGGCGGCCGAGCTCATGCCGAGTAGGAAGATCTAACACATGTGGTATGCGTATTAGTCATGGATCTGTCGGTGACCGGCATGCGGGTGTTGCGCGAGGTGGCCGAGCGCGGTTCGTTCACGGCTGCCGCGGCGGCGCTGGGCTACACCCAGTCCGCGGTGTCCCGGCAGGTCGCGGCGCTGGAGTCGGCACTGGGCGGGCCCGTCTTCCGGCGGCACCGTACCGGTGTGCAGCTCACCGCGGCCGGTCGGGCGGTGCTCCGGCACACCACGCTCGCGCTCGACGAGATCGACGCGGCGCTGCGTGCCGCGCACCGGCCGCCACCGCCCCGGGCGACCGCGCGCCTGGGGGCGTACGCGGTGGCCGGCGCGGTGCTCCTGCCGCGCGCGCTGGCCGCCCTGCGCCGTACCCACCCGCAGCTCGACGTGACGACGCGCGAGGCAACCACCCCAGCGCTCGTACGGGCGCTGCGGGCCGGCTCCCTCGACCTCGCCGTGGTCGCCCAGGCCCCACCGTTCCGGGCGCTCGACGCGGAGAATCCGGAGCTGGCCGTCGAGCTTCTCGCAGAGGCGGACCTGCGGGTAGCGGTCCCCACGACCCATCCACTCGCGGGCAACGACGCGATCGATGTCGACCAACTGCGCGCGCAGCGCTGGATCGCCAGCCCATCCTCGGCCGGTGAGGTACTGCTCGGGGTGTGGCCCGGTCTCGGCGGCCGCGTGCGGGTCGCGCACAGCTGCCGTGACTGGCTGACCAAACTCCGGCTGGTCGCGGCGGGCTGCGGTATCACCACGATCCCCGCCTCGCTGGCGGACGCTGTACCCGACAGCGTGCGGGTGCTACCCGTACGCGGCGGCCCGCGAGAAACGCGGCGCGTGTTGCTGGCCCACCTGCCCGGCCGCCAGTCGCCGGTCCTGCGAACCGTCAAGGAAGCCTTGCGGGCAGCGGCGAGCGGGTGATGCCACCGTGAAATCATCGAGCCGACGCCGGCCTGGTGATGTCGAGTACGAGCAGGATCAGGTTCGCCCCGACCGCCGCGCCGACGATCGTGGTGAGTAGGGCGCCGATCCCGCTCACGGCGTGGTATCCGAGGAAGCCACCGGCGAGCGCGCCCGCTACGGCCGCGCCGAGACCGGCGATCCGGCCGCATCCCGCCCACGCGAGGTACCCGCCGAGCCCGACCGGTACGCCGACCGAGAGCGTCACGAGTAGCTGGTCGTCGATGGGTACGCCGGGCAACGCGGCCAGCACCACGAGCGCGCCGAGGAACCATCCGCCGAGCCCAAGCGGCAGTGGCGACAGCGAGCGCAGCAGCGCGCCGGCCCGGCGCCGGTACGGGCCGCGACGGCGTACCCGAAGCGCCATCCACACCAGCGAGACGATGGTGAGCAGCGCGCCGCCGATCAGCACCCCGGCGACGCCCTTCGCGAGGGTCGACTGCGCGGGCTTCGGCGTGAAGTCGACGCTCGCGTGCCGGTACAGCGAGGTGTCGACGGTACCGCTCGCGAGGAACGTACCGATGAGCCGGCTGCTCGCCTCCGGCTGGTACGACCAGAAGTCGCCCGCGTGCCCGAGATCGGCGAGTACCACCTGGTGCCCGTTCGGCAGCGCGGGAAGCAGTTCCTTCGCGGCAACCTGCGGCGGCGTCGTGAAGTCGACGGTACCGCCGATGAGCAGCGTCTCCACAGTGGACGGACGTACCCGGCTGTACTGCGCGTCGTCGGTCCCGGCCGGCCATGCGTCGACGAGTTGCCCGGCGCCCCACGCGAACGCGTTGCCCGCGTTGCCCAGGATCGAGCCGTCCGGCAGCACGGCACCGCCGGTCGTGTACGGCGCGTCCGCCCGGCCGATGGCGGCGAACTCCCCCCACACGAACGAACCCGGGAACACCAGATCGGCGACGAAGGACAGGAACCAGAGGCCGCTCGGATCGCCGCCGGCCGCCGTGAGCCACGAGTCCAACGTAGCCGGCGCCGGAATCGGCGTGGACCTCGACTCGACGAGCCCGAAGAACGACGCGACCTTCACGCTGCCGGGCTTGATGTGCAGGAACAGCCAGCGGTCCGGGAGGTGGGTGGCGGTGCCGCGCATCGAGGCCGCGAGGTCCGTGGTCCGCTTGCGGCAGCTCGCGTCCTGGGCACAGAGTTGGGCGTAGTACCGGAGCTGCGCGTCGGTGGTGTTCGGATTCCAGAGGAAGTGGCCGGGCGGGTTCACGCCGATCATCACGGAGCGGTGGACGCTCTGCGGGTACCGCCAGGCGTAGATCATCGCGACGCGGGTACCGGCGCTCTCGCTCACCAGGTCGACAGGCCCGTATCCGAGCGCGACGCGGGCGGCCTCGAAATCGTCGACCTGTTCCGTCATGCTGTACCCGGCGAGGTCGACGCCGGCCCGGGTAAGCCGTGCGGCGCAGGCGCGGAAGGCATTCGCGTACGCGTGGAAGGAGTGTCCACTGAGGAGGTCCGTCGAGTGCTTGAGCGCCGACTCGACCTCCGGGCAGTCGAGTACCGACGAGCCGTCGACGCCCCGGTACCCGACCATGACGACATCGTGTCCCGCGGTGAACCGGTCCACGTTGGCGAATTTCATGTTGGTCAGGCCGGGGCCCCCGTTGAGCCAGAAGACCGGCTCGGCCGGGTGGGCCGAGGTGGCGCGGATGCGGGTGACCGGCAGCGCGATGAGCCGCGATCGCGGGTTGTTGCGGTTCTCGGGGACGGCGAGGGTGCCGCAGTCGGCGCGCTCGTTGCCGTAGTGGCAGGGTTTGAGGCGCAGCTCGCCGGCGTTCGCACCGGCGGGTACCGCAACGGTGGCCGGGTTCGGGCCGAGGCGCAGGTACAGCAGGCCGCCGATGAGCACGGCGATGACGGCGAGAGCGGCGATGCGGGTACGGGAGATATTCATGCTTACCGACGCTATGGCCGGCCGGTACCGCGCCGCGTCGTCGCGAGGCCCGAGCGCCGCTCGTACCTGAGTCGGAGGCGGGGACGCCCACGGCTCGCGTACGGTCGACTCGTGAACCGGCTCGGGTACGCCCTCGACGCGCTGATCGCGCTCACCGCGGTCGAGAGCGCCTGCGAGGTCGCCCTGCGACACGACTCGCTCCACGCGCCCCGTACGCCGCTGTGGTTCGCCGTCCCGGCCATCCTCGTCGTCGTACTGACGCTGCTCCTGCGCCACCGTTTCCCGTTCGGCGGGCCCGCCTCGATGTGGGTGACGGGTGCCGCGCTCTCGTTCGTCGACGGGCGGCTTGTGGTATTCACGGTCGGCGTGTTCGCCACCGGTATGGTCGCCTCGTTCCTGCTCGGGCACCTCGACGACGCGGTACGGGCGAGGCTGGGCCTCGGCTGCGTACTCGGTGGCGGGGTGCTGGTGGTGGCGAACGACCCCGATCGCGCGCTCGGTACCTTCCTGTTCATCCCGGCACTGTTCGGCGTCGGCTGGCTCGCCGGCTTCGCCCTTCGCGAGCGGGGCGCCCGGGCCGCCGCGGCCGAGGAGCGCGCGCTGCACGCCGAGCGGGAACGTGAGGCCGCTGCCCGGATCGCGGTCGCCGAGGAACGGGCCCGGATCGCCCGCGAACTGCACGACATCGTGGCCCATGCGGTGAGCGTCATGGTGCTGCACGTCGGCGCGGTACGGCACAAGCTGCCCGACGCGCTCGTCGAGGAGGCGGACTCGCTGCGCGCCGTCGAGCGCACCGGGCGTAGCGCCCTCGCCGAGATGCGCCGCCTGCTGGGCGCGATGCGGCAGGACGGTGACGATGTCGAGCTGATGCCACACCCCGGCCTGAACCGCCTCGACGCGCTACTGTCCGAAGTGGACCATGCGGGGCTTCCGGTCCGGTTGCACATCGACGGCGAGTGCGTACCGCTGCCCCAGGCGGTCGACCTGTCCGCGTACCGCATCGTGCAGGAGGGGCTCACGAACGCGCTGAAGCACGCGCGCGCCACGCACGCCGACGTGACGCTGCGGTACCTGCCCGGCGAGCTGTACATCGAGGTACGCGACGACGGTCGGGGCGCCTCGACGAGCGACGGGCTCGGGCACGGCCTGATCGGTGTACGCGAACGGGTCAAGATCTACGGCGGCGAGATGACCACCGGTACCGCACCCGACCACGGCTTCGTACTCCGTACCCGCCTGCCGCTCTCCGGCGATCCGGCATGAGGATTCGGGTGCTCGTCGCCGACGACCAGTCGATGGTGCGTGCCGGGTTCCGGATGCTGCTCGCCCGCGACGACGACATCGAGGTCGTGGCCGAGGCCGGCAACGGGCTCGAAGCCGTCGCGCAGGCGGCCCGGGTACGCCCCACGGTCGTCCTCATGGACATCCGCATGCCGGAGCTGGACGGTCTCGAAGCCACCCGTCGCATCCTCGCCGCCGACAACGCCATCCGCATCCTCATACTCACCACGTTCGATCTCGACGAATACGTCTACGAAGCGCTGCGCGCCGGGGCAAGTGGCTTCGTGCTCAAGGACGACCCACCCGAACAGCTCATCGCCGCGATCCGTACCGTCGCCGCGGGTGACGCGTTACTCTCCCCCACGGTCACCAGACGCGTCATCAAACAGTTCACCCGCATCCCGCGCCCCCGGCCGCCGAAAGAGTTCAATGAGCTCACCGCCCGGGAGCAGGACGTCTTCCGGCTGATCGCGCAGGGTCTGTCCAATGTGGAGATAGGTCAGCGGTTGTACATCGGCGAAACGACGGTCAAGACACACATCACGCACATCCTTCAGAAGCTGAGCCTTCGGGACCGGGTACAGCTCATCGTGCTCGCGTACCAGGCCGGCATCGTCGAACCCTGACCTGTTAGCCGGGCTGGTCGAAGACTGTCTCCCACGGATTGATGATCTTGGTGTTGGTGGATGCGAAGTCAGCGACGTTCCGGGTCACAACCGACAGCCCATGAACGAGGGCGGTCGCCGCGATGAGCGCGTCGCGTACCGGCCTCGGGTCAGGAACGTGCAGCATGGCGCTGCATCTGGCGACGGCAGTATCGATCGGGACGATGCGTTCGGCGAAGGCGGGCAGCACCTGATCCTCCAGCCATCGACGCAGGATCGCCCCCTGGGGTGGGTCGCGTCGTTCGGCGAGCAGTACCCCGATCTCAAGCTCCTGGATGGTGATCACCGAGACGAACATGGTCATGGCGGACATGCTCGCCGCCCATGCGGTCACATTCTTGTCGGCTCTGCCCGCCCTGGCCTTCCGGAGTTCGGACACGACATTCGTGTCGAGGAGGAACATTAGTCCAGGTCCGCCGGTTGGGCGTGATCCCGGGGCAGTGGAGTCTCCAGTTCGACGTCCTCGACACCCGGGGGAAGCCCCAGCATATCGACGATGTTGTCCTGACTACCAGTCAGTCTCTGATAGTCCTCGAAGGTCAGCAGTACATGCGCCGGGCTCCCGCGATCGGTGATGATGACCGGCCCGCTACGCGCGGCCATCTTGGCGCGACCCGTATCTTGGTTGAATTCGCGACTCGACAGCGTGGTTACGGTCATGCCGACCACCCCCCTCAGCAAGTAGCAATGTTACTACATCGCGAACGTGTGTCGCCACCCCGCCAATCAGCCGCGCAACCTGAAGTTGGACCACGCTCGCCGACCCGGAGGGCAACGAGTTCTGCGTCTGATCGCGGGTAGGCAGCAGTCGCGACATCCCGTACCGGAAGGATTCCCATGGCTACCTCAGGCACCGGCGACCGCGCCAACGGCAGGGTCGCCCTCGTCACCGGGGCCAGTCGCCCCGCCGGACTCGGGGTCGCCGTCGCACGCGAGCTTGCCACGCATGGCTTCCATGCCGTTCTCACCGGCCGCGACCTCGACCAGACCCGGCTGCGCGCCGCCGAGCTGTCCGCCGAGGGCTTCGCGGCCACCGCGAGACGCATCGACCTGAGTGATCGCGCGTCCATCACCGAGGCCGCGGCGCGCCTCGGTGCCGACTTCGGCCGGCTCGACGCGCTGGTCCACAACGCCGCGCTGATGCCCGACTGGGACAGGCTGCGCCTGCTTTCGGCCGATGCCGACGCCGTACGTGCCGCCTTCGACGTGTGCGTCTTCGGGCCCTGGGCGCTCACCCAGGCCTGCCTTCCGCTGCTGGAGGCGGCCCCGGCGGCCCGGATCGTCACCGTCTCCAGCGGCGCCGCGATGCAGGTGCGCGCCGGCACCGCGCTGCCCCGCCCGGTCGGTGCACCGGGGTACTCGATGACCAAGTTCACCGCCGACGCCCTGACCACGTCGCTCGCCGTCGAGCTGCGCGACGCCGGGATCCTGGTCAACTCCGTCGACCCTGGGCAGTTCGCCAGCCACCCCGAGCTCGGCGACGACAACGACGGGCGGCCGACGGTCGAGAGCGCACGCTGGGTGGCCTGGGCCGCGATGCTGCCTGGCGGCGCACCCACCGGCGTGCTCTTCGAGGACGGCAGCCCGGTCACCCGTTAACGCGCCTGGGCCCGCCACGTCGCCAACCGGGCATCGGCGGAGACCAGCACGCAGTCGCCGCAGGTGTCTCCGCCTGGGATCCGGTAGTACAGGCAGCAACTGTTGCGCACGAAGAACCGCTCCGGCCGCTCGGGCCAGGGCCGCAGGTACCGCCCATGCCCGCGCAGCAACCCAACACCCAACAGCGCCTGCGCCACCCGCATGGCACGCTCCGCATGCTCGGCGCCGGGTGCGGCGAGCATCGCGGCCGCACCGGCCATCGCGGAGGCGACATTGCCCCACAGCACCTTGGCGGACAGCCGAAAGTATTCACCGTAGGCGCCGACCAACGGCGCGGCGAGCAAGCGGATGACGTTGTCGTCGAGCAGACCGGCCAGCTCATCGGAGGCGGACGCGGTCACGGCTCCCGCACCGACAAACGCGATGGGTACCGGCCCGCCGACGACGTTCTGCCACCGGACGGCCGTCAGGTCCAACACCGGTACCGTGCCGGTCAGCACCGCCGCGGCGAAGGTCGGCGCGATCAGCCGGGCGGCCAGCGCCAAGCTGTCAAGGGACGCGGCGACGCGCTCCTCGACCGCGGCAATGTCCAGGCCGGTACGCTCGGCCAGCGCCGCGCGCACCGCACCCACCCGCTGCCGCAACACCGGGGCATCCTCGACCAGTTCGGTGAAGTCCCGCCACGACGCCCCCTCGCCCTGCAGGTCCACCGCGAAGAACGGCCCGACACCCGCGGCGGTACGCAGCGCGTCGGCAGCATCAGGCACCAGACCAGCCTGCCACACTTTCGCGTCAGGACTGCCCACTCTCGCGTCAGGACTGTCCACTGAGGAGGGAGTCGCCGGCGCCCGCCGAGGCGGGAGAGGCGGAGGGGACCGGTCGCCACCCGGGATGGCCGAACAGGTACCCCAGCCAGTCCCGTAGCGAGCGGGCCGAGCGCAGGTCCCGACCGATCGCCCCGTACTCGTGGAACGCCACCCGCAGCGGGTTGTGGGTATCGAGGTTCTTCGTCAGGCCGTACACGGGGCGCTCCCGCTCGGGCTCGAAACTGCCGAACCACCGGTCCCACACGATGAGGATGCCGGCGAAGTTGCGGTCCAGGTACGAGCCCTGCGACGCGTGGTGCACCCGATGGTGCGAGGGCGTGTTGAACACCGCCTCGAACCAACGCGGCATCCGGTCGATGCGCTCGGTGTGGATCCAGAACTGGTACAGCAGGTTGACCGAGGACGCGAACGCCAGTACCCCGGGGTGCACGCCCACCGCGATCAGCGGCAGGTAGAAGACGAAGGAGGTGAATCCGGTCCAGGTCTGGCGCAGCGCGGTGGACAGGTTGAACCGCTGCGACGAGTGGTGCACGACGTGCGAGGCCCACAGGATGCGCACGACGTGATGCGCGCGGTGCGACCAGTAGTAGCAGAAGTCCTGCGCCACCATGAGCAGCGGCCAGGTCAGCAGCGCGGCCGGCAGGCTGTAGAGGACACCGTCGGGTACCCGCAGCGGCGTCAGCGCGTAGATCACCGCGTAGACGGCGACGATGGGTACCTTCCACACCGCGTCGAACAGCACGTTGCCGATGCCCATGGTGAGGCTGGTCGCGGTGTCCTTCGCGACGTAGCCCAGTTCGTCGTCGTCGCCGTGTACCCGGAAGGAGACGATCTCCAGAACCATCAGCAGCAGGAAACCGGGGATCGACCAGGTGATGATCTCGGGCAGGTCCTTCACGCCGCCGCACTCCCTTCGATCGGCGCCCCTGGCAGCAGGGCGAGCGCGATGAGCAGTTGCGCCGCCAGATAGGTCGGCATCACGACCGCGCCCCGCCCCGGGAAGTTCACGCCGGCCATGCCCAGCGCGAGCATGCCGTCGCTGACGAGAAACAGCGCGCCGCCGGTCGCCGCGACCCGTCCCGTACCGGCGCCGGTCGCCGCCATCGCGGTCAGCAGCAGGCTGTAGCCGAGCACCGGTACCCGCAGCCCGCCGTCCAGCCCCGGCCAGACGAGGGCGATCAGCGCGGCCCACACCGCCAGGTACCCGATCGGGATCCACCACCGGCGGCGCAGCGTCCCGGCCGCCCCGCGGCGCAGGAACGCCGACAGGTAACAGACGTGGCCGAGAGCGAAGGCGCCCATCCCGACCAGGAACCAGGTGCCGTGGCCGAGCAGGGCCACGTCGCCCACCCCGCCGAACAGCAGTCCGCCGACCGCCAAGCGGCTCGGCCGGCCCGGGCGGGCGGCGGCGACCACAAACCCGGCCACCGCCAGCATCAGCAGCGGCTTGGTCAACACGTCGCCCAGCCGCGCACCGTCGGTACCGGCGGCGGAGGCTCCCGCGACCAGGTTGGCGGCGGCCAGTATCCCGAATATGCCCAGTGACACGGCGGTCCTCCGGTCACGGACGGCCATCGCGGCGGGCCATCGGGCGGGAGGCGTGGCGGTCGTGTCGCTCATGTCGGGGCAGGTTACCGCCCAGTAGCGACGAGGAAAAGCCCCTGGATCTGCGACCGCGGCCGAGCGGGCCGGGCCGGCCTCCGCCGGTAGGATGAAAGTATGACCGTCAAGCTCAGCATCAGCGTGCCCGACGACGTCGCCGCCTACCTGCAGAGCCAGGACAACGCCTCCGCCGCGGTCACCGACGCCATCCGCCGCATACTCCCCCGGGTCCGCCGTGCCCGGCAGCACGAGGCCGCACAGGCATACGGGCAGTACCTGCGCCAGCGAAGCGCGCGGCAGGTCGCCGAGGACCAAGCCCTCATCGAAAGCAGCAACGACATCGCCCTGCATGACGCGCAGTGGTGAGGCGAGGCCAGCTCTGGACCCTGCTACGCGGAGCCAACCAGTACCGGGTACTGGTGATCAGCAACGACGAGTACAACAGCGTCGAGGAACTGGCGATCTGGGCACTCACCGTTGCCCGCGAGGTACCACACCCCAACCATCTCGCCGTACGCCTCGGCCAGGCCGACCCGCTTTCCGGCGCGTTCGTCAGAATCCACAGCGTCGTACAGATCCTCGACCGCACCGCGCTGCGCGACAACCATGGTTTCGTCTCGCCCGACACCATGAACCGGATCGAGGAGGCACTCCGGGAATTCCTGGAACTGCCCTGACGGCGGCGACCTCAGTCGGTACCGGACTCCATCGCGGCGTGGTCGAGCAACTCGTCATCGCCGGTTACCTCCCCACGGGAGGCGATCGCCGCGGCACCGCCCTCGGACATGGCACCGATCAGTTCGGTGGTGGCCGGCTGTGCGGCCGAGACCAGGGCCGGCTGGGCGCCAGCGCCCACGATTCCGAGCCGCGCGTACAGCTCGAGCTTCAGGCGGGAGTCGGCGATGTCGAGGTTGCGCATGGTGAGCTGGCCGATGCGGTCGACCGGCCCGAAGGCGGAGTCCTCGGTACGCTCCATCGACAGCTTGTCCGGGTGGTAGCTCATCGCCGGCCCGGAGGTGTCGAGGATGGAGTAGTCCTCACCGCGCCGCAGTCGCAGGCTCACCTCGCCGGTGACCGCCGTACCGACCCAGCGCTGCAACGACTCGCGCAGCATCAGGGCCTGCGGGTCCAGCCACCGGCCCTCGTACAGCAGCCGACCCAGCCGGCGCCCCTCGATGTGGTAGCTCGCCAGCGTGTCCTCGTTGTGGATCGCGTTGACCAGTCGCTCGTACGCGGCGTGCAGCAGCGCCATGCCCGGCGCCTCGTAGATGCCGCGGCTCTTGGCCTCGATGATCCGGTTCTCGATCTGGT
>JBPYFB010000524.1:0-10286 GCA_051986465.1 Rugosimonospora sp.
GGGGTTCGGGCGCGATGATCGTCCCCGTCAGGGTTACGGGCGGGATGATCGGCCGCGTCAGGGGTTCGGGCGGGATGATCGGCCGCGTCAGGGGTTCGGGCGCGATGATCGTCCCCGTCAGGGTTACGGGCGTGACGACCGCCCGCGCCAGGGTTACGGGCGCGATGACCGTCCCCGTCAGGGTTACGGGCGGGATGATCGGCCGCGTCAGGGGTTCGGGCGCGATGATCGTCCCCGTCAGGGTTACGGGCGGGATGACCGTCCGCGTCAGGGGTTCGGGCGGGATGACCGCCCGCGCCAGGGCTACGGGCGCGACGACCGCCCCCGTCAGGGGTTCGACCGCGACCAGCGCGGCGGCTACGGCCGCGAGGACCGGCCCCGTCCGAGCTACGGCCGGGATTCCCGAAGCGGGTACGACCGTCCGGGCCGGGACGATCGCTCGGGCCGGGACGACCGCTCGGGTCGGGACGACCGCCCGGGCCGCGACCGGTGGCAGGGCCGCGACGAGCGCGGATTCCGGGGCGACCGCCCACGCCAGGACCAAGCGAACCGCCGAGACGAGCGTCCCCGCCGGGACGAGCGCCCGGCCCGTGGCGACCGCCCCGGTTGGCAGCCGCGTGACGGCCGGCAGTCACGGGAAGGCTGGCAGCCTCGTGAAGACCGGCCGAGGCCGCCCCGCGAGGCGTGGCAGGACCGGCCGGTACGGGACAGGCGCGACGAGCGCCCCAGGCCGCCAAGGGACGGCGGCGATCGACCGCGACAGGAGGAGCGGCCGAGGCCCGAGCGTGAGCGCTGGCAGGACCGCGAGGAGCGGCCGAGGCCGGTACGGGAGTCGGGTCCCGCACTGCCCGAGGAGATCAAGGCCGAGGACCTGGACCGGGAGGTACGCACGGAGCTGCGCTCGCTGGCCCGCCCCGTGGCCGAGACCGTAGCCCGGCACCTTGTCGCCGCCGGGAGCCTCGTCGACGAGGACCCAGCGACCGCGCTGGCCCATGCCCTAGCGGCCCGGCGGCTCGCATCCCGCGTCGCGGTCATACGTGAGGCGGTTGGGATCAGCGCGTACCACGCGGGCGAGTGGCAGACAGCCGCCGCCGAGCTGCGTACCTACCACCGGATGACGGGTCGCCAGAGCCACCTCGCTGTGCTCGCGGACTGCGAACGGGCGCTCGGACGTCCGGAGAAGGCGGTCGACATCTACCGCGCGGCGGACCGGGAGAACCTGGACCGCACCGACGCCGTGGAGTTGCTGATCGTGGCCGCCGGCGCGCGCCGCGATCTGGGCCAGGATGAGGCCGCCGTCGCCATGCTGCAGGTACGCGAGTTGGCGGTGGATGGGCCGTGGTCGGCTCGGCTGCGGTATGCGTACGCCGACGCGCTGCTCGCGGTCGACCGGCGAGAGGAGGCGCGCGAGTGGTTCGCGCGCGCCGTCGAGGCCGACGACGAAGGGCAGACCGACGCGGCGGAGCGGCTGCTGGAGCTCGACGGGGTGGTCCTGGACGAGCCCGAGGACGACGAGGACGAGGTCAGCGAGATCGCCGACGAGGTCGACGTGATCGACGACGAAGACGAGGTCGACGACGAGGACGACAGACTCGACGAAGAAGACGAACTCGACGAAGACGAAGAAGACCAAGAAGACGACGAAGACCAAGAAGACGACGAAGACGAAGACCAAGAAGACGACGAAGACGAGGCCCAGTATCTGGCGGCAGTCGGGGACCCGGAAGCGGAGATCGAGGGCGAGGAAAAGGACCTCGAGGGGTGACCGGCCAGCGCCTGGTCGACCGGTACGACCTGGTCATCTTCGACCTGGATGGCGTCGTCTACCTGGGCAGCGAGCCGATACCGGGTGCGGTTGAGGCGATCAACAAGCTGGTCGCCGAGGCGCATCGGGTGGCGTTCGCGACCAACAACGCGAGCCGCCAGGCGGACGAGGTGGCCGCCCTGCTCGCCTCGCTCGGCCTCACGGTCGACGCCGATGAGGTGGTCACCTCGGCACAGGCGGCCGCCGCGCTGCTGGCCGAGCGGGTACCCCGGGGCAGCGCCGTGCTCGTCGTCGGTGCCGACGCGCTGCGCGCGGAGGTGTCGCGGGTCGGGCTGGAGCCGGTGGACTCGGCGCAGCCGCATCCCGCCGCGGTCGTGCAGGGGTACGGGCCGGGAGTCGGCTGGCAGGAGCTGGCGGAGGCGTCGGTAGCGGTACGCGGGGGCGCGCTGTGGGTCGCCACCAACACCGACCGTACGCTGCCCTCGCCGCGCGGCCCGCTGCCCGGCAACGGGGCACTGGTCGCGGCCCTGACAACCGCGCTGAACCGGGGACCGGACGTGATCGTGGGCAAGCCGGAGCCGGCGCTGTTCGATACCGCCGCCCGGCGTGTCGGTGCGCAGCGGCCGCTGGTTGTGGGGGACCGGCTGGATACCGACATCGAGGGCGCGCACCGGGCCGGGATGGACAGCGTGCTGGTGCTTACCGGCGTCAGTGTGCCGGTCGACCTGCTCTCGGCACCACCACCGAGGCGCCCGACGTTTCTCGGCCAGGATCTCGGCACGCTCTTCTCGATGGACGCCGCGGCGCCCGTACCGTCAAAGAATTGGCGGGTGCGGCGAGACGCAGACGGCCTGGAGTTGGCCGGGGAGGGCGCGACCATGGACGCCCTGCGCGTGCTGTGTGCGGAGGCCTGGGCGCACGGCGCGCCGGGCGCCATCCGCGCCGACGGCGGGGCGGCGCGAGCGGCCCTGGACGAGCTGGGTATCCGCTAGATCAGCTTGCGGAGCTTCAAGAGGTCGAACGGGTTGGCGCTGATGGAGACGCGGCCGGAGGCCCACGCCTTGGCGAGGTCGAGGCGACCGTCGACGAGCGCCACGAGGTCGTCGCTGGAGGCGGTGAGGCGGATCTTCGCGCCCGGGTCGTCGCCGTCGACCAGCCCGACGAGCCGGCCGTCGGTGAGCCGACCATGGAAGGCCACGCCGAGATCCTTCACGGTGCAGGCGAGGGGGCGGTCCATGTTGATTTTCCCCTGTACCTGCTGGGCGTTGTCGTCCATCCGCTGTGCGAGCGTGTGCAGGGCGTCCCGTACCTCGTCGACAGTTGCCATGGCGGGCACGCTACCGCACGACCGCACCAGGTGCCCGGGTAGCGTGGCACGCGGAAGGTACAACGTACCTGGACAGCGAGCTTTATCGACGCGAGGTGGGACGCTGATGGCAAAGCGAGAGGAGATCCGCGCGATGCAAGACGCGTGGCGGGCGTACTTGGATCTGGCGCTCGGTTTCACGGAGGCGTCGCGCAAGCAGGCGACCAAGGTGGCCCGCCGGCTGCTCGGCAAGGGCGGCGCGACCGCCGATCAGTTGCAGAGCATGGCCGAGGACCTCGTCAAGACGAGCGTCGCCAACCGCGAGTCGCTGGTCCGCCTGGTCCGCTACGAGCTGGACCGGACGCTGGGCCGGGTGGGCCTGGCCACCGCGGAGGAGGTTGCCGACCTGACGAGCCGGGTGCGCGACCTGGAGCAGCGGCTGCGCGAGGCCGAGGCGGCGGCCGCGATCGCCAGCGCCGCATCCGCCTCGGCAGCGGCCCACGCCGATGTCATCGAGGAGGCCGTGGGGATCGACGGCACGGCGCAGCCGGCGATTCCGGCCACGACGATGCCGGCTAAGAAGGCGGCACCGGCGAAGGCTGCCCCGGCGAAGGCAGCTCCGGCGAAGGCTGCTCCGGCGAAGGCTGCTCCCGTGAAGAAGGCGGTCGTGAAGAAGGCGGTCGTGAAGAAGGCGGTCGCGAAGAAGACCACGCCGGCCGAGGCCGTCGCGAAGAATGCGGTTGTGAAGAAGGCGGTTCCCAGGAAGGCGACGGGTACACCGCCGGAGGACGAGGCATGAGCGAGCCATTTTCCGACCCGAGCGAGCCATTTTCTGATCCGGTGGCGGAGCCTTCGTCGGAGCCGACCGCCGAGCCCTTGTCGGAGCCGACGGCCGAGTCCTTGTCGGAGCTGGACGAGACGCCCGGAGTCACCGGTCACGCCACTGTGGACGGCGCGCTGGCCGGGCTCGCCCAGGCCGCCAGCCTGCCACCCGCGGAGCAGGTCAGCGCGTACGAGGCGGCGCACGAGGCCCTGCAGCAGACGCTGAGCACTATCGATCAGAGCTGATGGCACGCCGTACCCGACTCGACGCCGAACTGGTTCGCCGCGGCATGGCCCGCTCGCGGGAGCAGGCAGCCGCGCTGGTGGCGGCCGGCCAGGTGGAGGTACGCGGCACCCGGGCCGCCAAGCCGGCCGCGATGGTGGACCCGGCGGATCCGGTACGGGTACTGGAGGGTGGCGCCGGTCGCGAGTTCGTATCGCGGGGCGGGGACAAGCTACTCGGCGCGCTGGACGCGTTTATGCTCGGCGGGCTGATGGTGGCAGAGCGGCGCTGCCTCGACGCCGGCGCCTCCACCGGTGGCTTCACGCAGGTGCTGCTTGAGGCGGGTGCCTCGGAGGTGGTGGCGGTCGACGTCGGGTACGGGCAATTGGCCTGGGAGCTGCGCAACGATCCTCGGGTGCGGGTACACGAGCGGACCAACGTGCGGCATCTGCGCCCGGAACAGATCGGCGGGCTGGTCCAGCTGACCGTCGCCGACCTGTCCTTCATCTCGCTGCGCCTGGTGCTGCCGGCCCTGGTCGCCTGCACCGAACCCGATGGCGACCTGGTACCGATGGTCAAGCCGCAGTTCGAGGTGGGCAAGGGCCGGGTCGGGCCGGGTGGCGTGGTACGGGATCCGCAGCTGCGCGCGCAGGCGGTACTCGACGTGGCGGCGGCCGGCGCGCAGCTCGGCCTCGGCGTGTGCGAGGTGGTGGCCAGCCCGCTGCCGGGCCCATCGGGAAACGTTGAGTTCTTCGTGTGGTTGCGACGGGACGCGCCAGCCATCGACGAACAGCGGCTACGCCAGGTCGTGTCGGAAGCATGAATAGGGAAGCGCTGCTCGTCACGAATACGGGCCGGCGGGCGAATACCGAGCATGCCCGTACGGTCGCCACGGACCTGTGCGACGCGGGCTTCACCGTACGGGTGGTGGCCGAGGAGGCCGTCGACCTGGACCTGCCCGGCGTGGTACCGGTACGGGGACCGGACGCGGCACAGGGCGTGGAGATCGTACTGGCGCTGGGTGGCGACGGTACCCTGCTGCGCGCCGCCGAACTGGCCAGGCCGGCAATGGCTCCGCTGCTCGGCATCAACCTGGGCAAGGTGGGGTTCCTGGCCGAGGCCGAGATCCACGACCTGGACCGTGCGGTGCGCGACGTGGTGGACCGTGCGTACACAGTGGACGAACGCCTCACGATCGACGTGACCGTACGGCAGGACGGGGCGCCGGTGATCCGGTCCTGGGCGCTCAACGAGGTGACGGTCGAGAAGGCGGCCCGGGAGCGGATGCTGGAGCTGCTCGTGGACGTGGACGGGCGCTCGCTGTCCCGGTACGGGTGCGACGGGGTGGTGTGCGCCACTCCGACCGGCTCGACCGCGTACGCGTTCTCCGCCGGCGGGCCGGTGGTGTGGCCGGGGGTGGAGGCGCTGCTGCTCGTACCGATAAGCGCGCATACCCTGTTCAGCCGCGCGGTCGTCACCGCGCCGACGTCCACAATCGACATCACGGTCGACCCGTACACGACCTCGGCGGTGCTGTGCTGCGACGGCCGGCGGGTCTTCGACATGGCTTCGGGCGCGGTCGTGACGGTGCGTCGCGGTGAGCTTCCGGTGCGCGTCGTACGCCTGCGCCCGCAGCCGTTCACCGACCGGCTGGTCGCGAAGTTCGGCCTTCCCGTGAACGGTTGGCGCGGCCAGCGCTAGCGCGGTCGCTGGCCACTGTCGGACGGTCGGGATACTGTCAGGCCGTGCTGGAGGAGCTGCGGATCACCGGGCTCGGCGTCATCGAGGACACCACGCTGCCGCTGACCCGGGGGATGAACGTCATCACCGGCGAGACCGGGGCCGGCAAGACGATGGTCGTGACCGGGTTGGGACTGCTCTTCGGCGGCCGAGCCGACGCGGGTCGGGTACGCGCGGATCCGGGGCGGGCGATCGTCGAGGGGCGGCTGCGACTGTCCGGGAGCGCGGCGGCGATGGTGGCCGGCCGGGTCGCCGAGGCCGGTGCGGAATCCGATGAGGACGGCAGCCTGCTGCTCGCGCGTACGGTCACCGCGGAGGGGCGCTCCCGCGCGCATGTGGGCGGGCGTGCTGTTCCCGTCGCCGTGCTCAGTGAGGTGGGCGAGCAGGTCGTCGCCGTGCACGGGCAGTCCGACCAGATGCGCCTGCTGCGCCCGGCCGAGCAGCGGGCGGCACTCGACCGGTACGCGGCCGGGGCCAACGGCGGCGAGCACGACAAGCTCCTCGCCGAGTTGCGCGAGCGGTACACGCAATGGCGCGCGGTCGAGGACGACCTGGCCGACCGGCGGCGCAACGCCCGGGAACGCAACCAGGAAGCCGACCTGCTGCGGCTGGGCCTCGACGAGATCAGCCGGGTGGATCCGCAGCCCGGCGAGGACGAGGAGCTGCGTGCCGAGGCGCAGCGGCTGGAGCACGCCGAAGGGCTGCGCGCCGCCGCGCAGGTGGCCCACCAGGCCGTGGCGGGTGGCGCGGATACGGGTGACGACACGCCCGACGCGTCCAGCCTGCTCGGCGCGGCCCGCCGCACGCTTGAGGCGCAGTCCGATGTGGACGCCATGCTGGGCGAGTTGGCGGGGCGCCTCGCCGAGGCGGCCACCCTCGTCGCCGATGTGGCCGGTGAGCTCTCCGCCTACCTGGACAGCCTCGACGCCGATCCGGCGCGGCTGTCCGCCGTGTACGAGCGGCGCGCCACGCTGCGCGCGATGACCCGCAAGTACGCCGAGGACGTCGACGGGGTGATCGCCTGGGCCGAGCAGGCCCGGTCCCGCCTGCTTGAGCTGGACACCTCCGACGAGTTGCTGGAGGAGCTGGACCGGGAGCGGGTACGCCTGGCCGGCGAGGTGGCCGAGCTGGCCGCCGCGGTACGCGCCGCGCGGCAGGAGGCGGGCGGGCGCTTCGCCGAGGCGGTCACCGTCGAGCTGGCCGGGCTCGCCATGCCGCACGCGCGCATCGAGGTCGCGGTGCTGCCGCACCAGCCGGGACGGGGCGAGCCGGTGCTCACGGTCGATGGCGTGGAGTGCGCGGTCGGGCCGGACGGCGCCGACGACGTGGAGCTGCGGCTGCACGCGCACCCGGGCGCACCGGCGCTGCCCCTGCAGAAGGGCGCCTCGGGCGGTGAACTGTCCCGGGTCATGCTCGCGATCGAGGTGGTCTTCGCCGGTGCCGGCGGCCCGCCCACGCTGGTCTTCGACGAGGTCGACGCGGGTGTCGGCGGGCAGGCCGCGGTGGAGATCGGCCGGCGGCTGGCCCGGTTGGCGCGGGCGCACCAGGTGCTGGTCGTCACACACCTGCCGCAGGTCGCGGCGTTCGCCGACCGCCACCTGGTCGTCGCCAAGGACACCTCGGGCGCGGTCACGACGAGCGGCGTGCACCACGTCGAGCACACCGAGCGGGCCCGCGAGCTGGCGCGCATGCTGGCTGGCCTGCCCGATTCCGACCTGGGGATCGCCCACGCGGAGGAGTTGCTGGCAGTGGCTGATCGGGAAAAACGACACTAATTGCCGCGAAAAGGACGGAAAATCCCGAGTCACGAGCGACTCACCTGCATTGGCGTGTCAGGATAGGTCACGATGCGTCTACCTACCTTGCGCCGGGCCCGGAGCGCCGAACCGGGCGCGATCACCGGTACGGTGCGGCTGGACCGGCGTACCAAGCGCCTGGTGGGACGCTTGCGCCCTGGTGACATCGCGGTGATCGACCATGTTGATGTGGACCGGGTCGCGGCCGACTCGCTGGTCGCGGTCGGGGTGGCCGCGGTGCTCAACGCGAAGCCGTCGATCTCCGGCCGGTACCCGAACCTGGGACCGCAGGTGCTGATCGAGGCGGGTATCCCGCTGATCGACGATCTCGGCGAGGAGCTCTTCCACGGGCTGCGCGAGGGCGACACGGTACGGCTCGAGGTCGACACGGTCTACAAGGGCGACGACGTCGTGGCCGCCGGCCACCGGTTGGACGCCGAGGCCGTGGACAAGGCGATGGCCGAGGCGCGGGAGGGCCTGTCGGTACAGCTCGAGGCGTTCGCCGCCAACACGATGGAGTACCTGCGCCAGGAGCGCGACCTGCTGCTCGACGGGGTGGGCGTACCCGAGATCGCGACCCAGATCGCCGGCCGGCACGTGCTGATCGTCGTACGCGGGTACGACTACCAGGCCGACCTGGAGGTGCTGCGCCCGTACATCCGCGAGTTCAAGCCGGTACTCATCGGCGTGGACGGTGGCGCGGACGCGCTGGTCGAGGCGGGGTACAGCCCCGACATGATCATCGGCGACATGGACTCGGTCACCGACGACGTGCTGCGCTGCGGCGCCGAGGTGATCGTCCACGCCTACCGGGACGGGCGCGCCCCCGGCCTGGCCCGGGTGCACCAGCTCGGCATCTCCGCGACGCTCTTCCCGGCCGCGGCCACCAGCGAAGACCTTGCGATGCTGCTCGCCGACGAGAAGGGCGCCTCGCTGATCGTCGCGGTGGGCACGCACAACACGCTGGTGGAGTTCCTCGACAAGGGGCGCGGTGGCATGGCCTCGACGTTCCTGACCCGGCTCAAGGTGGGCGGCAAGGTGGTGGACGCCAAGGGGGTGAGCCGACTGTACCGGCAGACCATCTCGGGCTCCTCCCTGCTCCTGCTGATCCTGTCCGCCCTGGCCGCGATGGCCTCCGCGGTCGCCGTCTCGACGGTCGGCAAGGCGTACCTCGGGCTGGTCGCCGAGTGGTGGGACAACCTGATCTTCTCGGTGCAGCGGCTGTTCTAGCCTTCGACTAGCGAGCAAGAGGCATTCGTTGTGATCAATTTTCGGTACCACGTGGTCTCACTCACCGCGGTCTTCCTGGCGCTGGCCATCGGGCTGGTCATGGGTACCGCCGCGCTGAACGGCCCGGCCGCCGACGAGCTGAGCAACAAGGTCAACGCGCTGTCCGGCCAGAACCAGGTCTACCGGGCCCAGGTCAACCAGCTCGAGGCGGACGCGAGCAAGCAGGAGCAGTTCGCCAACCAGCTCGCGCCGCTCGCCCTGCAGGACCGCCTGCTGGGCCGCTCCGTCGTCGTGGTCTACATGCACACGAGCAGCTCGTACGTCTCCGGCGTCGTGCAGAACCTCGGGTACGCCGGCGCCAAGGTGACCGGGCAGGTCGAGGTCGAGGACAGCATGCTCGACCCGAACAACAGCGAGACGCTGCTCGACCTGGCGCACACGACGGCGCCGACCGGTCCGGCCGGCCTGACCAACCTGCCCGCCAACAGCGACGGCGTGGAGACCGCCAGCTACCTGCTGGGTTCCATGCTGCTCACGCACACCCCGGCGCTCAGCGGGGACGCCATACGCACCGCGCTCAAGGCGTTCGGCGAGGCGCAGTTCATCAAGGTCAACGGGGACTCGGTGACCGGGCCGGCGGAGGCCATGCTGGTGATCGCCGCCCAGCCGTACACCGACCGGCAGGCGGATGGTAAGAACGCCTCCATGCTCACCATGGCGGATCAGTTCGGCAAGGTCGGCCCGCTGCTCGTCACCGCCAACGGCGCGGCCGGCTCCGGCAACGTGATCGCCGCGCTGCGCGGCGACCCGACCCTGTCCAAGACCATCTCGACCCAGGACAACGTGGCCACGCCGCAGGGCCAGATGGGCGCCATCTACACGCTCGCCCAGCTGCTGGTACAGCACAAGGCCGGGCACTACGGCCTCGACGCGGGGGCCAGCGCGCTGGTGCCGCCGAAGCCGGCAGCGTAATGCGCAGCCAACCCCGCCGCACGTGGGCGCTGCTCGCGACGGTGGGCGCGGCGTCCGCGCGGGCGATTGTGACGGGGGTACGGGCGGCGCCCGGCCGTGGCGCCCTGGAGCGCGTGAACTTCCGGGGCCATACCGTCACGCTCGCCGCCGGCCCGGCGCTCGCGGTCGCCGCCTCCGCCACCGCGGCCCTGGGTGCCCCGAACCTCCCGGCGGCAGCCGCTGCACTCACCGCCGGGCTGGGCTCGGGCGCGGTCGGCCTGTACGACGACGTGGTCGGCGCGCGACCGGAGCAGAAGTCGGCGAAGGGGTTCGCCGGACACCTTGCCGCGCTCCGCGAAGGCCGCGTGACCAGCGGAGTTGTCAAGATCGGCGGAGTGGGCGCGGCGGCGCTGGTCGCCTCCGCCCTGCTGCCGGCGGGTTCCGGGCGGCGCC
>JBPYFB010000525.1:0-4389 GCA_051986465.1 Rugosimonospora sp.
CGGCGGCTGGGAGGGTGTCAACGGGCTGAATAACGCCGCCCAATCGGGGCATGTCACGCAGCGCGCGGCGGACGGCTCGGTGCTCCCGTGCCTGCCGCAGAACGATGTGAACCTGACCTCGCCGCCACTCGCGGTCACCTGCACCGGCACGGTGAGTGGCGGAGCGGTCAGTTCGGCCTTCGCCAACAAGCCGTTCACAATTGACGACTACATCGCCGGCGACGACAAGACCTGCCCGGCGCCCGGCGTATTCGCGGCGCACGGCCTTCTGAAGGACACGGCCGGAGCGCTGCCCGGTGGCTGCACCGAGGACATCGTGCACCGCTACTACCAAGAGCAGTACCAGATCGACGGCGGGCAGCAGGACAGGTACGTCACCGGCAGCGACGCAATCGGCCTGACCATGGGCGCCTACGACACCACGTCGCTACCGATCTACCAGTACCTGCACGGCGCGGGCGCGCCGAAGTACGCGATCGCCGACAACTTCTTCCAGGGCGCCTTCGGTGGCTCGTTCCTCAACCACCAGTGGCTCATCGCCGCCGCCGCACCGGTGTTCGCCAACCCGGTCAACGACGGAAGCGCGAACGACCTGCACTCGATCGTCGGTACGGACGGTAGCCCGGCCAACTACCCGCTGCACCCCGCCACCGGCCTCAAGGACGGCGCGCTGACCCAGGCGGCGAACCCCGACGGCACGTGCAAGGTGGCCACCGGCCAGCCCACGCCGCCCGCCGGTACGGTCTGCGGCGACTACGCGGTCAACACGATCCAGCCGTTCAACCAGCCGTACGCGCCCGGTACCGCGGACGCGCGGCGGCTGCCCCCGCTGACCAACCCGACGATCGGCGACGAGCTGTCCGCGAAGGGCGTCGACTGGGCCTGGTACGCGGGCGGCTGGGACGACGCGGCGGGCAATGTGGACGGTCCAGGGTGGACGAACGGGACCACCTCGGGTACCTGCGCCAATCCGCGCACGGTGACCACGGCGGTCTACCCGAACTGCCCGGACAAGACCTTCCAGTTCCACCACCAGCCGTTCGCGTACTTCGCCAACTACGCGCCCGGCACCGCGGCCCGCGCCGCGCACCTCAAGGACGAGGTGGAGTTCATCAACGCCGCCAAGGCGGGCACGCTCAAGCCGGTGAGCTTCGTCAAGCCGATCGGCGAGAACAACGAGCACCCCGGGTACGCCAGCGAGCGCACCGGCAGCAACCACCTGGTCGAGCTCATCAAGGCGATCGAGTCCGGCCCGGACGCGAAGAGCACCGCCATCGTCGTCACCTACGACGAGTTCGGCGGGCAGTGGGACCACGTCTCGCCGCCCACGAAGCCGGGTGTCTCCGACGGCTTCGGTCCCGGTACCCGCATCCCGGCGCTGGTCATCTCGCCGGCTCTGGAGCGGCGGTTCACCGTCGACCACACGCAGTACGACACGACCTCCATCATCGCCACGGTGGAGCGCGCGTACGGGCTCAAGCCGCTGGGCACCCGCGACCGCGCAGTCGCCGACCTGGCCCGCGACGTGGCCGGCCAGGACCGCGACTAGCTATCTCGTTGGTACCGCCTTACGGCGCCGGGTGGGATATCCCGCCCGGCGCCGCCGGTACCACCGCATTCCCGCCGCCGATCCGGTCGAGCGCGGACTGGGTGCCCAGTTCGGCGCGCAGCCTCGGGTAGGCCTGGTAGAAGGCGAGCGCGTGGTAGACGGTGGCCGGGTCGGTCGCCAGCCAGTAGCTGCGCACGGCCATGTAAGGAATCAGCCGCAGCTCCGCCGTACCGAACCGGCCGGTGTACCGGTGCACCCGCATCTCCGGTGTGGGTAGCGCCTTCACCACGATGACCGGCGTGCCGAGCCAGCCGGCGTCGACCGCGACGACGGCCTCCCACGGTACGAAGTGGGTGAAGGTCAGGCTGCGGTGGTATACGCCCGCCGGAGACATGGTGATGCCGCCGGGGGCCAGCCGTAGCACGGTCACCAGTACCCAGCCGAGCGCGAGGGCCGCTATCCCGGCGGGTATTGCGATGATGCCGCCGGCGGGCGCGCCGGAGGCACCGCCCACGACCGCCAGCGCCAGCAGGGCCAGGACGCCGATCAGCAGGAGTCCGGTGAACCAGTAGTACGTCCAGAACCAGTAGCCGAACCGCACGCCCGTGGCCCCGTCCGGCGTGGCGGAAAGGGTGCCGGTGCGGCCGGAGCGGCGGGGCGTGCGCCAGACCCATAGGCCGAAGCCGGCCACGTGCCCGAGGATCAGCGCGGCCACGGTCGAGATGACGCCCCCGGCCGGGTCGTCGCCGGCGAAGGCGACGACCGCGGCCACGACCAGACCGATCGACAGGATGACCAGGAACACCACGGTCGCGCGCGCCGCGCCCGGCAACTGGCCGCCGGACCACTCAGCCGGGGTGGGGAGCGCCGGCTCGGCACCGAGCCTGTCGACTGGTCGATCCGGCTGCATCCCCACACTCCGTCCGCGGGTGTTCATCGGTATCCCGTCAGAATATGGAGTTCCATACGCTCTTCGCACCGCTGGCGATGGCGCCGCCCGCGTCCTTGAGCCCGTTGCCGACGGCACTGACGCTGTTCTCGATGCCGTCCTGTACGCCCTGTGGCAGGTGGTCGTACGCCTCGTCGAGCGCGCCACTGGTGATCGCGCCCACGATCAGACCCGCGCCGGCACCCACCACCGTACCGACCGGACCGCCGATCGCGGTTCCGATGAGGGCACCGGTACCCGCGGCGGCGAGCGCACCGCCGACGCCGGAGATGATCGCCTTGCCCGCCGGTTTACCTTGATGGATGTCGTAGCCGATGCTCGCCGCGGTGATCGCCAAGCCGACGATGGGCAGCCGGGAGCCCAGCTTGCTGGCGAGCCCGCGGGCCTCGAGCGCGTACTTGTCGGACTCCAGGAACTTGGCATAAATCTGCTTGTTGAGGAACTCGGACTGGGCGGTCCCGCCCGGCGTCTTCAGGTAGTGGTCCTCCAGTTGCTTGGACTCGTCCAGCAGCACCTGCGACTGCTTCTTCAGGATGTCGATGTGCAGGTCGCCCAGGCCGCCGACGATACCGTCGTTGGCGAAGTCGGCGGCGCTGAGACCGACCTGGCCGGCGGTACCCGCCAGATTGCCCCAGGCGTCGGAGAGCGCGTGCGTGACCGTGCCCCACCAGCCGGGAGCCGTGCCGGAGCCCGAGCTGGGTGCGGTCGGCGACGGGTTCGGTGTCGGGTTCGGTGTCGGGCTGGCACCGCCACCGCCGTCGGCGAGGACCATGTGGCCGTCGAACTCGACGTAGCTGATCGGGTTGCCACCCGCCAGCGAGTACCGGTTCTGGGTCAGCGGGTCCAGCGCCAGCCCGAGGTTCCCCAGTGAACTGGCGAACGTGTCCTGCTGGATGAACTTGGCGAGGTCCGGGCCGAAGCGGCGGGCGCCCATGTCGTACTGCGGGGCGCCGGCCGGCGCGGCGAGCGGGGTCGAGGGTGCGGTACCGGAGTCCAGCCGCTTGTTGGAGAACCGGTACGGGTTGAGCGGCGCCTGCGCGTTGGTGTCGCCGGTGGTCAGCGACTGGCTGTCGGTACTGGGCGAGTCGGTGCCGCCGTACGGGTCGTAGCCGTACGACGCCTTCACCTTGCCCGAGTCCGTGATGAGCTGCGAGACGGAGCCGTGCACATCGGTGCCGTACGTGTAGGTGTCCGTGGTACCGGCGTTGTTGTCCTTGTCCGTCAACGAGATCCGGTGCCCGTAGCTGTCGTACGCGTACGTCTTGGTCTGCGGGTCGGCGCCGCCGCTCTGCTGCTCCTGCGTCACCAGGTTGGTCAGGCCCTGGTAGTCGAAGTTGGTGGTGCGGTCGTTGGTGGTACCGGCGTGGTCCTCGGTCTCCTTCGTGGTGCGGTCCAGCGCGTCGTAGGTGTACTTGGACGTGTCGGTCTGGGTGGTGCCGCTGTACAGGCGGCTGGTGGACATCCGGTTGAGGTAGTCGTAGCCGTAGTCGGCGATGAGGTTGCTCGGCGTCGTGCCGTCGCTCGGCGAGCAGTTGCTCTGGCTGCCGGCGGACGTGGTGACGCAGTCGACGTTGCCGTTCGGGTCGTACCAGTACTTGGCCGTCGCGCTGCCCGCGGTCAGGTCGGTCAGCTGCTGCCCGGTGTACCGGCGGCTGGTGGTCTGGCCGTCCTTGGTCTCGGTGGTGATGTTCCCGGCCCGGATGGTGGTGTCACCGATCAGCTTGGCCGGCTCGTCCAGCGCGTAGGTGGTCTGGTGGCCGGCGCGCGGCTGGTACTGGATGAGCCGGTCCCGGGCGTCGTACTGGTACTGCGCGTCGCACGGCAGGCCCGGCGTACAGGTGGTGGCGGTGCTGCCGTCCGCGCGCTGGAGCACGTAGTGGGCGCTGGTGCG
>JBPYFB010000526.1:0-5595 GCA_051986465.1 Rugosimonospora sp.
AGCAACTCGTCGGCGTCCTTCCAGCGCAGGGCCTGGTCGTCGCGCAGCCGGCCGAAGATGGTCACCAGGTCGCTGGTGCCGAAGACGCGCCCGCCCAGCTCCCTGAACTCCTCGGCGACCCGGGCCATCACGTCCAGCCCGGTGCGGTGCAGTTCCTCGGGGGTACGGTCGGTGGTCGTGTGGGCCCGCACCAGTCCCGCGTAGAACCCGTCCCCGCCCCGCAGCCAGCACAGCCCGCCGCGCTCCTCGGGGCGCCCGGGCACGACGAACTCGTC
The DNA here is from genome assembly GCA_051986465.1 of Rugosimonospora sp. Classification (GTDB taxonomy): domain Bacteria; phylum Actinomycetota; class Actinomycetes; order Mycobacteriales; family Micromonosporaceae; genus DATEJJ01. The sequence continues at coordinate 276 of JBPYFB010000526.1, forward strand.
GGCCAGCACGTCGCGGTACCGCTGCATCGCCGGCCACACGACGTCGGCCAGAACCTGGGTGCGTTCGTCGACGAATGAGGGCCGGTCCGCCGGTGCCTCCTGACTGGCCAGCATCGCGGCCGGCCCGTTCGAGAGGTACCGGTCGAGCTGCGCTACGGCGTCGCGCACCAGCGGGGCCACCGGGGTCAGCCCGGCCGCGAGCCCCTCGCGGTGCCGCTCGGTGAGCTGGGCCAGGAACTCGGGTACCGCACGCAGCCGGGCGAGAAAATTGTCCGCGGCCGCCGAGTCGGCCAAGCCGACCATCGGCAGCAGCATGACGAGCTCCGGGAACTGCGAGCCGAGCCGGTCACTGATCCCGTACTCCACGCTCCGCGCGTCGATCTTGTCGACCTGCACGCGCGCCTGCTGCGCCACGACGGTCGCGGTCAGCGCGGCCCCATCGTCCACTGTGGACCCGGCGAGTGCGTCGGCGCGACCGGCCAGCGCCACCAGCGTGGCGCGGTGCCGCTGCTCGGCCGCGGCGGACTTGTCTCCGAGCTGGTCGTCGTATCCGGGCAGTCCGAGCAGGGTCGGGAACACCGGCTCAGCCTCAAAGATCAGCCGGAGCATCTCCTCCGCAAGCCCTGCCGCGTCGCCGTCCGTCGCCATTGCCGCCTCCACCTGCCCATCGTCGTTGACCGGGTCGGTCCGCTCCAAGGACGGGCGGGCCCGGCCTCCCAGGTTAACGGCGGCGGCTTGAGTTACGCTCGCCGCGCGATGCCCAGACCGTCACCCGCCGAACTCGCCGCCGCCGCCGGACGCGGCATTCCGGATGTCATCGGCCCCGGACTCGCGGTGCTGTTCTGCGGCATCAATCCCGGGCTGTGGTCGGCCGCGGTCGGCGCGCACTTCGCCCGACCGGGCAACCGGTTCTGGCCGGCCCTGCACCGCTCCGGGTTCACCGACCGGCAGCTGGGACCGGACGACCAGTGGGAGCTGCCCCGGTACCGGCTGGGGATCACCAACGTCGTGGACCGCGGCGGCGCCCGCGCCGACGAGCTGTCCACGGCGGAGCTGTTGGCCGGCGGCCGGCGGCTGCGCGCGAAGGCACGCCGGTACCGCCCGGATTGGCTTGCCGTGCTGGGCATCGGGGCGTACCGCACCGCGTTCGGCGCGGTGGACGCGGTCGTCGGCGCGCAGCCGGAGCGCGTCGGTACCACCCGGATCTGGTTGCTGCCCAACCCGAGCGGACTCAACGCCCACTGGCTCATGCCCCGGCTCGTCGAGGCGTTCCGCGAGCTGCGCGAAGCGGCGCTGCCCCCGGGCCGCTGAACGCTCCGCGGCGCCACGTCGCCTTTCGGACATCGGCGAGTGTGATTGCGAAAGTCGGCAAAGCCCCTACAGTGGCTTGCAACAACGAGCCGAACGGAGGGCGCATGTCGGATCGGGTGCAGCGCAATCGCGAGGTCATCGAGGAGTTCCGGGCCAACGGCGGCCAGGTCGCCAGCTTCGCCGGGACCCGGCTGCTCCTGCTCACCCATACCGGCGCGCGAAGCGGCTCGCGGTACACCTCACCGCTGGCCTACCTGCCCGACCGCGATCGGCTCGTGGTGTTCGCGGCCAACGGCGGCCGCCCGGCCAATCCCTCCTGGTACCACAATCTCGTCGCCCGTCCGGAGGCCGTGGTCGAGGTCGGCCGGGAGTCCTTTCCGGTGCTGGCGACCCTGCTCGACGGCGACGAGCGGGAGCGCGTCTGGGCCGCGCAGGTGACCGCCGCACCGCATTTCGCCGACTTTCAGGCGCAGACCCGAAGGACCATACCGGTGGTGGCACTGCGGCGCTCCGACACGTTCGAACTCGCGGCGACCGCCGACCCGTAACCCAGCCGGCTACGAATCGTTGACGGTTGATAGGTGGGTTCTGCCCACCGGCCCCCTCCAGAAAAGGATCAACCGGCGCCATGTCAGTTGAGCCGGTCCGCCACCCCCGGACAAGAGTTCCACTCGCCGGCCGGAATCCGCTGCCCACCGTGGCGAGCGGCGTCGCCGTACCGTTCGGCCTGCTGTGCCTGCTCGCAGGTGCGCTCCGTCTGCTCTCACCGCCGGTCGCGGTCACCGCGGCCGTGGCCGTGGCCAGCATCGTCCATAGTGGACTGTTGATCCGGCTGGCGTCGCGCCTGCGCGGTTCCGCCGGTTCCGCCGGGCTGCACCGGGGTACCGTCCTGACCGGCATCGGCGCGCTGGCTGCCGGCGCGGCCGGCGTCGCCGCGATCCTGCTCGACCTGCGCCCGGCAAGCGATCGGCTCGCGGACGGGCTCGCCGCCTGCGGGCTGCTCATCTCCGCCATGCTGTACCTGTTGGGTCTGCTCATGCTGCCCGGCGTGGTACCGACCGGACTCGCCCGGGCACGGCGACTGCTGGACGGAGCCGGGCTCGGTACCTGCTTCGGCTACACCGCCTGGCTGCTGATCGCGCCGCACACCGGCACCCACACGGCGGCCGTCGGTGTCGCGTTGACCTGCTGCACCGGAGTCGCCATCACGGTCGTCACCGCCCTCGGCACGACCCGTCACCGGGCCGGCGCCCTGGCGTGTGCCGGCGGGGCCGCGCTGTCCATGGTCGGGCTGGCGGCCCTTTTCGTCGTGCTGGAGACCAGCGGGGCCGGGTACCGGCTGCTGGCCGCCGCCGTGCCGGCGGTGCTCGCGCCCATGGTCAGCCTCTACGGTGCGCGCCGCTGCGCCGCCACACCGCAGCCCGTCGACTGGGCGAGCCCGGACGACGAGGCCGTCGGGTACCCCATCATGGCGGTACCGGTCGGTGGCGCCCTGGCCGCATCCGCCTACCACCTGGCCAGCGGCCGAGAGTTCGACCCGATGTCGATGTCGCTGGCCATCGTCGCGATCGCCACCCTCGCGTTCCGCGAGACGTTCGCCCTGCTCGACCTGCGCCGCCTGGCCCGGCACATGTCGCGGCGCGAGGCGCATTTCCGCCTGCTCATCGCCGGCTCGACCGATGTAACCCTTGTGCTGCGCGACGATCTGGTCGTCCGCTGGCAGTCTCCGGCGGCCGCGCGCCAGTTCGGCCTGTCGGACAAGGACGTGGTGGGCCAGCCGTTCACGGCACTCGTCCACCCCGAGGACGCGGCCGCGGTACACGAGCGGCTGACCCGGCTGTCCGCGGCCCGCCCGGGCGGGGCCGGCCCGCCGGCGCTGCTGTCCGCCCGGCTGCGCGACGGTTTCGGCCAGTGGCGGACGACCGAGTCGACGGTCAGCGACCAGCGAGCGGTACCGGAGGTCGGCGCGCTCGTGATGCACCTGCGCGACGTCGGCCAACGGGTGCGGCCGGCGCCAACCGGGACCGCGGCCGGCGAAGCGGTCGAGGCCGCCGTCGCGGAGCCGGGCGCCACGGAGCCCGCTGCCACCGAGCCGGCCGCCGCCTCGGGTCCGACGGGCATCGACGAACTCACCGGCCTGGCCGACCGGCGCCAGTTGGCCCGCACCGTGGCCGGCATGCGGGCGGTACCCGGACAGCCCGGCACCCTGCTGCTCATCGAGCTGGACGAGGTGGCCGCCGTCGGCGAGGTGCACGGGACGGAGGCCGGCGAGGCGGTACTGGTCGAGGTCGGGCACAGGCTGCGCGCCGTACTGACCGGTGCCGACCTGGCTGCCCGGCTGATGGACGAGGTGTTCGCGATCGCCACCGCACACCCGCCGGTACCCGCCTACGCGCTGGCCGCCCGGGTACGCGACGTGCTCGCCGTGCCGTTCGAGCTGCCCGGTACCTCGGTGCGGCTGACCGCCAACATCGGCCTGGCCGAGCTGGCCGGCGCGGCGAGCGTCGGCGACGCGCTGTCGCGTGCCGAGGCGGCCCTGCACCGGGCGCGGCAGCTGCGCTCCGGCGGGATCGAGTGGTACGACGAGGCGCTCGCGGCCGCGCTGCTGCGCCGCCGGTCGCTCGAACGCGAGCTGCCCGGCATCCTGGACCGTGGCGAGCTGGACCTGCTGTACGAGCCGGTGCTCGACCTCGTCGACGGCATCCCGGTGGGCGCCGACGCGCTGCTGCGCTGGCGGCACCCGCGCCTGGGCGTGGTACCGGCCGGCGACCTGATGCCCGCGGCCGAGGCCGTCGACCTGATCGACGAGATCGGTGCCTGGCTGCTGCACCAGGCCTGCCGGCAACTGGCCGGCTGGCTGGAGGACGGCTGGGATCTGTGGCTGGGTGTGCCGGTGGCCGCCTGCCAGCTGACGGCCCCGGAAACGGTCGACGTGGTCGAGGGCGCGCTGCGCAGCCACCGGTTGCCCGCCGAGCGGCTGGTCGTGGAGGTGGCCGAGCGCGGCTTGTGCGGATGCGACCTCAGCGTCGCCGTGGCTCAGTTGGCCGCGCTGCGCTCGCTGGGGGTACGGACCGCCCTGGTCCAGTACGGCACCGGTAGCACGCCCCTGTCGTCGCTGCGGCGGCTCCCGGTGGACCTGCTGAAGGTGGACCCGACGGTGTACGCCTCGCCGGTGGAGGAGCCCCCACCCTGGCCGACCGAGGGCTGGGGGCCGCCGATGACCTGGTGGTCGGGCCCGCAACGGGTACGGCACCTCCCCCACCAGCGCGAGCTGCCGCCGGGCGGGTCAGTCATGGACGCGGTCGTGGGCCTGAGCCGCCGGCTGGGCATGCAGGTCGTCGCCGAGGGCCTGGACGCGCAGTCGCAGGTCGCGATCGTCCGCGGCGCGGGCTGCCGGTACGGGCAGGGTGAGCTGTTCGGCCGCCCGGCCCCGGCCGAGCGCTTCGAGGCCTACCTGGAGACGCGCCGCTCCGCTACGGGGTAGCCGGCGCGTTCTTCCACGGCTGGGACACCATGAAGCCCTCGACGTCGTAGACGTACCACCAGTTGGGCAGCGTGTGCTGCGGACCGTCGAGCGAGTCGTCGACGGTGCCGAAGCCGGCCTGGTACGCGGAGATCACGCAGTCGAGCAGGGCCAGGTTGTTCGGGTCGCCCGCGAGCGAGTAGTTGCCCTTGAAGTAGGCGTCGCCGAAGTACTTGGTGAGCCATTGCAGGTAGGCCGAGCCGATGCCGACGTTGCCGGTCAGCGTGTTCACGTCGTAGTTGGTGTTGAACTTGGTGTTGGCCCAACTGGCGGTGTCAGTCATTACCTGCATGGTGCCGATGCCGCCGTCGCAGGAAACGATGGTCGACTGCCACCCGCTCTCCTCCCAGGCGATCGCCTCGACGAGCTCCGGCCGCAGGGTGATGGCCGGGCCCCCGATGTTCGGCCAGACCGCCTTACCGGCGGCCGCGACGAGCGCCGCCTGTACGTCCGCCGTGGCCGCCTTAGGCCCGGTGAGCTTCGGGC
>JBPYFB010000527.1:0-11867 GCA_051986465.1 Rugosimonospora sp.
CGACGCCTTGCGTCACGCCGAGTCCGACCACCGTAGTCGTCGACTCGTACCTAACCGCAGGCCCAGATGTCCTCCGTCTTCGGGACGTCTGGGTCTTCGGTGTGTCGTCCTGCGGCCTGCGCCGTGCGGCCGCTTTGCGGCCGCCTTGAAGAATTACGTACTGAAACTTCTCATCTCGCTGGATGGACGAAATCATCCCGCGCCGAGCAGGTGGCCCGTGGCGACCCTGTTTAAGCGCGTCGTCTACGTGCCGGTCAGACCGCCGTGTTCGGTGTAGAGCGTTCGTCCGGTCTTCAGCGCGTCCACGGCGCTCCGTAGCCGCCGGGCCAGGCGCGGGATGGTGTACTCGTCGAGGTCAACGGGATCGATGGCCCGGGCCTCGCTTAGCTCACCATCGGCGAACGTGATTTGATCCGCCATATCGTCGGCGAGCCTGCCGCTGAATACGAACAAGATCTTGTCGCCTTCGCCTTCGGCTGGTGCCCAGTCGATGACGAGCGGCTGGGGCGTGATCGGGGGAGTGATGCCAAGTTCTTCGCGTACCTCTCGGACACACGCCGCGTACGGGGACTCGCCAGGCTCGACGTACCCGCCGGGGATGTCCCAGTAGTCCTTGTACGTCGGACGAACCATGAGGACCCGGCCGGCTTCGTCGGTGAACAGGGCGCCAGCGGACACGCGTGGTGTCGCCATTGGAGGGTGATCGGCTTCCGTCACGTTCGCGAGCGTAGACGCTCGGCGGGCGTCGCGCTCAGGACAGCACGTTGAGACGCTTCGCGAGCGCGACGAGCTGCGCCGATGGCTTGCCGCGTTGCGCGCGTATCCAGCCGAGGCAGAGTTGCCGGCTGAGGAAGTGGTACCTGACCTGTTCGGGCGCCATCTGCTCGGCGTTCAGCAGGGTCGCCTGTGCCTCGTCGATCCGGTTGCGCTTGCTGTACGCCCGGGACACCTCCAGGGCGTGCCGGACCCGGCGCTCCATCGGCATTGGCGTCGTGTCGATCTGCGGCCCGAGGTCGATTGCCACCTGTACGTCGCCCAACTCGGCCGCGGTGGCCACCTTGTGGATCGCTACGTTCGTCGGCCCGAACGCCGTCCACAGGTGGTTGGCGTCGCCGCCGAGCCGGCTGGCCGTCTCCTCGGCGGTGGCGAGGAAGGTCCGCGTTGTGCTCCGGTCGTTGTCCCGCGCGGCTGCCATCGACCCCGCGAGGAAAAGCGTCCCGTAAACCGACAGGAACTCGGGGGACGCGTGGCTGAGCCCGGGCTCCAGATACGCGGCGGCGTCCTGGGTCAGTCGAACGGCTTCCGGGTACCGGCCGGCGGACAGCAGCGCGTGGGTGACCGACCGATACAGCGATCCGGTAATCACGGGGTCGCCTGTGCCGCGTACCCCGTTGAGGCCACGGTCTGCGGCGATCCACGCCAGTTCGGCCTCGCCGAGCTTGGTGAGCTGAACGGCGGCGAGCTGGTACGCGAGGCCGAGCATGCGGCGAGCGTCGGTCTCCTGGTCACCGTCGTACACCTCGGTAGCCGTGAGTGCTCGCGTGAGGAGTCCAGGTAGTCTGGCCGTGACGTACCCGAATCGGGATGCCTGGTAGGCGTCCCACAGATCCGCTACGTCATGGCGTAGCTCGGCTAAGGAGGCCGCCTCGGTCGCGGTGCCCGAGCCGCCAAAGGGCGTGATCTGGCGGTAGTCCATGAGCGTCTCGCGTAGGGCCGGCACGGTGCGGTGTCCGCCGTCCGGCGCCTAGTCCATAAGGGACGGTTCGGAGAGCAGGTCGCCGAGGGACACGTCCAGGGTGTCGGCGAGCGCCTTGATGACCGACAGGCGGTCGAGGTCGACGCGGTTGTTCTCCACCTTGGACAGCCAGTCCACAGTCCGGCCGACCATGTCGGCGAGGACTTCCTGGGACATGCCTCTGCGGCGCCGGTACCAGGCGACACGTTCGCCGATTGTGAGGTTGTTAGTCATGCCACGCATGTCCCATCCTCTGCCCCGGCGGTGCTGAGTACCCCGGAAGGATTTTCCGGGGTGTCGGCCATGTGACGCCACACCCTTGTCATCATGACCGATCCAGCCGCCATCGACGCTTGTCCATCATGCCGGGGGAACGGCTGGCGGTACGTCACGCAGCGGGCGTCGCTGTTGCAGCACGGGATGCCGGGTGAGGGGTCCGCCCTGGGACGCGTCGACCGTGCCGGATGTGTGGCGGTACTGGGCTTCGGTCATCGTTGGCTGGCGCCGGGGCGGGTGTTGAGAAGCCACCTCCGTCTGCTTCGGCGCCCCTCACGCCGGCTCAACTGGAGCAGTAGCGAAAGGACGGTCCGCGCGATGGCGAGTTCGACAGGCCGCGGTAGAGGCGTCAAACTTCCACACCCCATCTGGTGTGCAGCTGGGGAGACGCCACACGACGAGCATTTCTCGGAGGCGGTGGCCGTGGAGGGGTCATCGGGTCTGCTCGTGTAACTGGCTATGGACCCTGAGGAAGAGGAGCGGCCGCACGTCACGATCCTGCCCGAGAGTGGCGGTGTACCGCTGCGCGTGGAGCTGGACCAGGCGATGCGGCTATCGCGCGTGCTCGCCCAGGTAGCCAAAGCCCGCTCTGGGGTCGGCTGCCTAACAGCGGACGCGGTTGGGTCCACGCCTAAGCGGGCGGCGCGGTGTGCCGCCCGCTCACGAGGGCTGAGCGGGTATCGCGTCGACGCTGGCGTCAGCTATCGTGTCCGCCATGACCGATATAGACGTCCCTACCTGGCGGCGGATCGCGGATGACATCCGCCGCCGCGTGGACAGCGGTAAATGGCCGGCGGGTACCCGGATTCCGTCCGAGGTCGACCTGCAAGCCGAGTACAAGTGCGCCCGGGAGACAGTCCGCCGGGCGATTCACGTGCTCTGTGACGAGGGTGTCGTGCAAGTACGCCAGCTCGGCCGGTTCGTGCGTCGTCGCCCAGCGGTCAACATCCTCGAAGTGATGGCTGGCACTCTGGTGGCCGCCAGGATGCCAACGCCCGAAGAGCGCGGGGAACGCGACATGCCAGGCGGCGTACCGGTCCTCGTAGTCACCGAACCGGACGGCGAGGTGGGCGTGTATCCGGCCGATTGCACGCAAGTCTTGATTCCTTTGCCGCGCCGCCGAGTGTCCAGCTACTGACCTTGTGCTCTGCGCCGGGCAGACGTGGACCTGGTCAAGGTGTCGTCCGGGTGCCTCGGTAGCTCGCGGCACTGCGGCACGGGATGGAGTTCGGCCGCCCAAGTCCGAGGCAGGCGTCCGAGCGGTCGTGCTGCCGGCGGCGGCCGTGGCGGCGCTGCGTCCACACATGCTCGCGTTCGTCGACGCGGCGCAGGAGGCGCTCGTCTTCACCGGGCACAAGGGCGCCGTGCTGCGGACGGGTAACTTCCGGCGTTCAGTCAAATGGGCGGACGCGGTCAAGAAGGCTGGCGCTCCGACCGGCTTCCACTTCCACGACCTGAGACGCACGGGCAACAACCTGGCAGCGGCGTCCGGGGCGAGCACCCGGGAGCTGATGCACCGGATGGGCCACTCCAGCATGCGAGCCGCGTTGATCTACCAACATGCGACCAGCGAGCGGGACCGGGAGATCGCCCAGGGCATGGACAAGCGCATCGCGAAGACTCAGGGCAAGACGGCGGCGCCCAAGAAGGCCACCCGTAAGGGCAAGGGCGACGACGACGGGCCGGCGGGCGTCCTCGCCCGTGTCGGGTAAAGATCTGGCACGCGACTGGCACGCGACGCCCATAGAGATCAAAAACAAACTGGCCCAGGTCGACAGAAGGGCCGTCTGACCTGGGTCGGTACGAGATGAGCGGCCGACGGGAATCGAACCCGCACCGTCAGTTTGGAAGACTGAAGCTCTGCCATTGAGCTACGGCCGCGTCGCGCCGCGCGGGGCGCGGACCCAAGCGTACTGGACGGTCGATGGCCGATACAGACAGGGACAGGCCCCCGTACAGCGGAGGCGGGCGCCGACCGCATAGACTTCACGTCGCTACGGGGTGTGGCGCAGCTTGGTAGCGCACTCGCTTTGGGAGCGAGGGGCCGTGGGTTCAAATCCCGCCACCCCGACCCGTCGACTGGCCACCCGCTGAACCGATCAAGGGGAAGCGGCGGCCGGTCGCGTAGCGGGCGAACCGCCCGCCTACACTCGATGGGCCCGATTCGGGCTGTCGCGCACGATCGATCAAGGAGTACGCCCGTGAAGAGCACCGTCGAGACTCTGAGCCCGACCCGGGTGAAGCTCGCGATCGAGGTGCCGTTCGCCGAGCTCGAGCCGAGCCTGAAGAAGGCGTACCGGGAGATCGCTCGGCAGGTGACGGTGCCCGGGTTCCGCCAGGGCAAGGTGCCGCAGGCCGTCATCGACCAGCGGGTCGGCCGGGGCGCGGTACTCAACGAGGCGGTACAGGAGGCGATACCGGAGCAGATCCTGGCGGCGGTACGCGAGCACGAGGTGCGCACGCTGGGCCGGCCCGAGGTCGAGATCACCGCGTTTGCCGACGGGGAGCCGCTGCTGTTCACGGCGGAGGTCGATGTCCGGCCCGAGATCAACTTGCCGGATCTGGGCACGATCTCGGTGACCGTCGACGAGATCGAGGTGGCCGACGACGAGATCGACGAGCAGGTACAGGCGCTGCGCGAGCGCTTCGCGACGCTCAAGACCGTAGAGCGGGCCGCGCAGGTCGGCGACTACGTGCAGATCGACCTCGCCGCGACCGTTGACGGCGAGGAGGTACCGGGCGGCAGCGCCAGCAACATCTCCCACGAGGTCGGCAGCGGCCAGCTGCTGCCTGGCCTGGACGACGTACTGCAAGGCATGAGCGCGGGGGAGTCCAACACCTTCCAGACCGAACTCGTCGGCGGCGACTTCGCCGGGCGGCAGGCGGACGTGTCGGTCACGGTCCGCACGGTCAAGGAGAAGGAGCTGCCCCCGCTCGACGACGAGTTCGCGGGCCTGGCCAGCGAGTTCGACACGCTCGATGAGCTGCGCGAGGACATCAAGCAGCGGCTGACCCGGGTCAAGCGGCTGGAGCAGCTCTACGCGGCCCGCGACAAGGCGCTTGACGAGCTGGTAGCGGCGGCCGACGTGCCGGCACCGGACGGCGTGGTGGCCGAGGAGGTCGACAGCCGCAAGCAGGCGATGGCCGACGAGATGGAGCGCATCAGCATCTCGATGGAGGACTACCTGGCCTCGGAGGGGAAGACCCAGGAGGAGGTCGACGCGGAGCTCACCGAGGCGGCCACCTCAGGCGTCAAGATCCAGCTGGTACTGGACACGCTCGCCGACCGGGAGAACATCCAGGTATCCGACGAGGAGTTCAGCCACGAGATCGTGCACCGCGCGCAGCGGCTGGGTGTGGGTCCGCAGGCCTACTACGACCAGCTGGTCCGCTCGGGCGTGGCGGCCGCGGTCTTCGGCGACGTACGCCGCGGCAAGGCCCTCGCGCTGCTGCTGGAGCGGGTACAGATCGCCGACTCGGCGGGTAATCCGGTCAGCGTCGAGGACCTGCGCGGGACTCTCGGTCCCGACGAGCAAGACCACGAAGGGCACGACCACGAGTAGCGGGCGCGCCGCAAGCCGAGCGTGCGCTTACAGCGAACAGTGCCCAGAGAAGCGGGCCGTGACCGCATCCAGCGGCTAGGGTCGGGCTTACGGACCTAGCGGAGCCGGATCGAGCGAAGCCGGATCGAGCGAAGCCGGATCGAGCGAAGCCCGACCCCAGCGGAGCCGGGCCGAGCGGATCCGGGACTGCGCGACGGAGCCGGGGCGAAGCGAAGTCGGACCCAGCACACGAAGTCGGACCAAGCAAACGCCGGGTCTAGCGAAAGCCGGGATTTGCACAACGGACTACCCGAAGGGCTGCCATGACCGACCTGATTCTCCCGACGGGGCGCAGCGCCGACCAGCTCGGCGGAAACCTCGATGACGCGGTATACAGCCGGCTGCTCAAGGAGCGAATCATCTTCCTTGGCAGCGAGGTGACCGACCAGGTTTCCAACCGTATCTGCGCCCAGCTGCTGCTGCTCGCCGCGGAGGACCCCGGCCGCGACATCTGGCTGTACATCAACTCACCCGGCGGCTCGGTCTACAGCGGCATGGCGATCTACGACGTGATGCAGTACGTGCAGAACGATGTGGCCACGGTCGCGATGGGTATGGCGGCCTCCATGGGGCAGTTGCTGTTGTGCGCCGGCGCCAAGGGCAAGCGGTACGCGCTGCCGCACGCTCGGATCATGATGCACCAGCCGTCCGGCGGCATCGGCGGTACGGCGTCGGACATCGCGATCCAGGCGGAGCAGATGCTCTACACGAAGCGGATGTTCCAGGAGCGCGTGGCGTTCCACACGGGACAGACCCAGGCGCAGGTCGAGGCCGACTCCGACCGGGACCGGTGGTTCACCGCCGAGGAGGCGAAGGACTACGGCTTCATCGACCAGGTGATCAACCGAGCGCGGCAGGTACCGGCCGGCGCGGGAACGCTGCAGTAATCCAGAGGAGGACGAACTTCCGTGGACGTCTACAACCGTTATGTCCTCCCGTCGTTCGTGGAGCGCACGTCGTACGGGATCAAGGAGTCCAACCCGTACAACAAGCTCTTCGAAGAGCGGATCATCTTCCTGGGCGTACAGATCGATGATGCCTCCGCCAACGACGTGATGGCGCAGTTGCTCACGCTCGAGTCGACCGACCCCGACCGCGACATCATCATGTACATCAACTCGCCCGGTGGGTCGTTCACCGCGATGACCGCGATCTACGACACCATGCAGTACATCCGCCCGGACATTCAGACGGTCTGCCTCGGCCAGGCCGCGAGCGCGGCGGCGGTCCTGCTGGCGGCGGGTACGCCCGGCAAGCGGATGGCGCTGACCAACTCCCGGATCATCATCCACCAGCCCGCGACCGAGGGCGGGTACGGGCAGGGCTCGGACATCGAGATCCAGGCCCGGGAGATCCTGCGCATGCGCACCCAGCTCGAGGAGATTCTTTCGCGGCACAGCGGACAGGAAGTCGAGCGGGTACGCCGGGACATTGACCGGGACAAGTTCCTGACGGCGACCGAGGCGAAGGAGTACGGCCTCGTCGACCAGGTCCTCGCCAGCCGCAAGAAGGCGCTGGTCGGAGCGAAATAGCGTGCGGTCGCGACGCTCGGTCCAGGCGGGCCGGGCGTCGCGGCACGGGGGATTCCGGTATCGAACGCGAGCGGGCGACACCCCGGATCTAAGTCGACACGATCGGCCCGGGAGCGGGTAACGTCGAACCCAGCAACTGCACGATTTTCTCCGAGCCGTCATCGGCGCCGTTGACTCGGCACCGTATCGGCTTGGACGATGAGATACCGAACAGGCACGTCCGTAACGGGTAGCGGTCCCGTCAACGAGGGAGTACGTAGGTGGCACGGATCGGCGACGGCGGCGACCTACTGAAGTGTTCGTTCTGCGGGAAGTCGCAGAAGCAGGTGAAGAAGCTCATCGCAGGTCCAGGCGTGTACATCTGCGACGAGTGCATCGACCTGTGCAATGAGATCATCGAAGAGGAGCTCGCCGAGTCGGCGGACGTCAAATGGGACGAACTGCCCAAACCGATTGAGATCTGCGAGTTCCTTGACCAGTACGTCGTCGGCCAGGACCAGGCCAAGAAGGCGCTGGCGGTCGCCGTCTACAACCACTACAAGCGCATCCAGGCGGAGGCCGGCGGCAACCACGGCGGCGAGGGTGTCGAGCTGGCCAAGTCCAACATCCTGCTGATCGGCCCGACCGGCTGCGGCAAGACCCACCTGGCGCAGACGCTCGCGCGGATGCTCAACGTACCGTTCGCCATCGCGGACGCGACCGCCCTGACCGAGGCCGGGTACGTCGGCGAAGACGTCGAGAACATCCTGCTCAAGCTCATCCAGGCCGCCGACTACGACATCAAGCGCGCGGAGACCGGCATCATCTACATCGATGAGGTCGACAAGATCGCGCGCAAGTCGGAGAACCCGTCGATCACCCGGGACGTCTCCGGCGAGGGCGTCCAGCAGGCGCTCCTCAAGATCCTTGAGGGTACCGTCGCCAACGTCCCACCCCAGGGCGGCCGCAAGCATCCGCACCAGGAGTTCATCCAGATCGATACCACCAACGTGCTGTTCATCTGCGGCGGCGCGTTCGCGGGTCTGGACCGGATCATCGAGGCCCGGATCGGCAAGGGCGGCCTCGGTTTCGGCGCCAACCTACGGTCGATCAACGAGCGCTCGACCGACGACGTGTTCGCTCAGGTGATGCCGGAGGACATGCTGAAGTTCGGGCTGATACCTGAGTTCATCGGCCGGCTCCCGGTGATCACCAACGTGCGCAGCCTCGACCGCGACGCCCTGGTACGCATCCTGACCGAGCCGCGTAACGCGCTCGTCAAGCAGTACCAGCGGCTGTTCGAGCTCGACGGCGTGGAGCTGGAGTTCGAGCCCGACGCGCTGGAGGCGATCGCCGACCAGGCGAACCTGCGCGGTACCGGCGCCCGGGGCCTGCGCGCCATCATGGAAGAGGTTCTGCTCTCCGTGATGTACGAGGTGCCGAGCAACCCCAACGCGGCGCGGGTACTGATCACCCGCGAGGTGGTACTGGAGAACGTCAACCCGACGATCGTGCCGCGGGAGTTCGTCGGTCGCCGCCGCGCCCGCGACCGCGAGGAGAAGAGCGCCTAGCTCATTCGGCAGGGCTAGCTCGGCGGGCTGGGCATCACCACGACCATCACGATCCGGGCCGGGTCACCGCCGTCGTTGCGGTACCCGTGTGCCCGGTCGGCCGGAAAGTCGATCGTCTCGCCCGCCCGTACCAGATGATCTGTTCCCTCCACCGCAACCGTCAGCTCCCCGGCGAGCACGTGGATGAGTTCGCGGGTACCGGGCGTGTGGTCCGGCGAGTCGTGCCGTTCGCGGGGCAGCAGCCGCCACTCCCAGACTTCGACCGGTGCGGGTTCGTTGATGCCGGTGAGCAGCCGCCCGTACCCGCCGAAGCCGCCCTTCCACAGCACCGGCGCCCCGTCCGCGGCCGAGATCCGCACGCTTCGATCGGCGGCGGGCTCCAGCAGCCGGGCGATGCTCACGCCGAATGCCTCGGCGAGGCGGCTGAGCGTACCCACGCTTGGGTTTGTCCGCCCCGCCTCGATCTGTACCACCATGCCCTTGCTCACCCCGGACCGCCCCGACAGCTCGTCGAGTGACCAGCTGCGGGCCTGGCGCAGCGCCCGCACATGATGGGCGACGGCCGCGGTGACCGCGGCGACGCCATGATCCCGTGCTGATGTGTCGGTCAACACCATGTCCTTAGCGGTCAATATTGTGGTACAAAGCTTCCGTGATGCCCATTGTGCTAGCCGCCGTCTCCGCCGTGGTCTGGGGAACCGGTGACTACTGCGGTGGCAACGCCGCGCGCCGGGCCAGCGCTCTGCCTGTGACGGTACTGTCACAGCTGGCTGGATTGCCGATTCTCGCGGCGAGTGTCGCGATCGTTGGTGGCGTGCCGACGCTGCGTGCCCTCGGCTGGGGCCTACTCGGCGGCGCGGCGGGCTTCTTCGGGATCCTCCTGCTCTACCGCGGCCTCGCCCGGGGCGCGATGATGATCTTCGCGCCGACCAGCGCGGTCACCGCGGCGGTTGTTCCGCTGGGCGTGGGCCTGCTTCTCGGCGATCGACCCGGCTCCCTGCCGCTGCTCGGCGCCGGCTGCGCGATCGTCGCGATCGGCTTGGTCAGCGCGGCCGGGCCCAGCGAGGGCGAGGCCCCGACCGGCCTGCGGACGGTCGGTCTGGCGCTCGCCTGCGGCGCGCTGTTCGGCATCTTCTACAGCCTGCTCGGAAAGGCCGGCGCCGGTGCCGGGATGTGGCCGTTGGTGGGGGTGCGGGTCGCTTCCCTGTCCATCGGGCTCCTCGTGGTGGCGCGCGCGGGTGCGTCGGTCAAGCTGCCCCGGCCCGCGCTGGGTTGGGCCCTGGTCGCCGGCCAGTTCGACGTGCTCGCCAACGTGCTCTACCTCGTGGCGGCCGGTCGCGGCATGCTCTCGCTCGTCGCGCCGATCAGCTCGCTGTACCCGGTGAGCACGGTGCTGCTGGCGTACGGCCTCGACCGGGAACGGGTACGGCCCGTGCAACTGGCCGGGCTGGGCCTGGCCGCGACCGCCCTCGTGCTCGTGGCCGGTGCGACAGTTTCATAAAGTGCGACCGGTTCGTCGGGGTTTGGCCGCTCCGTAAAGTAGGCGGCATGCGTGTCGCCGTCTGCCAGCTCAACTCCCGTGACGATCGCGCGGCCAACATGGCGGTCGCGCGGGGCCTGCTGGAGCGGGCCGCCGAGGCCGGAGCCGACCTCGCGGTGCTGCCCGAATTCACCGACTACCTCGGGCGCGGCGCGGGTCTACCCAAGCCCGAGCCGGTCGACGGCGAGTACGCGACGTTCTTCGCCGATGCCGCCCGGGAGCTGTCGATGTGGGTGCACGCCGGCTCGTTCCACGAGGCCGGGCCGGATCCGGCGCGTACCTACAACACTTCGCTGGTGTTCGACCGTACCGGCGTGCTCGCCGGCGTGTACCGGAAGATCCACCTGTACGACGTGGAGATCCCCGGCCGGGTCTCGTACCTGGAGTCCGCGAGCGTCGCGCCCGGTACCGAGCTGGTCTCCGTACCGGTCGACGGGGTACCGGTCGGCCTGTCGATCTGCTACGACCTGCGCTTCCCCGAGCTGTACCGGCGCCTCGCCGTACACGAGGGCGCCCAGGTGCTCGCCGTACCGGCCGCGTTCATGCTGCACACGGGGCGGGACCACTGGGAGGTGCTGCTTCGCGCCCGGGCCATCGAGAACCAGTGCTACGTGGTGGCCGCCGGGCAGATCGGCGACCACGATCCCGGCCGTACCTGCTTCGGCCGCAGCATGATCATCGATCCGTGGGGTACGGTCCTCGCTCAAGCCTCGGATACGGTCGGCATCGCCGTCGCCGACCTCGACCTGGACCGCCTGCTCCAGATTCGCGCGGAGCTGCCCAGCCTGGCCAACCGCCGCCTGCCGGTCCGCTAGCCGCGCTCGTGTTGCAGGAGCGCTTCGGGGTTGTGTCAGATAGCCGACCGGATCCGCGATCCATGACGATTCCAGGCGGCCGACGCGGCCAGGTCGAGATGAGCGCTACTAGGTCGAGATGAGCGCTACCAGGTCGAGATAAGCAGGCCGATGATCGCGAAGGCGAGCGCCGCGCTGCCACTGACGATCAGTGCCCGGCCCATCCGCGACGGGCCGCGCCTGATCAGTCGGCGGGTGGAGATGACCAGGACCACCAGCACGCAACCACCGATGACGATCTGCCACAGGGGGAACAGCAGGCCGAGCAGCGCGTCCTGTGACATGGAAGCCATTCAACTCCTCCTCGCCGCGTCGCGCATCCACTACCGGGTCGAGGTTGTTGGTACCAGTGTGACGGGCGTCAACGTCTGCGAATTTGACGACGGCTCGTGCCGCCAAGTACTTTTCTCACTGCTCCTGGGGCCGTCGCGCCTGGTGCGGAGAAATCCGGATTTGGCGTACGGGAGCCCAGCGGGTAGAGTAGTAAGGCCGGTCGAGAGCCGGGCGGGTTGACCGCCGATCTCGTCGGACTCCTTCGATGATCTACACCGAAGCCGGTGTGCGTCAGCGCGGGAGAGAACGACCGGGCAGGGTGGTACAAGTCCGAAGATTCGGACTTGTCACTGCGCACCTGACCGGGTAGCATGGACAAGTTGCCCCGGATCGTGGCCTTTGTGGTTGTGTGATGGTGTGTGTTTGTTCTTTGAGAACTCAACAGGGTGCTGTAAAAGCCAGTGCCAATTTTTTGATTCCCCCCGTCGGGGAGAGTTGATTGTTT
>JBPYFB010000528.1:0-10319 GCA_051986465.1 Rugosimonospora sp.
GAGCGAGTCCGGTGCCGGTGGCACCTTCTTGACGAGGTCCGGGCAGAGGGCCAGCGCCCGGCCGAGGACGACCTTGTCGTTGACCGGGAACAAGGCGTCCGCGCCCCAGTTGCGGTCGGGGAACAGCCCGGTGTCCTGCGGGCCGTTGGGTCCGACACCCGCCGGGTAGACCGGGTCGGGGAAGTTGGCGATGCCGTGCGCGCGGACGCAGGCGGCGAACTGCCGGGCCCAGGCCATGACCTGGTCGCGGTAGGTGCCGGTCGGGCTCGACGTGGGGCTGGCCACCGCGGTGGCGGAGGCGGTCGGGGCACCGCCGGCCGGGCTGCCGTTGGCGGGTGCCTGCGACGCGGCGGCGTGGGTGGTGCCGGTACCCGAACTGCAGCCGGCGATGGTGAGCGTTGCCGCGGTCAGCAGCAGTGCGGCGGTGGCGAGCAGGCGTGGTGTGGTCATGCGGGTCAGGGTCGCGCCGGGGTGGCCGTGCTGTCGTCTGCCGGGGGAGGCGTTCGGGCTCTGTCGTCCGGTAGAGGTTCGGGTACCCCGAAGGGCAGATGTCCGAGCCGGCTGGTGCCCGTACCCTGCAAGTGTGGATGCTCGCCCGCCGCGCTAATGGTTCGGCCCCAGCGACTGCATTTCGGTGGCGGCGGCGGTGCAGCTGGCGGCGAGCGTGAGCCCCGCGGCGACCAGTGCCGCGCCCGCGGCGAGCCGGGGTGGCCTGGTCATGAGGCTCGCATCGGTATGCGTTGGTTCTGATCGCAGGCCAGGTATGCGTTGGTGAGTTGGGCCGTGCCGCCGTTGTGGTAGGGCAGCAGCGAGTCGTAGGGCCCGCCCTGGATCGGGAACGTACCGTCGGCCTTCGGATCGGGGAAGTCGGCGAAGCCGTGCCGGCGCATGCACTGCGAGAACCGCCGCATCGCGGCCAGTTGGGCGGCGTTGACCGGCCGGATGGAGTCTGGTGCCGGCGGCATCTGCCGGGCGAGATCGGAGCAGGCGCCGCCCATCGCCCGGATGAGCATGCCCTTGTCGACGGGGAACAGCGCGGTGCCAAAAGAACCGTCGGGGAACAGGTCGTGGTCGTCGGGGCCGTTGGCTCCGACGCCGGCCGGGTAGACCGGGTCGGGGAAGTTGGCGATGCCGTGCGCGCGGACGCAGGCGGCGAACTGCCGGCCCCAGGTCATGACCTGGTCCCGATAGGTGCCGGTCGGGATCGGGGTGGGGCTGGCCGCGGCGGTGGTGGGGGAGGGGGCTGGGGTGCCGCTGGCCGGTGCCCGCGACGCGGCGGCGTGGGTGGTGCCGGTACCTGAAGTGCAGCCGGAGATGGTGAGTACCGCCGCGGTCATTAGTAGTGCGGCGGTGGCGAGCAGGCGTGGTGTGGTCATGCGGGCCAGGGTCGCGCCGGGGTGGCCGTACTGTCGTCTGCCGGGGGAGGCGTTCGGCATCCGTCCCGCGGTAGAGGTTCCGGTACCCCGAAGGGCAGATGCCCGGGCCGGGTGGTGCCCGTACCCTGCGGGTATGAATCTGCGCCGGCTCGCCACGGACGCCGGCATCATCGCGGTGCTCGGCCTGGCGACATACCTGACCTGGAGGGTGACGTTCACCTCCGACCAGAAGTTCCTGGGCAAGGTTGGCGGCATCGCGAACTGGCATGCGGAGCTGGCCCGGTGGTGGGTGGCGACGGTGCTGGGCATGGCGGCGTTGCTGCTGCGCCGCCGGTTCCCGCTGGTGGTCCTGGCCGCGACCGGCGGGATGGCGCTGTTGCACTTCACCTGCGGGGACATTGGCGCGACACCGGTCGACGCCGCCGCCTCGGTCGCGCTCTACACGGTGGCCGACGCCGGGCTGCGCCGGCTGATCTCCTACGCCGCGCTCGCGGTCTCGATCGGCGGGGCGCTGCTGCCGCGGCTGCTGCACCTGCCCGGCATCTACCTGGGCGCGTGGTCCGGCTGGTCGCTGGTCCCGCCGGTCGCGATGGCGGTGGCCTGGTTGGTCGGGGACCGGGCGCGCACCCGCCGGCTGTATCTGGAGCAGGCCACCGCCCGCGCCCGCGACCTGGAACGCGATCGCGACCAGCAGGCCGAACTCGCCGCCGCCGCCGAGCGCGCCCGGATCGCCCGCGACCTGCACGACGCGGTCGCGCACGGACTGTCCATTGTGGTCATCCAGGCGCAGGCGGCGGCCGGCGCGATGGAGAAGCGGCCGGCCACCGCCCGGGCCGCACTCGCCTCCATTGTGGACACCGGGCGCGAGTCACTCGCTGAGATGCGCCGGCTGCTCGGGTTGACCCGGCCGGACGGGCTGGAGCTGGCGCCGCTGCCCGGGCTGCGCGACCTGGCCGCGCTGGTCGAGCGGGTGCGCGCCGCCGGGCTGTCGGTGTCGCTGCAGGTGGACGGCGACACCGCGCCGGTACCGTCGTCGGTCGGGCTGTGCGCGTACCGGCTGGTGCAGGAGGCGCTGACCAACGCGCTCAAGCACGCCGGCCCGGGGGCCACAGTGGACATCAGCCTCCACTGTGGACAGGACGGCCTCGACGTGACCGTACGGGACACCGGGCGGGGCGCCGGCGGCGAGCCGGACGAGCGGCGCGGCAACGGGCTGCGCGGGATGCGGGAGCGGGTCGCCATGCTCGGCGGCCACCTCACCGCCGGTGACGCCCCGGGCGGCGGCTTCCAGGTGCGCGCGGAGCTGCCCGTCGCCGACCAGCGCTGCGAGCGGGTCGAGCCGGCCGAGCAGGTCGTTGAGCCGGCATGATCCGGGTGCTGCTCGCCGATGACCAGGTGCTGGTACGCACCGGCCTGCGGACGATCCTCGAGGACGCCGGCGGGTTCGAGGTGGTGGGCGAGGCTGGCGACGGGATCGAGGCGGTGGAACGCTGCCTGGCACTGCGCCCCGACGTGGTGCTGATGGACGTGCGGATGCCCAATCTGGACGGTATCGAGGCGACCCGGCGCATCCGTTCCCGCCCGGAGCCGGCGCGGGTACTTGTCCTCACCACGTTCGATCTTGACGAGTATGTGTACGCGGGCCTGCGCGCGGGTGCCAGTGGTTTCCTGCTCAAGGACGCGCTCGCCGGCGACCTGGTATCGGCGATCCGGGTGGTGGTCGCCGGTGACGCGGTGGTCGCGCCGAGCGCGACCCGGCGGCTCATCGAGCGGTTCCTCGACTCCGGCCGGCTCTCCGAACGGGAGGACCAGGGGCGGCTGGACGTGCTCACCGACCGGGAGCGGGAGGTGCTCGCGTCGCTGGCCCGCGGCCGGTCCAACGCGGAGATCGCGCGGGAGCTGTACCTGTCCGAGGGTACGGTGAAGACCCACGTCAGCCACCTGCTCGGCAAGCTGGGCCTGCGCGACCGGGTACAGGCGGTGGTGCTGGCGTACGAGACCGGGCTCGTCCGTCCGCGCGGCTAGCCCAACGCGTTGCCAGGGCTTGCGGGGGGCTTGTCCAAATCCCGGCCGCGGCCGCGTCTGTTTCTTAGACGGCCCGGCGAGCGGGCCCGGGCAGGAGGGACGGCACGATGCCGAGCCCACAATCGGCGGCGATTTCCGAGTACTACCGGCAGAGCAACGCGGTCGCGGCGCTGGACCCACCCCTACCGCTGCCCGAACTGCGGGACCGGGACGAGCACTGGGGCGATCTGACGGCCGAGCCGGGCGGGATCGACTACCTTGAGGTGGAGGCTGGTGGGGTACGGGCGCTGTGGGCCGTACCGCATGAGTGTGCCGCCGACCGCGTGGTGCTGTGCCTGCACGGTGGCGGCTTCGTCGGCGGCTCGATCTACACGCACCGCAAGCTGTACGGGCACCTGGCGAAGGCGACCGGCGTCCGTACCCTCAGCGTCGACTACCGGCGTACCCCCGAGCACCGGTACCCGGCGCCGCACGAGGACGCGGCTGCCGCATACCGCTGGCTGTTCGAGAAGGAAGGACTCGCCGCCGGCCAGATAGCGATGGCCGGTGACTCGGCCGGTGGCGGCCTGGCCGTGGCGACCGCGCTGCGTGCCAAGGCCGAAGGGTGGCCGGAGCCGGCCGCGCTCGCGTTGATGTCGGCCTGGCTGGACCTGGCCGGTACCGGCGACAGCATGGCGTCCAATATGGACAGTGACGTGCTGTTCGGCGGGGCGACACCGATGGACCCGGCCGGACTGGTCGCCATGTTCCTCGGCCCGGACCTCGCGGCGACTGATCCGCGGGTCAGCCCGTGCTACGCCGACCTGACCGGCCTGCCACCAACCTACCTTCAGGTCGGCGATGCGGAACGGCTGCTGGATGACAGCCGTCGCTTCGCCCAGCGGGCCAGCCGCGCCGGTGTCTCGGTAAAGTTGGATGTCTTCGCCGACCAGCAACACACGTTCCAGATGATGGCCGGGCGGGCGCCGGAGGCGGACGAGGCCATTGCCCGGCTCGCCGCCTGGCTGCGACCGCACCTTGGCCTGTCCTGAGGAGGTTGGATGCCGCAGTACCTGTTGTTGCTCTACGCGCCCGAGACCGACGAGGCCGGGGCGGAGGAGCGGTGGGCCGAACTGCCGCGCTGGCAGGAGGTCACCACCAGCCTGCAAGAGTCCGGATTGCTGGTCGGCAACAACGCGCTCTTCCCGGTCGAGTCGGCCACCACGGTCCGGGTACGCGACGGGGAGCGGGAGCTGACCGACGGGCCGTTCGCGGTCACGAAGGAGATCCTGGCCGGCTACTACCTGCTGGACTGTCCGGACCTCGATATCGCGCTGGACGCCGCGGCCCGGCTGCCGATGGCCGGCTACGGGTCGGTCGAGGTGCGCCGGGTGATGACCGAGGCGGACATACCGGCACCCGGCGGCGGATGACCGGGGAGCCCGTAGAGTCCACTGTGGACCGTGCGTTCCGGGAGGATCGCGCGGCGGTGCTGGCCACGGTCATCCGGTACGTCGGCGACTTCGAGATCGCCGAGGAGGCGGTACAGGACGCGTTCCTCGCCGCGGTGGCGTCCTGGCCACGCGACGGCGTACCCGCCAGCCCGCGCGCCTGGCTGGTGACGGCCGCCCGGCACCGGGCGGTGGACCGGATCCGCCGCTCGCGTACCTATGCCGACCGGGTGCGGCAGTTGGCGGAACTCACGCTGCGGGATGGCGAGCCGCAGACCACCGGCGGTATGGACGGGGGTGAGCAGATGGATGGCGTACCAGCGGATGACCAGCTGCGGCTCATCTTCACCTGTTGCCACCCGGCCCTCGACCTCTCCGCCCGGGTGGCGCTGACGCTGCGTACCTTGTGTGGCTTGACGACCGCCGAGATCGCGCGCGCCTTCCTGGTCGCCGAGTCGACGATGGGCAAGCGCCTCGTCCGCGCCAAACGCAAGATAGCCGATGCCGGGATCCCGTACCGGATACCGCGCTCCGCCGACCTTCCGGAGCGGCTGCGCGGTGTGCTCCGCGTGGTGTACCTCATCTTCAACGAGGGGTACGCGGCCAGTGCCGGCGACCAGTTGGTCCGGGCAGACCTGTGCGCGGAGGCGCTTCGGCTGGGCCGGCTGCTCTCGCAGCTGTTGCCCGGGGACGCCGAGGTGTGGGGGCTGCTGGCGTTGATGGAACTGCACGAGGCGCGCCGCCCGGCGCGGGTCGACGCCGACGGCCGCTACGTTTCGCTGCTCGACCAGGACACCTCCCGGTGGGACCGGGACCGGTTGCTGGCGGGGCGCACCGCGCTGGACCGCGCGCTGCGGCTGCGCAGCCCCGGGCCGTACCAGATCCAGGCCGCCATCACCGCGCTGCACATCGAGGGCGTGGCGACCGGTACCACCGACTGGGCGCAGATCGCCGGTCTCTACGACACCCTGGCCGCGGTCGACTCGTCGGCCGTGACCCGGGTGCACCGGGCGGCCGCGGTCGGCTTCGCCACCGGGCCGCTGGACGGGCTGCGCGAGCTGGCTCCGCTGCTGGAGTTGCCGGCCTTGCGGAGCTACCAGCCGCTGTACGCGACCCAGGCGGACTTGCTGCGCCGCGCCGGGGACCCGTCCGGAGCCGCGATGGCGTACCGGCGGGCCATCGAGCTGACCGACAACGCGGTCGAGCGCGCCGAGCTGCGGCGCCGCCTCGACGAGCTGGCGACTGGTTGAGGCGCGGCTGTCCAAGAACGGCCCGGTGCCGCGTCTTCTCCACGGGTACGACGACAATCTCGTGGAGGAAGCATGACCCAGCCCGACGACCGCGACGTGCGCGCGGTACTCGACGACCTCTACGCCGCCTTCGCGGCCGGCGACGCGCAGAAGTACGCGAGTTCGTACGCCGAAGACGCGACCGTGGTGATGCCCGGCATGTGGCTACCCGACCGGGCGGCGCTACGGTCCACAATGGAGCAACTGTTCGCCGGGCCGCTGGCGGGTGCCACCGGCCTCTTCGACGTGCAGAGCATCCGGTACCCGACCCCGGACACGGCGATCGTGGTCAGCCGGGGCCGGGTGCGGCTGGCCGGCGAACCGGCGACCGGCGAGCCGGCCGACCAGCCGTGGCTGGACACCTGGGTACTGGCGCGCGTCGGCGACGGGTGGCGGGTCGCCGCCTTCCACAGCTGCCCCGAGAACGCACTCACCTGATGTCGAAGACTGGCGGCTGGCTACGTCCCAGCGGGTGACAGAGGTGTTCCGCCGGTACGTGACGCGGCGGACGACGACCGGTAGGAGGCCGCGGGATGCGCAAGGTGATCGCGAACGAGTGGATGACGCTGGACGGGGTGGTCCAGGCTCCCAGCTATCCCGATGAGGATCTGACGGGTGGCTTCGAGCACGGTGGCTGGCACGGCCGCTACTTCGATGACCTGTCCATGAATTGGGTGATCGAGAACGTACGCGGCGCAGGCGGGTACCTGCTGGGGCGCGGCACCTACGAGATCTTCGCCGCGCACTGGCCGACCGCACCGCAGGAGCAGCAGGTGCTCGCCGAGCCGCTGAACAGGCTGCCGAAGTATGTCGCCTCCCGCACTCTCCACGCGCCGCTCGGCTGGCCGAATTCGACGCTGCTGCGCGGCGATATCGGCGTGGCCGTGCGCGCGCTGAAGGCGGAGGAGGGCGACGACCTCCACATCATCGGGAGCCCCGGGCTCGTCCAGAGCCTTGTGGCCGTGGGTCTGGTGGACGAACTCCGGCTGATGATCGACCCACTGGTGGTAGGTGGCGGTAAGCGCCTGTTCTCTGACGACGGCGCACATCGTCCACTACGGCTGGCCGGCACCCAGGTGACCAGCACGGGCGCGATCATCGCGACCTACGCCGCCGCGGGTACCTGATCCTGGCGATGGCCGGCATGCGCAGCGCGGCCGCGGCGGGGCCGTTGGTGCTCGGCGGTTAGAGCAGCCGCCGTTGCAAGACGTCGGCGAGCACCGTCGTCACGAGCTTGTTGACGGTTGCCGCGGTCGGCGGGCCTGGGTCGCGGTCTGCGAACAGCAGGTGTCCACCACCCACCAGGGACAGGGTGAGTGAGTCGATGTCGGCGTCGGCCGCGATGCGGCCCAGTTCGCGCTCGTCGGCAAGGTAACCGGAGACCGCCGTCGTGACCTGGGCGAGGATCGCGATGCCGCCACCGGGTCTGGCTTGCCGCAGCCGCGCCCGTAGCTCGTCCCGGAAGGTGATGAGCGGGATGATCGCCACCGGAACCGGCCCGAACAAGGTGATGAGCGCGTTGGTGAGGTTGTCGGCCACCGGACCGACGCCGGCGGACTCGCGCAGCGCGTTCGCCTGCGTCTCAAGCTGTGCGGCCCGGTCGAGTATGAGGTCGGTGAGGAAGGCGTCGAAGTCGGGGAAGTGCCGGTGCAGGACGCCTTTGGCGCAGCCCGCCTCATCGGTGACGGCCCGGCTGGTCAGCCCTTCTGGCCCATCTCGAAGCAGTACGCGTTCGGCGGCGTCGAACAGTTGTTGCCGCGCGTCGCGCAGGTGCACGCCAGTCGGCACTCACAGGTCCTTTCGATACGCACCGGTCGATACGTCACCGGCATCCGTTGCCTAGTGGGCGTGCGCCCATTAAGGTGGGCACATGACCACTTTACCGCAGGAGCGACCGGAACCGTCCCGCGCGGAGCCGCACAAGGCCAGGCTGGTGGCCGAGTCGTTCGGTACCGACGCGCAGCGCTACGACCAGGCCCGGCCCGGCTACCCCGACGCGTTGGTGGCCCGGATCGTCGCCGGCAGCCCAGGGCTCGACGTGCTCGACGTGGGCTGTGGTACCGGCATCGCGGCCCGCCAGTTCCAGGCCGCCGGCTGCGCGGTGCTCGGAGTCGAGCCGGATGCGCGGATGGCCGACCTCGCGCGCGCCCGCGGTCTACGGGTCGAGGTGGCGACGTTCGAAGCGTGGGAGCCGGCCGGCCGGATATTCGACGCGGTGATCGCCGCCCAGTCGTGGCACTGGGTCGATCCGGTCGCCGGCGCGGTCAAGGCGGCCCAGGTGCTGCGTACCGGTGGGCGGCTGGCCATCTTCGGGCACGTGTACGAGCCGCCCATCGAGGTGGCCGAGGCGTTCGCCGCTGCCCTCCGGAGAGTGGTAACAGACTCACCGTTCAGCACCATGCCGGCTCGGCGTCCGCTGGACATGTACCAGGCGATGTACGCGAAGTTCGCCGACAACCTCCGGGAAACCGAGCAGTTCGACGACCCCGAACAGTGGCGATTCGACTGGGAGCAGCCATACACCCGCGACCAGTGGCTGGCGCTGCTCCCCACCACCGGCGGCCTCACCCGGGTTCGCCCCGAGCAGCTGGCCGAGATACTGGAGGCTGTCGGGGCTGCCATCGATACGCTGAGTGGGCGCTTCCTTATGCAGTCCACCACGTTGGCGACGACTGCCGTACGGACAAGCGCCTAAATTCGGTGTCGGCGAAGAGACCTGACCGGGTACGAAGATCGCGTGCCCTTTCTCGCACTCTTCGCCGCCGTCCTCCTGCTCGGTATCGCCGACTCGATGGTCAACTCGTACATCGTCCTGTTCGGCGCCGATGTGGCCGGCCTGACGCCGCTCCAGATCGGGGTGTGGGCCTCGGTGTTCGCCATCGCCGGGATCGCGATCGGCTGGTGGCTGGGGCGGCTGTTCGACCGCCGGCCCGCGCGAACGTACGCGATCGTCGTGACCCTCCTGGGCTCGGCGGGTTACCTGCTGCTGCCCCGGGTTTCGAGCTTTTTGGTGCTGCTCCTGATGGCGGCGACGGTGCTCGGGGCGATGGGTGCGGCCTTCCCGCAGTTGTTCACCCTGGCCCGCTCGGTGCTCGGCGAGGGCGCCGCCGGGCAGCGTGCCACGCCGCTGCTGCGCTCGGCCTGGTCCCTGGCGTGGGCCGTCGGGCCGTTGCTGGGCGCGCTCCTGCTGTCCCGGGGCGGCTACTCATGGCTGATGTGGACGGCCGCCGGGGTGTTTCTCGCCTCCGCGCTCACCGTTTTCCTCGTGCCGCGCCCCGAGCCGGTCACCGTTGCGAACTCGTCCCCGGGCGGCATCCCGGTCCTGCTCACCGTGAGCGTCACCCTCTTCTTCACCGCGATGTTCGCGGGCGGGCTGGCGCTGCCGCTGTTCGTCACGCGCGGCCTGCACCAGCAGCCCGCCTCGATCGGCGTGCTCTTCAGCGTCTGCGCCGCGGTCGAGGTGGTCGCCACACTGGGGTTGACCGTCGTACCCGCCCGGGTCAGTCAGCGGGCCCTGATGCTCGGCGGCTTCGGCTCCTTCGTCTGTTACAACGCCCTGACGGTCGTGGCGTCGGGCATGCTGATGCTCGTGTTCGGCCAGGTCCTGCGCGGCGTGGGGATCGCGATCGTCGGCGCGGCCGGCATCCGCTACTTCCAGGATCTCCTCGCCCCGGCGACCGGCCGCGCCACCACGCTGTTCGCCAACGCGTCCACGGCCGGCCTCCTGGTCTCCGGCATCCTCGCAGGCGTCGCGGTCGAGCACTTCGGCTACCAGACGACGCTTCTCCTCTGCGCCGTGGCGACCGCGCTGGGTGGGGTCGCCTTCACCGTTGGCTCCCGCCGCCAGGCCGCCAGCCAGCATTCGGAACAGGTGCCTGCCAGCGTGTGAGCCATGCCTGCCGGCGAATCGACGACCACTGTCTACTGGGGAGTCGCCGATGGTCGGCGTACTGCAACCGAAGCGGTTGACCAGCCGCGCGCGAGCCTTGGGTACCGGGGACCGGCACCTCAGGCGGAGGCGTCCGGGTCACCGCGCCGGGAACCATGGTCCACGACCTCTGGCGCTTGGGTAGCCGTCCCGGGCCGCCAAATCTTCGATTTGGGGAAGGTTCGTGATCGTGGACTCGAATTCCGTACGTGGCATCAACCGGCGGCAGTTGGTCAGGTGGGGCGGGATGGCGGCCGCCGGGGCGGTAGCG
>JBPYFB010000529.1:0-7840 GCA_051986465.1 Rugosimonospora sp.
CCAGCAATCCCTCGCTATTGCTCGTGCGGCGGTTGGTTCTCTTCGGATTCGCGGTCCAGGAGCGCGCGAGTGATCAGAGACCGGGCCTCGGCTCCGTACGCGGCGATCGTCGCCAGTTCGTCGAAGACTCTTGTGTATACCTCGACCTCGTCCGGGCGGGTCAGCCGGAGTTCGGCCGCGATGGTCTCGACGATGACCAGGTCGTCGTCGATCAGCCAGAACCCATGGTCAAGGAAGACCGGCCACTCGACCGCGAAGGGGATGACGCCGAACTTGACCTGTGGCCCGAGCGCGGTGGCGGCGACCAGCCGGTCGAGTTGGGCGAGCATGACCTCGCGCGGAGCGGCGGCGCCGCTGCGCAGAACCGCCTCTCCGATCACAAGGTGAAACGCCTTGCCCGGCCGGTACAGCACCTGCTGGCGCCGCATCCGTACGGCCACCGCCTCGGCCACGTCGTCGGGGGCGCCATGCAGCCGGGCCCCCTTGCCTAGCATGTACCGGGCGTACTCGGCCGTCTGAAAGACGAACGGTACGTAGTGTGTGTCGAAGCCGCGGAGCTTGCGCGCCTTTGACTCCGTGTCCAGCGCCTCCTGCTGCCGCGAGAGCATCCCGGAGCGCAGCCGGCGCCGCCACTCGCGGTAGAAGCTCTCCATGGTGGCGAGCTCGTCGGCCAGTCCGGCTGCCGCGTCAGGTTTGCCGCTGGCACGTACCCACGCCTCCAGGTCTTCCTGGGTCGGCGTCTGCTGGCCGAGTTCCAGCTTGGACACTTTGGACGGATGCCAGCCCAGCCGCTCGGCGAAGTCCTTGCCGTTCAGCCCGGTCTCGCGCCGCAGCTGCCTCAGGTGCGCGCCGAGCGCCTCACGTGCCTGTTGGATGTTCGACGGCACTGTCGGTCATCTTGACGTACTCGGCATGTGGAACAGCGTAATGCCAGGCCGCGTCGCGCCAGTAGTTGTGCCGGACCACGGTCGCCGGGTCCGCCACGAGTTCGGCGCCGAGCAGGTCGTCGGAGGCGTCGAAGTGCAGGACATAAAGGCGGCTGGAGTCGAAGATCCAGTAGTCGTGTCCGGGGAGTCCCGCGGCCTGGTCGCGATTGAGGTAGCGGATGTCCTCGCCGGCCTCGGTGTTGAACTGGCACAGCCAAAGGCCGAAACGCGTGTAGTCGGAGTGCGGGCGGTGTACCACCCGCACCCGCTCGATCCGCTTGCCCGCCCGGCGCTGCTCGGCGATGAGGGTGAGCCAGTCGCGCATGTAGGTGCGGTCGACGGATTCGCCGGCGAGGAACTGGCGCACCGGCTCGTCTTCGTAGGCGATGCCGTAGCGTTCGCGCACCTCCAACCGGTAAGCGGTGTGCTCGAACGTGGTGAACAGTGCGAAGAAGTCTCCGCCGGTCAGTAGCGTCATGCGGCGTCAGCTCTTTGGAAAGTACCGGACGAGGCTTTGCGGGATCTCGACGCACGTCTCGTGGTCGGGGATCCGCATCTGGCTCAGCGCCTCGGCATCCTCGACGCGGTAGCCCTGGACGACGAACGTGCCTCGATCCGTCGAGTAGAGTCGCGGGCTCCCATTGACACCCGAGTCTCCGCCGAGAAAGGTGAGTCGCATATCGATCTCCGATTCTGGGATTGCGGGCGATTTCCTCTAGGGTCCCAGCATTGCGAGCTCGATCACAAGGACGAATTTACGCAGATCCACCCTGATCATGCGGAAGCGTCATGCTGCCGGAGGCGGGCGGCGAGGTCGGCGTTGCGGGCGGCAAACTCGGCCCAGGGCGCCGGTGTCGCCTCGACGAGCGCGGCACCGCGATGCCGCGAGCACCGGCTCGTACGCCACGTGCAGAGCAGCCCCGCGCGCATTTCCAGGTGTACGAGCACACTGCCGGCCCAGCCGTACACGTCGAAGTCCGCCGGCTCGGGTAGCGCTGCCCGCTGCGTGCTGGCAACCCAGTCCAGCGCCTCGATCTCCTCGTGTATCCGGGCGGCGAGTTCGAAGGCGAGCGACGCCGCGGCAGAGTCCCGACGGCGTACCAGATCCCGGCGTACCGCCTCGACCGTACCGGGGTCCCGGTCCAGTACCGCGGTCACCGTGGCCACGAGCGCGGTCCGGTCGGTTCCGTCGACGCCCCGGACCCGGGCCATCTCGCGCGCCGAACCGGCCAGCCGATCGCCGGTATAGTCCAGCGGCAGCACGCGGTGCAGGCCGGAGACGGCGAGCCGTACCCGCGCCCCGCCGAGGTACGGTCCGAAGTGGCGGGTACCGCTCTGTGCACAGTGGACGGTCTGGAGTCCGGAGCGCGCGTCGACGCGGATGTAGGCCGGTACCTCCTGCCCGCCCGGGGTCCGGTTCCACCGGGGCAGCCCGTGCTCCCGCTGGGTGCGCTCCAGCAGGTTACGCTCCAGCCACGCCGCTTCGTGGGCCGAGTCGCAGGCGACCGCCTCGATGCCGGCGATGCGCGGCACCATCCGCTTGAGGTGCGGGCGATCGCCCAGGTCGCCCCAGTACGAGTCGACGCGGCGGCGCAGGTTGGTGGCACGGCCGATGTACAGCACGTGCCCGCGCGCGTCGCGGAACCGGTACACGCCCGGTCCTGTGGGCAGTGCCGCTTTCGCGTCAGCGACGCCCATCGACCTGCTTCGACGCGTCGCCGAAGACCCAGGGCGAGGTCTGCGCGATGAAGTCGGTCGGGAAGCCGGCCACGAAGCCGGTCACCGATTCCAGCCGGGCCACCGCGTCGGCCGGCAACTCGCAGTCGACCGCGGCGAGGTTGTCCCGCAACTGGTCGGCGTGGCGCGCCCCGACAATCGGGTGTACCGCGCGGGAATGCGCCCGCGTCCACGCGATCGCGACCTGCGCGCTGGTGACGCCGAGCTCCTCGGCGACCTCCTGCACCGCGCGCGCGACGGCGCGATCCCGGTCACTGAGCGACTCCGCGTCGACCCGGGTGCCTTGGGGAACGGGCCCGGATCCGGTGAACTTGCCGGAGAGTACGCCGCTCGCGAGCGGCCCCCAGATCGCGACGGTCATGCCGTACGCCTCGGCCATGGGGAGTAGGTCACGCTCGATGTCGCGATTCAAGAGGTTGTACGGGACCTGCAGGCCGGCGAAGGGTGTCCAACCACGCCACTCCGCCAGTGTGTTGGCGCGCGACACCACCCAGGCCGGTGTGTCGGAGATGCCGACGTAGAGCACTTTGCCGTCGCGTACCGCGTCGTCCAACGCCCGCATGGTCTCCTCGACCGGCGTGTGCCGATCCCAGATGTGTACCCAGTAAAGGTCGATGTGGTCGGTGCGCAACCGGCGCAGGCTGGTCTCCAGCGACAGCCGCAGGTTCTTGCGGTGGTTGCCGGCGGCATTGGGGTCGGCGCCGTCGCGGGAGACGGTGTATTTGGTCGCGAGCACGAAGCGGTCGCGCCGGCCCGCCAGAAGCTCACCGACGATGCTCTCGCTCGCGCCACCGCGGTAGTTGATGGCGGTGTCGACGACGTTGCCACCGGCGTCTGCGTACAGGTCGAGCATGCGCCGGCACTCCTCCACGGGGGCGCCGACACCACCCTGATCGCCGAAGGTCATCGCGCCGAGGAAGAGCTCGGCGACACGCAGCCCAGTGTTCCCCAGGAGTCGATACCGCATGCGCCGGATGATATCCCGGACGGGGCCGCTCTCGCGTCGCCCAAGATCCGCGCAATTTCATTGGAGTTGCGGCCTTGAGAGGGCCGGGATGCCGCAACTTCAATGAAATTGCGGCGATCTTGGGGCCGTCAGGGCAGCGATCTTGGGGCCGTCAGGGCGGCGATCTTGGGGCCGTCAGGGCGGCGATTATGGGCGGTCACGCGGGGTCGGGCTCGTCGAGTATCCGCTGGATGAATGGGCCGACGAGGGCGACGAGGTCGTCGTCGCTGGCGCTGGCCATCGGCTCTACCTGCAGGACGTAGCGCAGCAGGGCGATGCCGAACAGCTGCGCCACCACCGCCTCCAGGCGCAGCCGCGAGACGCCCAGCGGCTCGGCGAGGCGGGCCAGCAGCGCGCTGGTCGCGAACTGGCGCAGCATCGTGGCGGCCTGCTCGTTGGTAGCGGCGGAGCGCAGCAGCGCGAGGAGCGCGGGTCGGGATGCGGAGCTGCCCCAGACGGTGAGGAAGGTACGGATCATCCGCTGCCCGGCCTCCTCCCGCGGGCCGCCCCGTACCACGGCGTCGACGATGCGGCGCGGGTCGATCGGCACCTGGAGAGCCGCGAGGAACAGTTGCTCCTTGCTGCCGTAGAAGTGGTGTACGAGCGCCGGGTCCACACCGGCGTCGGCGGCGATACCCCGGATGGTGGCGTCGGTGTACCCGTGCTTCGCGAAGCGCTCCCGGGCGGCGGCGAGGATCGCCTCGCGGGTACCGCTGTCCCCGCCGCGCCGCCCGGTGCGCGGGCTCAAGCCGCGGTCCGGGACAGTTCGAGGAAGCGCTCCTCCAGCGTGGCCGGCCCCTCCCGCAGCCGTACCGGCATCGACGCGAGGGCTTCGCGTACCGCGTCGGGCGCGGCACCCGGTACCCGCAAGGTCTTGCCCACCAACGCGGCGGAGAGCCCGGCCGCCTCGATGGCGTCGAACGCCGCGGCCCAGTCTCCAGTGTCCACAATGGTCGCTCGCGCGTCGCCGATGATGTCGGCGACCGTGCCCTGTGCGACCACCCGCCCGGTCGTCATGACGACGAGCCGGTCACACTCCTGCGCCTCCTCCATCTGGTGCGTGGTGACGAGTACGCCCGCGCCGCCGTCGGCGGCCTCGCGGATGGTCTCCCACAGCCGGGTGCGGGCCAGCGGATCGACGCCAGAGGTCGGCTCGTCGAGTACCAGGAGGTCGGGGCGGTGCGCGAGCGCCTGCGCGAACGCCACCCGCCGCTGCACGCCGAGGGCGAGCTGACCCACGGGCACATCGGCCTGCGCGCCGAGTGCCTCGGGCAGCGCGGACTCCGGCGCGGCAAAGGCGGCGCGGGCGAACGCCAGGTTCTCCCGCGGTGACAGGTCGTCGTAGAGGCCGAGACTCTGCGGTACGTATCCGAGGCGCCGCCGGGTCTGCCGGGACGGCGACTGTCCAAACAGGAGTACCTCGCCCGCGCTCGGCCGCAACAGGCCCAGCAGCAGGCGGATCAGCGTGGTCTTGCCGGCGCCGTTCGCACCGAGCAGACCGAGCACCTCGCCGGGGCGCACCGCCAGGTCCACGGAGTCGACCGCGACGAAGCCACCGAAGCGCCGGCTCACCGCGACGGCCTGCGCGAGAACGGTCATGTCACCTTCCCGGCTCATGTCGCCTCCCTGGTTCATGACGTCTCCCTGGCTCATGACGTCTCCCTGGTTCATGACGTCTTCCCGGCGAGTGAAACCTCCTCGGCGAGCGCGGCGACGGTGACGGCGTCCTGGATGTCGGGCGGGACGCCGTCGCGGCCGTCCGGATCCCAGACGTGCCAGGCGGTGCCGCGCCGCCACGCGCGGCGGGCGGCGGCACCCTCCGGCCGGGCGGCCATCCGGCGGATCGCGCCGGGTACCGCCGCGACGATGTCGGCGGGCGTACCCTCGACAAGCGCGCGCCCGTGGTCGAGCAGCAGTACCCGGGAGGCCCGCTCGGCCTCGTCGAGGTAGGTCGTGGAGAGCACGACGGCGGCGCCCTGCGCGGCGGCCCGGGCGATGAGCCACCACAGGTCCGCGCGGCTGACCGGGTCCACGCCGGTGGTGGGTTCATCGAGTACGAGTAAATCCGGCCGGTGCAGCATGGCGCGGATGACGCCGAGCTTCTGTCGCATACCGCCGGAGAGGTTGCCCGCCAACCGGCCCGGCACCGACGCCAACCCGGTGCGCTCCAGGTATTCCTGGGCCCGCTCGCGCGCCTGCGCAACCGGTACCCCGTAGGCGGTGGCGGAGAACTCCAGGTTCTCCGCGACGGACAGGTCGGGATAGGTACCGGAGCTGGCTGCCAGGTATCCGATGCGCGGGGCGTCGGGGCGGTGGACCTCGCCGGAGGTGGGTGCGACCGCGCCGGCGAGGACGCGCAGCAGGGTCGTCTTGCCGGCGCCGTCGCCACCGACCACGGCGCGTACCTGTCCGGCGGGTACCCGCAGAGTCACCTTGTCGAGCGCGCGGGTATCTCCAAAGTGGACGGACAGGTCGGTGACGCCGAACTCGGTCATCGGGCCGGCTCCGGTGCCGGGGTCGCGGTGGACTTACGCGGGCGCTCGCGGCGCGGCGAGGGCGCGAGGAACGAGCGGAACCGCAGCGTCGCCAGGGTGACCACGAGCGCGCCGAGCAGCGCGAGAAAGAGCAGCGGCTGCCACAGCGCACCGATCGGCGCGCCGCGCAGCATCACGCCGCGGGAGATCTGCGTGAAGTACGTCAGGGGCAGCAGGTACCCGATCCACCGCACCCCGGGCGCCATCGAGCGCAGCGGGAAGATGAGGCCGGAGAGCAGGATCTGCGGCAGCAGCGTCATCATCGCGAGCTGGATCGCCTGCCCCTGGTTCTGCGAGACGCTGGATATCAGCACGCCCACGCCGAGCGTGACGAACAGGAACAGCAGCGCGCCCAACCCGAAGGTCAGCACCGAACCGCGGAACGGCACGTGGAACAGCAGCTTGCCGACGACCACCACGACGGCGAGATCGATGGCGGCGACGAGGAAGTACGGCACGATCTTCCCGAGGAACACGTCCCGCGGCCGGAACGGCATCACGGCAAGCTGTTCGAGGGTGCCGCTCTGCCGTTCCCGTACGACGCCCAGGCTCGTGATGACAGTACCGACGAACAGCAGGATCATGCCGGCCAGCCCCGGTACCATCACGGCCGACGTCTTGAGGTCGGGGTTGTACAGCACCTGCACGTGTACGCCCAATGTGGACGCTTGCGCGAGTGCCTGGCGCGCGGCGGACGCGGTGAACAGCTCCGAGCCGTCCACCAGTACCGTCACTCCACTCTGGTCGGCCACCACCGCGACCGGCACCCGCCCGTCGCGCAGCGCGGCCTCGGCCTCGGCCCGCCCCTGGCCTGTATCGACGCTCGTCACCTTAAGCGGTGGCCGCAGGATCGCCGCCACGCTGTTGGCACCCGAGCCGACCACCTTGGTGGGGATCGTTGTGACGTCGAAGCTGGCGGCGTAGCCGAACACGATGAGCAGCAGCAGCGGCAGAACGATCATCAGCGCGAGGGTGCGCCGGTCGCGACGGAGCTGGCGGAACTCTTTCACGATCATCGCCCACATGACGGTCTCCTCCGGCGGCGTGATGTAGAAATTCTACGCACGTTGAATTCCTTCGGTCAATGGCGCCTGGGAACGCAGTCGATGTGGCCCGTGGATCTGGTCAACGTAGCCTTTGGGTATGGCACACGCGGTGGTCGTGGGCTCCGGGCCGAACGGCCTCGTCGCGGCGGTCACGCTCGCCCAGGCGGGTGTCGCCGTCACGGTCCTGGAGGCGGCCGGCGAGATCGGCGGCGGTACCCGCAGCGGCGAGCTGACCGTACCCGGCCTGCTGCACGACCACTGTTCGGCGTTCCATCCGTTCGGGGTGGGCTCGCCGGTGCTGCGGAGCCTGGACCTGGAGCGCCACGGGGTGACCTGGCTGTGGCCCGAGGTGGACCTGGCCCACCCGCTGGACGGTGGCCGGGGCGCCGCGCTGCACCATTCGCTTCCCGATACCGCACAGGGCCTGGGCTCCGACGGGCAGGCCTGGAGCGCGCTGTTCGCCCCGCTGGTGCGCAACTTCGACGCGCTCGCGGTCGACGTGCTGCGGCCGTTCGCCCGCCTGCCGCGCAATCCGTTGCGGCTGGCCGGCTTCGGCGTACGGGCCGTGCAGCCCGCCTCGGTACTCGCCCG
>JBPYFB010000530.1:0-4174 GCA_051986465.1 Rugosimonospora sp.
GACTGTTCGTCCGTGGTGAGGGCCGGGTTGACGCGGCGCTCCTGCCCCATCGTGGAGGTGGCGGTGGACTGGCTCTGGCTCGTGGAGCAGAAGCTGCCGAACCCGTGGGTCGGGTACACCTCGACCTCGTCGGGCAGGTCGTGTGCCAGCCGCTGCGCGGAACGGTACTGGCGGCGGACGAGGGCGGGGGTGTACTCCTCGCCGAGCAGGTCGGGGCGGCCGACCGCGCCGTACAGCAGGGAGCCTCCGGTAAACACCGCGGTGGGCGTGGCGTCCCATTCCAGAAGGTACGACAGGTGGGTGAAGGTATGCCCAGGGGTCGCGAGGACCCGTACGCGCATGTGCGCGCCGATTTCGACGCTGTCCCCGTCGACCACCCCGGTGTGCTCGAAGCTGACCGGGTCGGCGGCGTTGAGGTGGTACCCGGCCCCGGTGGCCCGGGCGAGCGCGTACCCGCCGGTGACGTAGTCGTTGTGGATGTGGGTCTCGAAGACGTGCGCGATGGTTACGCCCGCCTGCCGGGCCACGTCGAGGATCCGGTCGATGTCGCGCTGCGGGTCGACGACGAAGCCGACCTGCCCGTCGTGGACCAGGTAGCTGCGGTCGCCGAGGCTGGGCGTGTCGATCGGCACGATGTGCGGCATGGTGCTACTCCTCATTCAGCGGCGTGCTCAGGCGGTGCAGAGCTTGGCCTTGCCGTTGCAGTCCGAATGTACGTACATTAGGCGGGCAACGACAACCCCGAAGCGGATCTGACGCGGGAGGCATCATGGCAGCGGACGTGACCGGCGACCCCGGCCCGGCGAGCGTGGACCGGCGCAATGCGCTGCCGCTGTGGGCCCAGGTCGCGGCCGACCTGCGCGGACGCCTCGACGCGGGAGCCTTCACCGACGGGTTCCCACCCGAGAACCAGCTCGTCGAGCAGTACGGGGTGAGCCGGCACACAGTCCGCGAGGCGCTGCGGGAGCTGCGAACCAGCGGCGTGGTGGTGGCCGAGCGCGGCCGGCGCAGCTTCGTCGACCGCTCCCGTATCGAGCAGCCCCTCGGCGCCCTCTACAGCCTGTTCCGCGCCGTGGAGGCGCAGGGCGCGCGGCAGCGCAGTGAGGTACTGCGACTGCGCCGCACCAGCAACGCCCGGGCCGCGGCGCAGTTGCGCATTCCCGCCGACGCACCCCTGGTCGAGCTGCGCCGCCGCCGGCTCGCCGATGACGAGCCGCTGGCGGTGGATACGGCGTGGCTGCCGGCCGCCTTCGCGGCGCCGCTGCTGGAGGTGGACTTCACGCATACCGCGCTCTACGACGAACTGGCCCGCCGCTGCGGCGTACGGGTGGAGGGTGGCCGGGAACACATCACACCGGTGGTACCCGACGACCGGCACGCCCGGCAGTTGGGGCTGCAGGCCGGTGAGGCAGCCTTCTTCGTACAGCGGCTGGGCTGCTCCGGCGGGCGACCGGTGGAGTGGCGGGAAAGCCTGGTACGCGGCGACCGGTTCGCGTTCGTGGCCGAGTGGTCGGCCCGCCATCCGGAGCTGGAACTGTCCGCCCAGCAACTGCCCCAGCGTCGAGGCCGACGATGAGCATGATGCTCGCGGTACCGGTGGGGCTGTGTATCGGGTTGCTGCTGGGCGCTTTGGGCGGCGGTGGGTCGATCCTGGCGGTACCCGCCCTGGTGTACCTGCTCGGCCAGTCCCCGCACGCGGCCACCTCCGGCGCGCTGGTCGTCGTCGGCCTGTCCGCGGTCACCGCGATGCTGGCCCATCGCCGGGAGGGGCGGGTACGCGTCAGACAGGGCCTTCTGTTCGGCCTGCTCGGGGTCGCGGGCACCTACGCCGGCACGAAAGCCAGCGCCCACGCCAATCCCGACCTGCTACTGGCCGGCTTCGCCGCGCTCATGCTCGTCGCGGCCACCGGCATGCTCGCCAGCCGCGGTCGCCGCCCGCGGCCGGCCGCACCGGCGACGACCGATCGACGGGCGACGGTGGTACGGGCCGCACGCGTCGTCCTGACGGCAACCGGTGTCGGATTGCTCACCGGCTTCTTCGGCGTCGGTGGCGGCTTCGTCGTCGTACCCGCGCTCGTGCTCGCGCTCGGCTTCGACATGCCCACCGCGGTCGGCACCTCCCTGCTCGTCATCGCCATCAACGCCGGCACCGCCCTGGCCGTTCGCCTCGCATCGTCCACCGCGCTGGACTGGCCGCTGTTGGCCGTCTTCGCCATCGCCGCCATGACCGGGAGCATCGCCGGGCAACAGGTCAGCACCCGGGCCAGGCCCCGCACGCTCTCCGTCTCGTTTGGCGTGTTGTGTATCGCGCTTGCCGTATTCATCGCGGCCCGATCGATACCCCATCTGGTCACCGGTACGTCTGCGACCTAGGTGTCCTTGGTGAGTTCGACGAGTAGCTCGCCGAAGGCTTGTGGTGCTTCGAGCATCACCATGTGACCGGTGTCGGGTATCTCGGTATAGCTTGCGGCCGCGGCGAGCGCCCATTCGGGTACGTCCCACCCGGGCCTGGACCGGGCCCCGGCGACGAGGTGGACCGGGGTGCGTTGGAAGACCTCGCGCAGCAGTGGCGCATAGTCGGGGCGGCCGGTGAACTCGACCACGGCGCGTGCCATGGCATGGAGAGTGGTGGCCGGCTGGTACGCCAGCGCCTCGGTGGCCAATCGGATGTGCTCCTCGGTCGGTTCGATACCGCCGTCGCGTAGCCAGCGCGCCGGCTCATCGCGGTCGGCGTTCAGCAGGTCGCGTACCTCGGCCGGCGTCTTGCGAGCGAGTTGTGCCGACCAGAAGGCGTCGGCGAGGGTGAAGTTGCCTTCGACATTGACCACGGCGGCCACCCGGTCCGGGTAGCGGTGTGCGAACACCATCGCGATGACCCCGCCGGCCGAGTGCCCGACGAGGTGGACGCGGGTACCGGGCACGGTGCGGTCGAGGGTGTCCCGGACGTACCGCACCTGGGCGTCGATGGTGATGCGGTCGGGTGCGGTGCCGGACTCAGATCCGTAGCCGAGCAGGTCGGGGCAGACAACACCGGCCGGCCGCAGCAGCGAAACGGCGCGGGGGTCCGCGAAGGCACCGACAAGTCCGTGCACGAAAACGATGGGCCACATGGCTTTACGGTACGAGCAGAACGTGGTCGTCAGCTCCCATCGCTGGAAGCCGGCGAACGCGGGCTCGTCCGCCGGCCGTACCAGCAATGACCACTGTGGTGATCGGGCCCGCAGCCACCCCGCCACCTCGGCCACCGCGTCCGCCGTGGCTGGCCCGGGCAGGGCGAGGAAGCGCCCGCAGGTGGCCCACGGGTAGGGCAGCGCGATGTATGGCAGGGCACGCCGGTTACGCGCGGTCGCTCGCCGGCTGGCCGGACGCCGCGCCGGCCGGAAGCGGCGGGCGCGCCGGGCCGAACCATCGTGCCAGTGCCGCCACCAACGATTCGGCGTCCGGCTGGACCGAGTGCGACTCCCAGGCGATATAGCAGTCCGGCCGCAACAGCAGCCCGGTCGCCGCGGTACCGGCGCCGCGCCCGGTCACCACGTCGACCCGGTCCCGCCACGGTGCCGCACTCGCGGCCAGGCTCGCCTCGGGCGTCAGGTCGAGCAGCAGCGGCCGCGCGGTACGGGTCAGCTCGGCCAGCCGCCGACCGTCCACAGTGAAGTCCGGCGCCCAGCCGCCCATGTCGGCGTACCTGATGTCCGCGCCGGAGATGAGGTCGGCGATGCGCTGGACGGTGGCGTGGTCGCGCAGCATCTCGCCGAAGAGCACCCGCAGCGCGGTCACCTCCGGCCCCGGTCCGACCAGCGCACCCTGCGCCGTCGTGTGCATCGTGACCTTCTCGGCGGCCGGCCGGCGCTCCGAGTCGTACGTGTCCAACAGCCCCGGCGGCGCCCACCCGTGGACCTCGGCGGCCAGCTTCCAGGCGAGGTTGATCGAGTCCTGCAGACCGAGGTTGAGGCCGTTGCCGCCGATGGCCGAGTGCACGTGTGCCGCGTCGCCCACGAGCAGCACCCGGCCGGCCCGGTACCGCTCGGCGAGCCTGGTGTTGCCGCCAACGGTCCGGCGCATCATCTTCGGGTTCGCCACTTCTTCGAAGGGTGCGTCCGCGCCCACCACCCGCTCGAACGCGTCGCGCAGTTCGCCGAAGGTCAGCGGCAGGCTGTCGTCCACATCGGCGCGC
>JBPYFB010000531.1:0-3993 GCA_051986465.1 Rugosimonospora sp.
CCGATCGTTTGAGTGAGCTGTGTTGGCTGGTGGCCCTGGGACTGGTGGGCGTGCCGGTGTGGCTGGTGACGGTGACGCTCGCGGTGGCGTGGCTGCACGAGTACGTGCGCGCCCGCGGGGTCGGTGCCGGCATGAACGAGATCGGCCGTATCACCATCGCCGAGCGGCCGGTCCGGGCCGCGTTCGCGGCGCTCGGCCTGCTCCTCGCCGCGCTGGGCACCCTGTTCAGCGGTGACGTGAGCGCGGGCAGCGCCACCCTCGCCACCGCCGTCTGGGACGCCGTCGCGCTGATCGGGCTCGCGCAGTTGCTGGTGGCTGTGCGGCGGGTACTGGGGCGCCGGTCGCCGGAGCCGGTCGCCGCTACCGGCCCGATCGCCGCTGCCACCCCGAACCCCTCTGCCACCCCGGACGCCGCTACGGTTCCGGTCGCCGCCCGCGGCCCGCTCGTTGCCTCCGCTGTCCTGGGCGATGACGACGCCACGCAGGACCTGAGCGCGGAGACGTTCCCGCTGCTGACCGATCCGCGGGACTGAGGCTCAGGCCGGCCCGACCCAGTCCGCCACGATCATGTCAGCGACGATCTTCGCGGAAAGCGTGACCAGTGGCAGGCCGCCGCCCGGGTGCGTGCAACCGCCGACGAGGTACAGGCCGCGCACCGGCCCGCGGTTGGCCGGGCGGAGCAGCCGGTGGGCGGCGGTACCGTAGATCGCCCCGTCCGTGGCGGCGGTGGCGGCCGCCAGGTCGGCGGGGGTACGGGCCTCCAGGAACGCGATCCGGTCGCGGAGCTCCAGCCCGCGGCGCGCGAGGATCGCAAGGACCCGGTCGGCGTACCCGTCCCAGCGCACGTCCGGGTACGGGGGAGCGTTGACCAGCACCTGGCACACCGCGCCCCGCGTGCTCACGTACACGGCCGGGTCGCGCGCCGGCCGGCGGTACCTGAACACGTCGTCGAACTCCGCGTCGTAGTCGGCCGGGAAGTAGACCGCGTTGCCTTGCTCCATCGGGGTCTCGCGCATGCCGAGCAGCAGGACGAAGCCGGAGAGGCTGCGGTCCGCGAGCCGGGCCGCGCGCCGGGGGTCGGGCAGCAGGTCGCGGTGGAGCGCGAGGGCGTCGGCGTTGGAGACGACGACATCGGCCGGTACCGCGCGACCGCCGGCCAGGCGTACCCCGGTCACCGCCCCGCCCGCCGTCTCGACGCGGGTGACCCGTTCGCCCGTACGCACCTCGACACTCCACCGCTCGCACCGGCGCAGCAGGGCGTCGGCGAGGGTACCCAAACCGCCCCGCGGGTACCAGCCGCCGAAGGCCAGCTCCGCGTACGCGATCGCGACCAGCGCCGCCGGTGCCCGCCTCGGGTCGGCGCCCGCGTACGTCGCGTACCGGTCCAGCAGCATCCGCAGCCGCGGGTCGCGCAGGTACCGCCGGCCCAGCCAGCGCAGCGACCGCCCGGGAGCGATCGCGGCGAGGTCGCCGACCCGCCAGGCGAGGCGCGGCAGGAACCACGGAGAGTCCACAGTGGACGTAAGTACGTGGTGCCAGGAGGCGTACCAGACGCGGGCGGCCCGGCGCCACAGCGCCCGCCAGTCCTGGGCCGCCCCGGTACCCAGTGCGGTGGCAATGCGCGCGGCGAACTCCTCCGGGTCGGCGCAGGAGTCCAGGGCGGTACCGTCGGCGAAGACGTGGCGCACGATGGGATCCAGCGGTACCAGGTCCAGTTCGTCGGCGAGGCGGGTACCGGTCGCGGCGAAGAACTCCTCGAACACCTGCGGCAGTGTCAGCAGGCTCGGGCCGGTGTCGAAGCGGAACGTACCGTCGGGTGCCGCGCGCTCGTACCGGCCGAGCTTGCCGCCCACGGTCGCCGCCTGCTCGAAGACGGTCACCCGGTGCCCGGCAGCACCCAGTCGCGCCGCCACCGCCAGGCCGCCCACGCCCGCTCCGATCACGGCGATCCGGCTCGGGCTAGCCACGTTCTCGGCTGTCCACGTTCCGGCCCTTCCAGGTCAGCCGAGCGTGCCGATGCTCGCGATACGAGCGCGCCACGAGGTAGCCGAACAGGACGACCGAGATCGGCTGGGCGAACGC
The DNA here is from genome assembly GCA_051986465.1 of Rugosimonospora sp. Lineage (GTDB taxonomy): Bacteria > Actinomycetota > Actinomycetes > Mycobacteriales > Micromonosporaceae > DATEJJ01. Next base: position 2,083 of record JBPYFB010000531.1, read on the forward strand.
GTCCGGCCACGTCCGGGCGCGGGTCGCGCCTCCGGTCAGGATCCGGCCGGCGACCCCGAGCAGGTACCCGAGCAGCCCGGCCAGCGGATTTATCACGGCGATGAGCAGCGGAAACGCATACCCGAAAAGGAGCAGGACCACGACGGCCGCCGCGCCCGGCCAGGAGCCGAACGCCGCCCACAGCGATTTGGTATAGCCGATTTTGATCTCGGACCACGACCCGTACATCCGGCAGCTCGATATCCGTGCGGCGTCCATGATTGAAATGCGGCCGCCGGTTCGCTTGATCGCCCGCGCCAGCTCGACATCCTCCAGCACCCGGTCGCGCACTGCCGCGTGGCCGCCGGCCCGTTCGTAGCCGGCGCGGTCGACGATCAGGAACTGGCCGCCGGCCGCCGCGAGCGAGGGCCGGCGCGAGCGCTCCACCAGGCGCAGCGGCAGGAAGGTCAGCCAGGACCAGGCGAGGAGCGGTTGGACCAGGCGTTCGGCCGCGGACACCGCGACCATTCGAGGGTACGGCGAGACGAGGTCGAACCCCTTCGCGGCGGGTACCGCGCGGGCGAGCGCGTCCGGGGCGAGCAGCACGTCCGCGTCGAGGAAGACGAGTACCCGCGCCCGCGCCGGAGCCAGCCTCGCGAGCTGGTGGCACGCGTACGGCTTGCCCAACCAGCCCGGCGGCGTCGCCCCGCCGGTCACCAGGCGTACCCGCTCGTCGGCCACCGCGCGTACGAGGTCGGCCGTACCGTCGGTCGAGCCGTCGTCGAGAACCAGGACGGACAGCCTCGGTACCCGCTGCTGGGCGAGCAGGGCGCGCAGGCACGGGACGATCCGGGGCGCCTCGTCGCGTACGGGTACCAGCACGGCGACCGGTTCGTCCACAGTGGACGCTTCGGTCGGTACCCGCCGCAGCAGCGCCACGTTCACGGCCGTATGCGCGGCCAGCGCGGCGGCGAGCAGTACGGGTGCCCAGGCGAGCGCGGTCACCTGGGCACCATCGCCCGGGCGGCGGGCAGCGCGACGAGCCCCATGCCGAGCGCTCCCCAGCCGGCCACCGCGGGCTGCCCGAGGAACGCCGCGAGCGCCAGCACGCTCGACAGGTACGTCCACAGGTACAGGGCGAGCATGGGCGCGTCCCGGCGCGGCTCGACGGGCGTGGCGTCGACGGCTGCGAGCAGCGCCATCATCAGTACCGCCACGCCGAGCCAGCCGAGGTGGTTGGTGAGCGGGACGCCCGGTACGCCCGGCAGGTGCGGGGCCGGATGCCGCCAGTGCCAGTACCCCGCGGCGACCATCTGCGGATCCAGAAACAGGTCCCAGGCGGCGAGCCCGAAAGCGGCGAGGGCCACCCGGGCGGCGCGCCGCTGCGTGACGGCACCGGCGGCGAGCCAGGCCGGCCACGCCATCCAGGTCCAGGCGAGCGGGATGACGGCGGGTACCCCGAACACGCGCGGACCCAGGGCTTGGCTGTACCGGTACCCTCCGAAGGGGAATCCACTGTGGACGCCGAGCATCTCGACGGCCAGGCCCCCGACGGCGGTCACCGCGACGAGCGCGGCCCCGGCGCGCCCGCCCCGGGTGCGCACGGCGTGTGCGACGGAGAAGGCGAAGCCCAGCAGCACCGTGACAATCACGAGGGTCGCGCGGTGGTGGCCGCGCGTGACCGGGTAGCCGATCTGCGCGAGCGCGAGCATGCCGAGCGGCCACCACCTTCTCATGTGGACAGTGGCAGCGCGCGCCCCAGGATGGCGAAGGCCCGGTCGTCGCCGGGGAAGTGGAACTCGCGCAGCACGTCGACGAAGCCGAAGCGGCGGTACAGCCGCCAGGCGCGGGAGCGCTGCTCGTCGGCCTCGGGTGTGGACAGCAGCACGGTATGGCCGGTCGCCATCGTCAGCAGGGCGCGCAACTGGGCCG
>JBPYFB010000532.1:0-5402 GCA_051986465.1 Rugosimonospora sp.
GAGGCAGAACGGCTTGCCGGCCGGGTCGGCGTAGACCCGCCAGTTCACCCCGCTGGCGGACAGCGAGGTGGCGCCGAGCTTCAGCGCCGCCGCCTCGGCCGCGTCGACGTCCTCGACCGTCACGTCGAGGTGGATCTGCTGTGGATACGCGGGATCGGGCCAGCGTGGCGCGTGGTACTCGGCGATCTGCTGGAACATCAGCGGCTGCGCCCCGTCCTCGCCGATCATCGCCATGCCCTCGCCCTCGTACGTGACGGGCTTGCCGAGGAGTTCCGCGTAGAAGGTGCTCAGCTCCTTGGCGTCCGGGCAGTCGAGCATCACGCCCATGACCGTGGTCTCCTGCTTCGCCGGGAACAGGCACAGGTCGAACGGGTGCCCGGCCGGGTCGGCCAGCGTGTACCAGGTCTCGTTCCTGCGCAGCAGCTCGGCGCCGAGCTCGACCGCCTTCGCCTCGCCCGCGTCGAGGTCCGGCACCCGCAGGTCGAGGTGCGCCTGCTGCGGGTACGCCGGGTCGGGCCACCGGGGCGGTACGTGGTCGGGGCTGCGCTGTACGGCGATGCGCCACCCGTCCCCGGTCTGCATCGCGATCCAGTCGTCCTCGGCGTACAGCTCGGTCCAGCCGCAGAGGGCGGTGTAGAACGCGGCGAGCCGCCGGGCGTCACGGGCGTCCAGCGCCACCGCGCGCAATGTGCCGATCATCGGAGCCTCCCTACTCACTGACCGAAGGCTAGTCACCGAAGGCCAGGTCGAGCCCGCCCAGTATCGCGAACAACACCATGACCGCGGCGGCGAACACCCCCATCATCATCAGCAGCTTGCCGCGGGTCGGGGCGACCAGCCGCGCGACCGCCAGGTTCACGGGCACGGCGAGCGCACCGATCACGACGCCGACCGGCCCGCCGCAGAGGATGAGAGCACCCTGGCCTCGACCGTCGCACCACCGGCTGTGGGCAGCGCGTACGTGCGCCGGCCGATACGGGTGGCGGGTCGCCCACCCACGGTGACCGTGTGCCTGCCGGCGAAGAATGCCGACTCGAGGACAACGGATCCAGCGAGGCCGGTCACTGTCAACGGTTCGGTATGCATCGGCCACGATCGTAGGGCCTCGCCCAGCTCTGGCGCTGCCCGGCCAACCGGCGTGCATGAATCGCTACAGGCCGGGGTACCCACCAGGATGCTTAGCCAGGACGAGCGTTACCAGTGGGCAGACATCGAGCGGCACCTGCGGAAGGACGAGCCAGTCGCCAACCGCCGCGCCGTGACCGTCCCGGTAGCTCGGGGCCGCCGCGCGGCAATGCGTGACCTGTACATCACGGTGTGCACGCTGCTCGCCGCCGTGGCGGTCCTGCATGTCCTGACCGGCTGGCTGCTCGCCGCGGCCATCGCCGGCATCTTCGCCGCCGTCACGGTCCCGGTCGTATGGCTGTGCCTACGCTTCCGCTCGGGCATGCCCTACCGCCCGGGCATGCCGGCGCGGCGGCCTACTCCGCGATCGCTGTGATGACCAGTCCGTCGCGCGCCAACCACCGTCCGTAGAAGATGCTGTGGCCCTCGGGCGACTGCTCCGGTACCAGTATCCGGGCGGCGAAGGTACCGGCCGGGTCGAAGCGCAGTTGGGCGGCGAGGAAGTTGAGCCACTCGCCGGTGAGCGGGTACCACGCCTTGTAGACGGACTCCTTCGCGCTGAACAGCAGCCGGTCCCAGTGCACGTCCGGGTGGCGCCGGGCCAGCTCGGCGAGGTGCGCCCGCTCCGGCTCGCCGGTGATGCGCGCGAGCAGCCGGTGCGGTACCGGCTCGTCGGGTTCGGCGTCGATACCGAGCGCGGTGAAGTCCGGGTGGCGGGCCACGGCCGAAGCGCGGTACCCGGCGCAGTGCGTGATGCTGCCGACCACCCCGACCGGCCACTGTGGAGCGCCCCGCGGCCCGCGCGGGATGGCGCCGGCCGGTACGCCCAGCGACACGAGCGCCGCCCGCGCGCAGGCGCGCCCGGTGCCGAACTCCCGCTGCCGGTGCTCGGCCGAGCCGGCGACCGCCGATCGCTCCTCGGGAAACAGCGTATCCTCCAACGCTCCGTCGGTGCGCACCTCGCAGGTCGCCACCGCCGGCGGGAGGAGGTCGCTCAGGAACCCAGGCACCACTCCAGCACCGCCATCGCGCTGTACAGCTTGAACCGCGCCTGCTCGAAGGCGATGCTGGCCGGCCCGTCAAGTACGTCGGCGGTGACCTCCTCGCCCCGGTGCGCGGGCAGGTCGTGCATGAAGCGGGCATCCGGGTACCGGCGCATCACGCGACTGTCCACTTGGAACGGTGCGAACACCTCCCGCCACCGGGGGTCCGGCTTGGAGGTTCCGGTGGTCTGCCAGCGCGTGGTGTACACGACGTCGGTCTCGGCGGGCAGGTCCGCCATGTCGTGCTGCTCGTGTACCCGCCCACCGGACTGCTCCGCGAGCCGGCGCGCCTCGGCGAGCAGCCCGGGTTCCAGCCCGTACCCGGGCGGGGTGCGCAGCTCCAGCTCCACGCCCCGGTACCGGGGCAGCGCGAGGGCCAGGGCGGCGGCGGTGTTGTTGCCCTCGCCGACGTAGAGCACCCGCAGGTCCTTCACCCGTCCAAAGTGGGCGGACATCGTGGTGAGGTCGGCAAGCGCCTGGGTCGGGTGCTCCTGCGCGCTCATCGCGTTGACGACCGCACCGCAGTGCTCGGCGAACGTACGCATCTCGCCGACCGGACCGGCGGTGCGGATGACCAGGCCGTCGAGCATGCCGCCGAGTACCCGGGCAGTGTCCTCAATGGACTCTCCGGTGGCGAGCTGCAGGTCGGCCGGGCCGTACGTGACGACCTGGGCGCCCAGGCGCAGCGCGCCCGAGGTGAACGAGGTGCGGGTGCGGGTGGACGTCTTGGTGAAGAAGATACCGACGATCCGGCCGCGCAGGCGCGCACCCGATCGGCCCGGCTCGGCGGCGTGGTCGAGTCCACGGTGGACGATCCACTCCAGGTCGGCCTCGGCGAGGTCGCGCAGGGAAATCACATGACGGGCCATGCCACTCACTCCTCGGCGCTGTCGTCGGTGTCGATGATGCGGTTGAGCGTGGCGGCCAGCGTCGAGCAGTGCGGCGGCCGCAGCGCGCCGCGGTGGTCACCGGGTACCTGGTGGATGCGCAAGCCGCCGGCCGAAAGCCGCCGCCACTGGTCGAGGTAGTCGTCGAACTTCTGGGTGAGGATCGCCTCGTACCGGTCGGAGGCGAGCTCCTCGCAGAGCACGAGGTCCACCGCGCCCGGGTACCGCGGGAAGCGGTAGTGCAGGCGTACCTCCAGCAGCTCCCGCCACGAGCGCAGCCGGTGCGCCCAGGCGTCGCCGAGGTCCTCGTCCTCGAAGACCACGTCGCCGTCGTCGACCACGCCGCGCAGCACCGCCACCAGCTCCGCGCGCAGGTCGCGCCGCGCGTCGCCGGCCACCTCGTGCAGCGACCCGAACAGCTCCTCGGCGCGGCGGAAGACCGCCACGTTGGCGAGCAGCGCGGCGTTGTCGCGCGCCATCGTGTCGACGACCGGGTCGAGCAGGATCAGCCGCGGCTGGTCGCCCGCCGCGTGCAGCCGCCGCGCCATCTCCAGCGCGATGCCGCTGGAGCCGCACCAGCCGAGCAGGTGGTACGGGCCGTTGGGTTGGGCCGCCTTGAGCTCCGCGAGGTACCCGGTGGCGATCTGCGCGATGCTGCCGGCCGGCCCGAAGTCGCCGTGCAGGCCGGGCCATTCGAAGGCGGCGACCGGCCGGTCCGGTGCGAGCGCGTCGGCCAGGTCGAGGTACCAGCGCGCCGCGCCGCCGCCGGGGTGCAGGCAGAACAGCGGAGTACCGGTACCGCGCCGGGCGAGCCACAGCAGCGCGGGTGGCCGGGTGGCCGGCGCCTCGCCCTGCGCCGCCGCCTCGGCCAGGCCGCGTACCGTGCGCCGGACCAGGAACTCGCGGAACGTGACGCGGATGTCGTGGTCCTGGCGCAGCCGGGCGATGATCCGCAGGGTGAGCAGTGAGTGGCCGCCGAGCGCGAAGAAGTCGTCGTCCCGCCCGACCCGCTCGATGCCGAGCTGGTCGGCCCAGACCGTGGCGATCGCCGTCTCGACATCGCCTTCGGGTGCGGCGTACGCGGTGGCGACGTCGGGCCGGCCGGTACCGGGTGCCGGCAGCGCGGCCCGGTCCACCTTCCCGTTGGGCAGCCGCGGGAACGCCTCCAGCGCGACGACATGCGTCGGCACCATGTACCCGGGCAGTGTCCGGCCGGCGTGCTGGCGCAGCTCGTCGAGCGGGACCCGGGAATCGTGCAGGATGACGTACGCGGCGAGCTGTGCCTCGCCCCGCGGGCCGGGTACCGGATGCACCACTGCCGCCCGTACCGCCGGGTGGGTTGTCAGGGTGTTCTCGACCTCGCCGAGCTCGACCCGGTACCCCCGGATCTTCAGTTGATGGTCGCGGCGGCCGAGGATTTCCACGCCACCGTGCCCGTCGCGGCGGCCGATGTCGCCGGTCGCGTAGAGCCGGCCGCCCGGCCGGCTCGTGAACGGATCCGGCAGGAATGCGTCGGCGGTGGCGCGGGGGTTGCCGAGGTACCCACGGGCGAGGCCGTCGCCGCCGACGAAGATCTGCCCGGGTACGCCGGGCAGGACCGGTTCGAGGTCGTCGGTGAGCAGGTAGGTGGTGGTGTTCGCGGCCGGTATCGTGACCGCGCGCCCGCCGGCCCGCAGCCGGCGCCCGAAGCAGAAGACGGTGACCTCGCTCGGGCCGTAGTTGTCCCACACCTCGGCCTCGGTCGCGCACACCTGGCTCACCAGGTCGGCGCTCATCGCCTCGCCGCCGGAGAGCAGGCGGAAGCCGGCCGGCGGTGCCCAGCCCGACTCGACCAGCAGCCGCCACGTCGTCGGGGACGCCTGCATGAGCGTGGCGCCCTCCTTGCGCAGCAGGCCGGCGAGCGACACCGGGTCGCGGGCGTCGTCATCGCCGGCGAGCACGATCCGGCCGCCGCCGGCCAGCGCGACGAACAGGCCGAGCTGTGCCACGTCGGTCGTCATCGGCACCACCGCGACGACCACGTCCGGCTCCTGCAGGCGCAGGTTGCGGCGCATCGACCAGACCCGGTCGGCGATCGCGCCGTGCCGGACCATGACGCCCTTGGGCCGGCCGGTCGAGCCCGAGGTGTGCACGACGTAGACGAGCTCCTCGGGGTCCGGGTGGCGGACCCAGCTCGGCGGGGCGTGGTGCGCGTCGGGCTTGACGAGCGTGGGCGGCGAACCGGCCGGCAGCCGGTCGGCCACCTCCGGGATCGTGATGACCGCGCGCACGCCGGCGTCGCGCAGCATCGCGGCGATCCGGTCGATGGGGTGGGTGGGATCGACGGGTACGTAGGCGGCGTCGGCGT